>NZ_CP194337.1:3082387-3390626 GCF_051903265.1 Curtobacterium sp. SP.BCo
GGCCGCGCACCTCGAACGACACCGTGTAGCCCGCCCCGCCCGTCGGGACGGCGACGGGCTGCGTGCCCGGGTACCGCTGTGGCAGGCCGGCCGCGACCCGCTGCAGCAGGGCGACCGCGGCGGCCGGCGGGTCGTCCGTCGTGAACGCGACGTCCGTCGAGACCGGGAACGTGCCTCCCGTCCGGCTGAGGTTCGTGAACGACGCCCCCGCCAGCGAGGAGTTGGGCATGATCAGGATCCCGGCGCCCGTGTCGATGTGCACCGACCGCCAGTTCACCTCGACGACCCGGCCGCGCACGCCGCCGGCGTCGAGCCAGTCACCGAGTCGGAACGGTTGCTCGAAGAGCAGGAACAGCCCGGCGATCACCGGGCCGACGGCGGACTGCAGCGCGAGGCCGATCACGAGCGACCCGACGCCGAGCGCGGTGAAGATGCCGCCGACGTCCGCACCCCAGACGATCTTGAACACGAGCGCGAGCCCGAGCGCGATGAGCACGATGCGGGCGATGTCCACGAAGATCGAGGGGATCTTCTCCCGCCACGAGCCCTCCCGGGCGTTCGTGAAGAGCATGATGTTCAGGCCGTTGAGCACGAACACGATGACGAGGAACCCGAGCACCGTGCCGATGATCTGGTTCACCACGGGCTTGCCGGGGTCCACCGCGTCGGTGACCTGCACCGACAGGATCAGGATCGCGATGATCGGCACGACGGCGTTCCGGAGCAGCCCGATCACCTTGTGGAGCGAGTTGCCGCGGCGCTCCAGGTTCGACTGCAGCTCGGTCAGGACGAGCAGCAGGACCGGCAGCCCGACGATCACGCTGATCGCCGGCCAGAACCACGGCTGCTGCCAGAACGCGGTCACGAGGACACCCCCGTGCTGCGCTCGAGCTTCCACACCTTCTGCGGGCCGTTCTGGGTCTGGACCGTGCCGGCGTCGGCGACCCCGGCACGGTCGCCGAGCTTGTCGACCACCCGCTGTGTGGCGTAGACGCCCGGCGCGGGCGCGATGCCCTGCACCCGGTACGCCAGGCTGACGGCGTCGCCCCACATGTCGTAGACGATGCTGGACCGCCCGACCAGACCGCTCGTGACCTGGCCCGTGTCGATGCCCGCGCGCAGGCCGATCTTCGACCCGTGCTGGGCGTTGAAGCGCTCGAGCACGCCCTGCGCCTCCTCCGCCCAGTCGACGACCCGTCGGACGTTGTCCACGCGGGGGACGCTCAGCCCGCAGCTGGCCAGGTAGCCGCTGCGGGTGGTGCGCACCCGCTCGATGCCGTGCCGACCCGCCGCCTCGTCGAGCGAACGCCAGACGTCGTTGACGAGCGACAGCGACTCCTCCGCCGTCAGCCCCGACGCGAACTCGTCGAACCCGATGATGTCCGCGTAGACCACGGCGACGTCCTGGTGGTCGGAGGCGATGGTCTCGTCGCCCTGCTTGTAGCGGCGTGCGACCTCCTCCGGCATCAGGGTCAGCAGCAGCGTGTCGTTCTGGCGCCGCTGTTCGTCGAGCAGGTCCTGTTTCACCTGCAGGCTGCGGCTCATGTCGTTGAACGCCAGGCCGAGGTCGCCGATCTCGTCGCCGCCCTTCGTCTTCACCTCGACGCCGAGGTCGCCCGAGCTCACCCGGTTCACGGCGGTCTGCAGCCGACGGATCGGCCGGACGAACACCTGCGCCAGCAGGAGCGACAGCAGACTGACCAGGACGATGATGCCGACCAGCGCCAGGCCGATGTTCCGGGTGAACGCGTTCACCGGCGCGAACGCCTCGGACGTGTCCATCTGTGCCACGACCACCCATCGGAGGCCGTCGACCTCGAGCGGAGCGTAGGCCGACAGGACCTCCTTGCCGCGGTAGTCGGTGCCGATGACCGTCCCGGACTTGCCCTGCAACGCCCGGGTGACGGGTGCGGTGTTGACCTCCTGCAGGAGCACCGAACCCTTGACCGCCACCTGGCGCGCCGCCGTCGACGGAGCCGTGCCGGCAGAAACCACGTCGCGCTGGTACTGCTCCGGGTGCTGGAGCAGCTGCCGCGGGTAGGACCGCATCAGGTGGTCGGCGCCGACGAGGTAGGACTCCCCGGTGTCGCCGAGGCCGTCGTCCTTCCACTGCTCGTTGCCGGTCATGACCTGCGTGATGAGGTCGACCGGCACCTGCACGGCCATCACGCCGATGATCTTGCCGTTCTCCCCCACCGGCGACATCACCCAGAGCGTCGGCACGTTGAGGCTCGGCACGTACCGCGCGAAGTCGGTCACCACGAAGTCGTCCGCGCTCGTCAGCTGGAGCGCCTGCTGGTAGCCGGCCGCGAGGTTCGAGTCACGGTAGGGCCCGCTCTCGAGGTTCGTCCCGAGGTCCGCGCCCGCGTACGCCGAGTAGACGACGTCACCGTCGGTGTTCATCAGCAGCAGGTCTTCGTAGCCGGCGGCCTCGACGGCCTGCCGGAAGTACGACTGGTACTCGGCGTGCGCGCTCGACCAGGCACTGCCGTCACCGGCGTCCTCCTGCGCGATCGCCTTGTCGTAGTCGGTGAACGGTGCCGTGTACCGCGCCTGCAGGTACGCCTGCGGGTCCGCGGTCGGGGCGAACTGGTCCGGGTTCGCGGTCCCGCCGCTGCGTTCGTCGAGCTGCGGGACGAACGTGTCCCGGTACCAGGACTCGACCGTCGTGTGGTCGGCGTCCGACACCGGTCGCGACTGCAGGTCGTCCCAGCCCGACTCGAACGCCTTGGTCGCCCCGATCACGCTCTCGTTGCGTGTCTGCGCGACGACCGTCTGGGTGAACTGCCCGAACGACCGCTTCAGCTCCGTGATGCGGGCCTCGCGCAGCGACGTGACCTGGTTGAACGCGGCGGCCTGCAGCGACTCGCGGCCGTTCACGTAGCCGACGACGGCGACCACGAGTGCGGCGACGATGCTCACCGCGAGCAGCATCACGAGGAGCTTGGACTGGATGTCGAGCGATCCGCTCGTGAGGAAGGCCCGCAGCTTCCCCTTCCTCCGGGGTGCGTCCTCGACGACGCGTGGCGCGTCGGGAGTGGTCGGTCCCGTCGGCGGGATGGGGTCGGACGTCGGTGGGACAGCAGTCACTTCGAACTCCGCTCAGGGGCACGGCACGCGTGTGTGGTTCGTCCACAGGTACCACACGAGCAACACTCGTGTCAGCATCCGTGCGTGTTGCGTCAGCGATGGGTGTCACGCGACACGTGTCGGCCTGGAGGCGCGGGGCGGCGCCTGCCACGCGCCTCCAGGCCGGCGGGCGGTCCGTCAGGGCCGCGGGCGGTACGTCAGGGCCGCGTCGGGTGCCGCGGCCGCGGCACGCTCAGGCGCCGCGGCACGCTCAACCGCCGACCGCGTCCACCGGTGCGTTCTGCTGGCGGTGCAGCGTCGCGTAGACGCCGTCCCGGGCCAGCAGCTCGTCGTGGCTGCCCTGCTCCACGATCCGTCCGTGGTCGAGGACGAAGATGACGTCCGCGTCGCGGATGGTCGACAGACGGTGCGCGATCGAGATCGTCGTCCGACCGGCGGCGGCGTTGTCGAGCGCCGTCTGCACGACCCGCTCCGAGATCGAGTCGAGCGCACTCGTGGCCTCGTCGAGCACCAGGACCGGCGGGTCCTTCAGCAGCACGCGGGCGATGGCGATGCGCTGCTTCTCGCCCCCGGACAGCCGGTAGCCGCGCTCCCCCACCACCGTGTCGTACCCGTCCGGGAACGAGGCGATCGTCTCGTGGATGTTGGCCGCCCGCGCCGCCTGCTCGAGTTCCGCGTCGGTGGCGTCCGGCCGGGCGTACCGCAGGTTCTCGCCGATCGTGGCGTGGAACAGGTAGGTCTCCTGGCTGACGATGCCGACGTGGCGCATGAGGTCCTCGTGCTCGAGGTCCCGGACGTCCTGCCCGGCGAACCGAACAGACCCCTCGGTCGCCTCGTACAGCCGGGGCACCAAGTACGACACCGTCGTCTTGCCCGCGCCGGAGGGCCCGACGAACGCGGCGAACTGCCCCGGCTGGAGCTCGAACGACACCCCGCGCAACGTCGGCTTGTCGGCCTCGCCGTCGGGGTAGGTGAACGTCACGTCGTCGAACGCCACGTGCCCCACGCGGGAGTCGTCGACGGGCTTCGCGGTCGGCGAGTCCGTGATCGCCGGGTGCAGGTCGAGGTACTCGAAGATGCGCGCGAACAGTGCCCCGCTGGTCTGCAGGTCGAGGACGACACGCAGCAGGCCGACCGTCGGGAAGAGCAGCCGGGACTGCACCGTCGTGAACGCGACGATGGTGCCGGCCGTGATCGGGACGTCCCCGATGATGAGGTAGGCCGCGACCACGTAGATGATCGCCGGGATGATCGACAGGAAGATCTGCACGATCGCGAAGAACCACTGGCCGGACATCTGCTGGCGGACCTGCAGGCGGATCTGATTGCGGTTCTCGTTGCCGTAGCGCTGCGTCTCGGCGCGCTGCTGGTTGAAGCTCTTCGCCAGCAGGATGCCGGAGACGCTCAGGGCCTCCTGCGTGATCGCGGTCATGTCCGACAGCGACTCCTGCGTCTGCGCCGCGATCTTGGCGCGGACCTGCCCCACCCGGCGCTGGGCGATCACGAGCAACGGCAGCAGGACGACGGCGACGAGGGTCATCTGCCAGCTGAGCAACAGCATGGCGACGACCGCGGCGATCACCGTCACGGTGTTGCCGAGCACCGACGAGATCGTGTTGTTCAGCACGCTGGCGACGCCGCCGACGTCGTTCTGCAGGCGCGACTGGATGACGCCGGTCTTCGTGCGGGTGAAGAACGCGAGTTCCATCCGCCGGAGGTGACCGAACAACCGCATGCGCATCGAGCCCATGACCTTGTTGCCGACGGTCGCGGTCAGGTACGTCTGCCAGACCCCGACGCCGGCGCTCGCGATCCACAGGGCGACCATCAGGCCGACGAGCACGTACAGCACCGGCAGGTCCGGGCCGCCGCCGCCCTTCGGGAACAGGCCCTCGTCGAACGCCCGCTGGGTGAGGAGCGGCGGGATGACGGAGATCGCCGCCCCCACCAGGACGAGGACGACCGTCAGGATGATCGCGTTCCGGTGCGGCACGAACAGCCCGGAGATGCGCTTGACGAGGTGCGGGATCTTCGGGGCCTCGGCGTTCGCGGCCTTCTGCGCCTCGAAGTCGCCGCTCGAGATGCGACCACCGGCGCGGCCGCCGCCGCGCATCCCGCCGTGCATGCTCACGACGCGTCACCCCTGTCCATGGTGCAAACCTAGCCCCGCGCCCGGACATCGGCGGGGTCGGGTGGGGTGCCGGGCGGACCCGGAGCCGCGCCCGGCCGGTCACCGGCCGATCCCTGGGCCGCCCCGGCCGGTCCATGGCGGGTCCCTGGCTCATTTGACCCTGTTCAGGGGGCATGCGACCATTTGCCGTCCCCTTCCCCGCACCACTCGAGGTTCCATGACGTCCGCGCCCACCCGCCCCACGTCCCTCCGCGCCCAGCTCGCCCGCCGCAAGCCGATCGAGCAGCTGCAGGCCGAGGCCTCGGCGGGTGTGGACGGTCAGCCGCTCCGCCGGTCGTTGGGGGTCTGGCACCTCACGATGATCAGTGTCGGGGCGACGCTCGGCACCGGCATCCTCGTGGTGCTCGGGACCGCCGTGCCGCTCGCCGGCCCCGCGGTGTGGATCTCGTTCGTGGTCGCCGGGGTCGCAGCGCTCCTCTCCGCGCTGTCGTACGCCGAGATGGCCGGCGCGGTGCCGACGTCCGGGTCGAGCTACTCGTACACGTACGCCACGATGGGCGAGGGCATCGCCTGGGTCTGCGGCTGGTGCCTGGTGCTCGAGTACGCCGTCTCCGTGGCTGCCGTCGCGGTCGGCGCGAGCGAGTACGTCGACGAGACGCTGCGGGTGTTCGGACTGCACCTGCCTGCCGCGCTGTCGGCCCCTCCGGGCGAGGGCGGCGTCGTGAACCTGCCGGCCGCGGTCCTGGTGCTGCTCGCCACCGCGATCCTGCTGCCCGGCGCCCGCGAGAGCGCCTGGGTGAACACCCTCATGGTGATCGTGAAGATCGCGCTGCTCGTCTTCTTCGTCGTGGTGGCGTTCTCGGCCTTCCGGGCGCAGAACTTCGAACCGCTCGCGCCGATGGGGGCTGCCGGGGTCACCGCAGCCGCGTCCCGACTGTTCTTCTCGTACATCGGCTTCGACGCGGCCTCGACCGCCGGCGAAGAGGCGAAGAACCCCCGCCGAGACCTCCCCCGCGCGATCATCGGTTCGATCGCGCTGATCACCGCGCTGTACATCCTCGTCGCGATCGCTGCGATCGGGGCCCGGCCGTGGACCTCGTTCTCGTCCACCGAGGCGTCCCTCGTCCGCATCGTCGTCGACGTGACCGCGCAGCCCTGGATCGCCCTCGTGTTCTCGATCGGCGCCGTCATCGCGATCGCCAGCGTCGTGCTCACCGTGCTGTACGGGCAGACGCGCATCCTGCTGACGATGGCCCGGGACGGTCTGGTCCCGAAGGTGTTCGGACGCGTGTCGCCCCGCACCGGCACCCCGATCGCGAACACGCTCATCATCGGACTGGTCGTCACGGTCGTCGCCGCGCTGGTCCCCCTCGGCGAACTCGCCGACGCGACGAGCATCGGCACCCTCGTGGCGTTCGCCCTGGTGAACGTCTCCGTCATCGTGCTCCGTCGCACGCGACCTGACCTCGAGCGCTCCTACCGCGTGCCGCTCTTCCCCGTCGTGCCGATCCTCGGTGCGCTGTGCTGCGTGCTGCTCGCGGTGTTCCTCGGCGTCGGCACCTGGATCGCGTTCGGCATCTGGATGGTCGCCGGCGCCGCCCTCTACCTGGCCTACGGCCGCCGCCACAGCACGCTGCGCTGACGCGCCGCGGCCCCGCCGAGACTCGTCCTGAGCGACACTCCTCGTGGCCGAGCGCACGAGAAGCGTCGCTCAGCGCGAGGTTCGCCCCTTCCGCACCGAGACTCGTCCACAGGCCTGGAGGCGCTCCCCGCCGTCCACAGGTCGCGTCACGTCGGTCATCGGCCCGGCAGCCGACCCCCATGCTGCGGTGATGACGAAACGACACGTGCAGCTGCTCCGTTCGACCGACCAGGACAAGTCCGGAGCGCGGTCGCTCCAGCGACGACACCGTGCCGGCCTCCTCGTGCGGGTCGCGGACGGCGTCTTCGTCGATGCCGTGGACTGGCAGCGGCTCAGCATGGTCGGGCGGCACCTCCTGCTCGCTCGGGCGCTCGCTCCCCGGCTCCGTGCAACCGCCGCGTTCTCGCACATGACGGCGGCGTTGGCCTACGGATGGCCGTCGGTCGTCGCTCCTCCGACACGTGTGCACGTCACCGACGGTGCGACCCTCCGCACCGAGCACCGAGCACATCTCGTCCGCCACGCCGGAGCGCCGGACACCGGAACGGAGCGGAGGTCGATGTCGGGCGTACCGCTCACCTCGGTGCTGCGAACCGCGATCGACCTCGCCACCACACTCGAACCCGCTGTTGCTGCAGTCGCCGTCGACCACGCGGTCCGGACCGGCGTGCTCACGGTGGACGAATTCGTCGATGCGCTTCCGGACGGACCCCGGCGCGGTTCCGTCCGGAGCCGGACGGTCGCGGCCGCTCTCGATCCTCGACACGAGTCGGCTGGCGAGTCGTACACTGCGATCCGCATGGTCGAACTCGGACTGCCGACGCCGGTTCCACAGCAGACGTTCCGGCATGCGGACGGCAGCGTCGACCGCGTCGACTTCTGGTTCGAGGGGCTCGGCGTGGTCGTCGAGTTCGAAGCAGAAGTACTCGGATCCGGAGATGCTCGGTGAGCGTTCCCCAGCCGAGGCGGTCTGGCAGGAGAAGGTCCGCGAGGATCGACTTCGGTCGTTCCCCGACGTGCGCACGGTCGTCCGCCCGACTTGGTGGCACTTGATCGATCCGGACCGGCTCGGTGCCCTCTTCCGCCAGCACCGAGTCGTCTTCTGATCGGTCGTTTGCGCTCACCGAGACTCGGGCTCAGCGACGGTTCTCGGGCCTCTCGTCACGAGAACGGTCGCTCAGGCCGAGTCTCGCGCAGCCGAAGCTAGGCGAACCGCAGCCGCGCACGACGAAGGCCGCCGCCCCCGAGGGGACAGCGGCCTTCGTGACCGAACGGTCGAGACTACGCGAGCTCGATCGTGGCGCCGGCGCCCTCGAGCGTCTCCTTCGCCTTGTCAGCGGTCTCCTTGTTGACACCCTCGAGGATCTTGGCGTCGGCGGTCTCGACGAGCGCCTTGGCCTCACCGAGGCCGAGCGACGTCAGGCCACGGACCTCCTTGATGACCTGGATCTTCTTGTCACCAGCGGACTTGAGGATGACGTCGAACTCGGTCTTCTCCTCAGCGGCCTCGGCCGGGGCAGCAGCGCCGGGGGCGGCGGCAGCGGCGACCGGGGCGGCCGCGGTGACCTCGAAGACCTCTTCGAACTTCTTCACGAAGTCCGAGAGCTCGATGAGCGTGAGCTCCTTGAAGGCCTCGATGAGCTCGTCCTGCGAAAGCTTCGCCATGATTTTCTCCTACTACTAGCTAGTACGTGTGGTTGATGAACGCGGGCCTGATCAGGCCGCGGACTCCTGCTTCTCGCGAAGGGCGTCCACGGTGCGGACGGCCTGCGAGAGGGGTGCCTGGAACAGGTACGCAGCACCGAACAGCGAGGCCTTGAAGGCGCCGGCGAGCTTGCCGAGCAGCACTTCACGGGACTCGAGGTCGGCGAGCTTGTCCACCTCGGTCGCGGAGAGCGGGTTACCGTCGAAGTAACCACCCTTCACCACGAGCTCGGGGTTCGCCTTGGCGAATGCACGCAGCGACTTCGCGACGGCGACGGTGTCACCGTGGACGAAGGCGAGAGCGGACGGACCGGCGAGCTCGTCGTCGAACGACGAGATGCCGGCGTTGTTCGCCGCGATCTTGGTCAGCGTGTTCTTCACCACGGCGTACGTGGCGTGCTCACGGATCGAGTTGCGGAGCTCCTTGAGCTGCGCGACCGTGAGACCGCGGTACTCGGTGAGCAGAACGGCGTTCGAGCTACGGAAGGACTCCGTGAGCTCGGCGACCGCAGCTTCCTTGTTCGCCATGGTTCTCCTTGGGGGTCTTGCCGGCAGCCCCAGGCGCTCACCACATGAAAAAAGCTCCGGCGCAGAGGCTCGGAGCTGCTCCCCCGCGAACGGAAGGAGTGGTTCGGAACACCTGCGCGGGCTGCCTCATGCGTGAGGACCTTCGCTTGCTGCGCGAGCGCAGCAAGAACCGGCGGTCTTTGGCTTCGAGAACTGTAGCACGTCCCGACCCAGCCAACCAACCACCGGACGGGAGGCGCGGTGCGGCCCCGCCCCGCGCCTCCCGTCCGTCAGCGGTGTCACTCCGTCGCTGCGGCGACCGCGGGTGTGCCGGACCAGTCGGGTGCCGTCGGCTGCTCGGCCGGCAGGTGCACCGTGAACACGGTGTCGCCCGGCTCGCTGGCCACGTCGACCGACCCGCCGTGCGCCTGCACGACGGCGTCCACGATCGCGAGCCCGAGGCCCGTCGACCCCGCGGTGCGGGACCGCGAGCTGTCGGCCCGGGCGAACCGCTCGAAGAGCTTCGGCAGGAACTCCGGGTCGATGCCCTGCCCGGTGTCCCGCACGGTCAGGTCCACCCCGGCACCGGTCGCCGACGGGGCGAGCCCCACGGTGATCCGGGTGCCGTCGGGGGTGTGCGTCCGGGCGTTCGTGACGAGGTTGACGATCACCTGGTGCAGTCGCGCAGCGTCCCCGACGACGACCACGGGCGATGCGGGGACGTCCACCTCGATCGGGTGCTCGGGCGAGGCGGCGTGCGCGTCGTTGACGGCGTCGAGGACGAGCCCGGTCAGGTCGACGCCGTCGAACTGGATCTCCCGGCCCTCGTCGAGGCGGGCGAGGAGCAGCAGGTCCTCGACCATCGACGTCATCCGCTTGGACTCGGACTCGATGCGACTCATCGCGTAGACGACGTCCTGCGGCAGGTCGGCGCCCATCCGGCGGGTGAGCTCGGCGTACCCGCGCACCGACGCGAGCGGCGTCCGCAGCTCGTGCGACGCGTCCGCGACGAACTGCCGGACCTTCTGCTCCGAGCGTTCCCGGGCCTGCATGGCGCCCGCGATGTGGCCGAGCATCCGGTTGAAGGCGCTCCCGACGCGGCCGACCTCGGTGCGGGGGTCGGTGTCGGGGACCCGGACGTCCTGCAGCGCGTCGCTCCGCTCGAGCGGCATCCGTGCGACCGTCGAGGCGGTCTCGGCGACGCGTTCCAGGGGACGGAGGGACCGTCGGACGACGACCGCGGCGACGATCGAGCCGGCGGCGAGCGCCGCGGCGACCACGAGGATGACGACGAGGAGCAGTGACCGGACGCTCTCGTAGACGGGCGACATCGGCAGTCCGACGACCAGGACGGCGTTGCCGAGCACCGGGTTGTCGACCTGCACGGCGGCGACGCGGTAGCGACCGAGGGTCCCCTTGAGGTCCATGGTCGCCGGGTCGACCCCGACCTTGACGTCACCGAGCCGGTCGAGCTGCTCGGTGGTGAGGGCGGAGCGGGAGCTGTCCTCGTTCAGGACGATGCCACCCGCGCCGCCGCCGGTGACGTAGTAGGCGGTGAGGGTACCGGCCGCCTGTCCGAGCGGCTGGAGCGAGTCGTCGTTCGGGCGCTGCCCGTTCGGGTTCTGCTGCCCTTCGCCGAACTTCGTGCTCGCGCGGCTCGTCGCCTTCTGCAGCTGGCTGTCGATCGCGCCCGTCTGGATCGATGCGAGCGCGATGATGCTGCCCGCTCCGATCACCGCACTGACGGCGACCACGAGCGCGACGATGCTCAGGACGAGCCGGCGGCGGAGTGTCACTGCTGGACGCTCACGACGTGGGCTTGATGACGTACCCGACGCCGCGCACCGTGTGGATCATGGGGGTCTCGCCCGCGTCGATCTTCTTGCGCAGGTAGGAGATGTAGATCTCGACGACGGACGACTTGCCGCCGAAGTCGTACGACCACACGCGGTCGAGGATCTGCGCCTTGGAGAGCACGCGGCGGGGGTTGCGCATGAGGAAGCGGAGGAGCTCGAACTCGGTGGCGGTCAGCTCGATCGACCGGCCGGCACGGTGCACCTCGTAGGACTCCTCGTCGAGCACCAGGTCGCCCACGACGATGCGCGAGTCCCCGGCCTCGGAGATCGAGATCTGCGAGCGGCGGATGAGGCCACGGAGCCGTGCCACGACCTCCTCCAGCGAGAACGGCTTGGTGACGTAGTCGTCGCCGCCCGCGGTGAGCCCGGTGACGCGGTCCTCCACGGAGTCCTTGGCGGTGAGGAACAGCACCGGGGTGTCGTCGTTGTTCTGCCGCAGTCGGCTGAGCACCTGCAGTCCGTCGAGGTCCGGCATCATGACGTCGAGCACCATGGCGTCCGGCTTCCACTCGCGTGCCGTGGTCAGCGCGTCCTGCCCGCCGTTCGCGCTCTTCACGTCCCAGCCCTCGTAGCGGAGCGCCATGGACAGGAGGTCGGTGAGGCTGGCCTCGTCGTCGACGACGAGGATGCGCAACGGGGTTCCGTCGGCACGCGTGAGGCGCGGGGCTGCTGCAGTCTGGGAGATGGTCACGTCTTCGAGTATCGAGAGTTTCCTATGAGCGGTCTGTGGAGCGACCGTCGACGGTCTGTGGGTTCCCGTGCAGGCACTCGGTGTCCGCTCCGTACCGTGAGCCGCATGCTGCGTTCCTCGGCCTGGCCGGCCTCCGCCCGTTCCGTCGACACCGCGCGCATCGAGGAGTCCGCGCGGGTCGCAGCACCGTCCGGGAGGCACGGCTCGACCCCGGTGGACCGGCTCGCGTTCGCCGCGTCGGTCGCCGCCACTGCCCCGCTCGTCACCGCCGGGTCGGCCGGCGGTGCATTCGCGGCCCTCGCCTCCGTCGGCGCGGCCGACGTCGCCCTCGCGCGCACGGTCGAATCGCACCTCGACGCGCTCGGCATCCTCGCGCAGGCCGGAGTTGTGCCCCCGGCGGGGTCGACGTGGGGCGTCTTCGCCGCCGAGGCTCCCGGGCTGCGGCTCACGGCGACCCGGGGTGGGTCGAGCGGATCGGTCGCCCTGGACGGCACGAAGCCCTGGTGCTCGCTGGCCTCGACGCTCTCCCACGCGCTGGTCACCGCGCACGTCGGCGACGAGCGACAGCTGTTCGCGGTGGACCTGCGGCAGGACGGCGTGACCGCGCACGACGAGGACTGGGTCGCTCGGGGCATGCCGGACGTGCCGAGCGGTCCGGTCGACTTCGTCGGGGTGCACGCAACCCCCGTCGGCGCTCCCGGCTGGTACCTCACTCGACCCGGGTTCGCCTGGGGCGGGATCGGCGTCGCGGCCTGCTGGTGGGGCGGAGCGGTCGGCCTCGCCCGGGTGCTGCGCACGCTCGTGATCGCCCGGCCGGAGTCCGAGCTGCTGCAGGCGGCGCTCGGTGCGACCGTCGTGGACCTCGCCGACGCCGAGGACGCCCTCGCCGACGCGGCCGCACGCATCGACGACGGTCCGGACGACGTCGACTGGCCACTCCTCGCCCAGGTCGTGCGCTCCCGGGTGCGCCGCGCGGTCGACGCGGTCCGGCTCCGGGTGGTCCGGACCGTCGGCCCCGCTCCCCTGACCTCCGACCCGGCGGTCGCCGCCCGGGCCGCCGACCTCGAGCTCTACGTCCTGCAGGACCACGGCGACCGGGACCTGGCCCGCATCGGCCGGATCGTCACGGAGCGCGGTGGTGTCGCGTGGTGAGCTTCGACCACCGGGAACCCGGCACCGACCCGGCCGACTGGACGACCTTCCTCGATGGCTTGTCCCCGGCACCGATGTCGCTGGACGGCGTCGGCACCGTGGTCGTCGTCGCACCGCACCCGGACGACGAGACCCTCGGCGCCGGCGGCCTCATCGCGACGGCCGCCGACCTCGGCATCCCCGTGCACGTGGTGCTCGTCACCCACGGCGAGGGATCCCACCCGGACTCCCCGACGACCTCGCCGGACCGGCTCCGGACGATCCGTGCGCCCGAGTTCCGGACCGCCCTCGGGATCCTCCACCCCACGGCGAGCGCCACGCTCCTGGACGTCCCCGACGGTGGGCTGCGCGAGCACGCGGACGTCCTCCGCGCCGCGTTGACCGAGCGGCTCGAGCGCGTCGACGGCCCCGTGCTCGTGGTCGCACCGTGGCACGGCGACGGGCACCGCGACCACCGGATCGCCGGCGAGGTCGCCGCCGAGGTGGTGTCGCTGTTCCCGGGGACCCAGCTGCTGGAGTACCCGGTCTGGGCCTGGCACTGGGACGACCCGGACGCTCCGGCAGCGCCGTGGGACCGTGCTCGCTCGGTCACGCTGACGGCCGAGGTGCTCGACCGGAAACGGGCAGCACTCGTCGCCTACCCCTCGCAGACCCGTGCGTTGTCCCCGGCCGCCGGGGACGAGGCGATCATCGACGACCGGCACGCCGCGCACCACCTGCGGCCGGTCGAGTGGTTCTTCGCCCCTCCGACGTCCCGCTCCCGCGAGTCCTTCGACGCGCACTACGCACGGAAGCCCGAGGGGTGGGACTTCGACGGCTCGTGGTACGAGCGGCGCAAGCGTGCCGTGACCCTGGCGGCGCTCCCCCGCGAGCGGTACCGATCGGCGCTCGAGCTCGGCTGCGCGACCGGGGTCCTCACCGCGGCCATCGCCGAGCGGGCCGATGCCGTCCTGGGCACGGACATCGCGGCTGCTCCACTGGTCCAGGCCGCCGTCCGGGCTCCCACGGCGCACTTCGTGCAGGCGTCGCTGCCCGCGGAGTGGCCAGCGGGTCGGTGGGACCTCGTGGTGATGTCCGAGGTCGGGTACTACCTCTCCCCCGCCGACCTCGACACGACGATCGACCGGGTGCTGGCGTCGCTCGACGACGACGGCGTCCTGGTCGCCTGCCACTGGCGACACCCGGACGACGACGCCGTGGGCTCCGGCGACGCGGTGGACGCCCGGCTCGCCGAACGCTGGCCGCGACCGGCGCTCGTGCGGCACGTGGAGGAGGACTTCGTGCTGAGCGTGATGCCCGGTCCGACCGTCACGTCCGTCGCTCGTGCCGAGGGGCTCGCGCCGTGAACCGCACACGGATCGACGTCGTCCTGCCCGCCCACGACGAGGCGGATCGGATCGGTGTCTGCCTCGATGCGCTCGTCACGGCGCGCGCCTGGCTCGGTGCGCACCGTCCGGACATCGACGTCTCCGTGACCGTCGTGCTGGACGGCTGCACGGACGGGACCGCCACGGTGGTGCGCGACTTCCCGGTCGACGTCGTCACGACAGCGCACGTCGGTGTCGGTCGGGCGCGGACGATCGGTGTCGCGCACGCCCTCCGCGCCCACCACGCCGAGCCGACCGAGCACTGGCTCGCACACACGGATGCCGACTCTCGTGTGCCTGAGCGTTGGCTCGTGCAACAGGTCGACGCACTGCGTTCCGGGGCGGACGTGCTCGTCGGCGCGGTCGTCCCCGACCCCGACGACCTGGATCCGGTCGTGCTGGCACGGTGGGCGCGAGCACACCCGCCCGGCGCGGCGCTCGGCCACGTGCACGGCGCGAACCTCGGCGTGCTCGCGGCCACGTACGTCGCGCTCGGTGGCTTCGACCCCGTCCCCGAACACGAGGACGTCCGGCTCGTCGAACGCGCGCGGGCGAGGGGCTACCGGGTGGACGCGACCGTGGACCTGCCGGTGGTGACCAGCGGTCGGTTCGCCGGCCGGACGCCCGGTGGCTACGCGGAACACCTGCGTCAGGCGTACGGCGACGCGAGCTGACCGCCCCGGTCACGTCGAGGTGGGGGTCCTGCCCAGGTACCGCTCGAGCCATCCGGCGAGCGTCCCGAGTCGGATGGCCGCCGCTCGTCGGTGTCGGCGCCCGAAGGGTGCCCGGGCGATGGCCCAGCCGGATGCCAGGAGGTGGCGGACGACGTCGCGCACCTGCCACCGTGCACCCTGCGCACGGTGCTTGTCGACGAGCACACGGTCCCACCGGGCGTAGTGCCGGTTGTTGCGGAACAATCCCGCCGTGTCACGTCGCAGGCGGTACTGCACCGCTGCACCCGGCTCGAACCGGGTCGGGTACCCGGCGTACGCCGCCCGCCAGCCGAGGTCGATGTCCTCGGCCGCACCGAGGGTGATGTCGAACCCGCCTGTCTCCTCGAGCACGGTCCGGCGCATGCCGAGGTTCGCCGCGGACAGGTGCGGGAGGTGGCCGAAGCGCACGACCGGCCACGCCTGTTCCGGTGTCTCCCACATCCACGCTTCGTTGAGGGCGTCGTGGAGCAGGGGCCCGGTGCAGACCCCTGCGCGTTCGAGCCCGCGGACCATCCCGTCGATCCACGTGTCCGACACGACGTCGTCGGCGTCGCAGAACAGGACCACGTCGGTGTCGAGCGCCCGCCATCCGGCGTTGCGGGCAGCGCTCGCCCCGCGCACGGCGGAGGAGTCGATCGCCACGACGCTCCAGCCCTCGGGCCAGTCGACCGTGTCGACCAGCGCCTCGACCCGTTCGACCGGCTCGCCGTTGCAGCTCACGACCACGGACACCGGCCCCGGTCGTGTCTGCCGTGCGAGCGCCGCGAACTGCGGGCCGAGCTCGACCGTGGTGCGCTGCCCGACCGGGATCACGACGCCGATGGTCGTCGCCGGTCCGGACAGGCTCATCGTCCGGCTCCGTGCAGCGCGTCCGCCGTCCGACCGACGAGCGCAGCAGCCATGGCGATGCCGGCCGCAGCGGTCATCCCGGTGGCGTGGACGTCGCCCACGAGGATCCCACCGGCGAGCCCCGCAGAGCGGCCGCACTCGAGGTCGGACTCCCGGTCGCCGACGATCCAGGACCCGGCACGGCGGATACCGAACCGGTCGGCGGCAGCGAGCACCATCCCCGGCCCGGGTTTGCGCCACGGATCGTCGTCGCCCGGCATCCGGGCACTCGCGATGACGACGTCGAGGTCGGCACCACGTGCCTGCATCGCTCGGCGGATGTGGTCGTTGACGGCGTCGAAGCCCGACCAGTCGTACCACCCTCTCGCCACGCCGCTCTGGTTCGTCACGACGACGATCGGCGTCCCGGCCCGCCACGCGGCCGCCGCTGCGTCGATCGCAGCGGGCAGCAGGGTCGTGCGGTCGAGCGAACCGACGTGGCCGTCGTCGACGATGAGGACGCCGTCGCGGTCGAGGAAGAGGGCGTCCGCACCGTCCAGCGGACGCTCGGTCCACCGCTGGACGGAACGGAACGGGTCACGCGACACGGACACGGGTGCCCTCCTCGGAGAACCGGAACGGCACGACGCGGTGCGCCCCGACGTCCTCGACGAAGCCGGCACGGCGTTCCGGCGGCACGACGAAGAGCATGTGCCCACCACCCCCGGCACCGAGGAGCTTGCCACCCGTCGCGCCGAGTCGTCGGCCGTGTTCGTAGAGGTCGACCACGGGGCTGGCGGTCGCACCGAGGACCTGGGCCTTGAGCGTCCAGGCCTCGTGCAACGCAGCTCCGAACGAGTCGATGCGACCGGCGACGAGTTCGTCGTGCATCGCCCGGGCCATCTCGACCATCCGTGTCACCCGTGCACGCGACCCCCCGGGTCGTGCGATGGTCCGGGACTGGTGGGACAGCTGCGTCCCCGCATCACGACCGATCAAGGTGTCGACGAGCACGAGCGATGCCTGGAGTTCCGAGTGCGCCGCCGCCGGCATGTCGACCCTCGTGGTGCTCGTCGTCCCGTCGGTGCCGAAGTCGTACCGACGGAGCCCGCCGTGCGCGGATGCCGTCTGGTCCTGCAGACCCACCGAACGTCCGCACCGGACCATCTCGATCTCGCTGGCGGTCGCGGCCAGCTCCGCCGGGTCGAGTTCGACGCCGCGCAGCGCGGCGAGCGCCGCGACCAGGCTGGTGACGACGGCGCCCGAGGTGCCGAGACCGGTGCCGGAACTGCGGACGTCGGAGTGGATCGACACGTCGAGCGGGGTCCTGGGGTCGTCGTTGAGCAGTGCTTCGCGCACGAAGTCGTGCTCGATCCCGGACGGGACGTCCGCCGTCTGCACACCGTCCGTGACGACACGGACGCCCCCACGCGCGCGCGGCCGGAGGACGGTCTCGACGGCGAGGTCGATCGTGGTGCTGACGACACAGCCGGGCTGCTCGGAGAAGTACGCGGGGAGGTCGCTCCCGCCCCCGAAGAAGGACACCCGGAGCGGGGACCGCGCGATGATCACGAGCTGGCGTCCTGCACGCCGGCGACGAACGCGCGGGTGAGGGCGTGGTGGTAGGCGACGTGGAAGTCCTCGATCACGTCGATGTCGCTCGACGGGACGACGGCCGCGGTCTCGACGAGGTCGAGGATCGGCGGCAGCCCGCGCATCGCACCGGTGAACCCGACCGTGATCGCACCGCGGTCACGTGCGAACTCGAGCGCTCGGATGACGTTCGGCGATGCGCCGGACGCACTCAACCCGAACACCACGTCGCCGGCACGGAGCAGGACTCGGAGCTGCTCGAGGAACACGTCGTCGTGGTCGAAGTCGTTGCCGACCGCGGTCATCATGGCGGCGTTGTCCGTGAGGGCGAGGATCCGCAGCCGGTCGGGCACCGGTGCGAGCGGATCTGCCTGTCGGGTGGGAGCGAGGCTCTTCGCCAGGTCGGCCGCCATGTGACTCGCGAGCGCCGCGCAGGCGCCGTTGCCGAACACGAAGACCGTCCGGCCGTCGCGGTGGGCGTCGACGAGGACGTCCGCGATGCGCGTGAGGTCCTCGACCGGGAACCGACGGGCGAAGCGGTCGACCTCAGCCGAGTACGCGTCGATGATCGCCGTGGTGCGGTGGCCGGCTGCTGTGGTGCTGGTGGTCATGTCAGTCCTTCGTTCGGGATCGTGACCAGCATACCTATTGCACATGCTGAATATCAATACCAGATCGCACCGCTGCCGCGAACGCATCCGCGTACCCGCTCGGAGAGCCGGTCTCGTGCCAGTCCCCGAGGACCTCGGCCGTCTGGACCCCGCCTGCCCGGGCGACGTCAGCCAGGGCCGCGCTGAGGTACACCTCACCGTCGGTCGACGGCCGGGTCGCCCGGAGCGCCTCGAGGACCTCGGCGGTCACGACGTAGCCCCCCACCGAGGCGAGCCCGTCGACCGGCGGGTCTGCCGGCTTCTCGACGAGCTCGCACACCGAGCCGTCCGACCCGACGCGGGCCACGCCACAGCGGCGGAGGGCATCGCGCGGGACACGGACGACGGCGATCGTCGGCCGACCGGTCTCCCGGTGTCGCTCGAGGACGCTCGCCGTGCGGTTCACGCCGAACACCACCTCGTCTCCCCACAGCACGACGAAGGGCTCGACCCCGATCCGGGCCGCGGCGGACAGGATCGCACCACCGTTGCCGGGACCCGCGTCCTGCGGACACAGTTCCAGCACGACCCCGCGGGCGCGGAGCTCCCCCTGGAGCACGTTCGTCACGTAGTCGTTCAACGCGGCCTTGTCCGGACGGGTGACGATCACCACCCGCTCGATCCCGGCGTCGACGAGCTCATCGAGCACGATGTCGAGCGTCGGTCGGGTTCCGAGCGGCAGGAGTTCCTTCGGGACCGCCTGCGTGAGGCGGCCGAGCCTGGTGCCCCGTCCGGCTGCGGGGATGACCGCGGTGCGGACGAGCGGGACGGGGAGGGTGTCTCCGAGCCGAGATGTCATCTGGTGCTGCCTTCCTGAGCGGCGAGTCCGACGAGCGGGCGCGGTCGGCCGGGACGACGGCGCAGTCGCCGCCGGACGGCCGGGAACGTCCACGCCACGAGCACCGCGACGGCGGCTCCGCCCGCACCCGGGACGAGCACGCTCAGCACCGACCCCGTCGCCGCGACCGCGCGGACGAGTTCGGCGACCAGGGCTGCAGCGAGCGACGCGGCCGCGGCCGGCACGGCAGGGACCAGCAGATCGTGCAGGCGCATGCCCGTTCCACGCGTCGACACGAGGAACGCAGGGATCACGAGCACGACCGACGCGACGGCGAAGGCAGCGGCGATCCCGCCGACACCCCAAGCCGTCCCGACGAACAGCGCACCGAGGACGACCGGTTGCGAGACGAGGGCCCACCGGACCTGCCGCCCTGCACGGCCGCTCGCGACGAAGTACCAGACCGCGGTGAAGCCCAGCGCCTGCGCTCCACCGGCGACGGCGAGGAACGGCAGGAGCTCGGAGGAGGCGACCCACGCCACGCCGAACAGCAACCGCACGACCGGCTCGGCGAGCACCCCGAGCACCGCCAGGACGGGCCACGCAAGCAGGGTCACGGTCCCGACGAGCTGCCGGTACCGGCGCCGGAGGTCCTCGCCGGACGCCGCGGCGAGCACCGGGACGGCGACGCGGTGCACTGCCGCGCCGATCTGGTCGAGCGGGAGGGCCATCAGTTGCATCGCCTGCACGTAGAGCCCCGCGGCGCCCGGTCCGAAGAACACGGTCACGAGGACGCGGTCACCGGCGCGTGCGACGAGCGAGACCGCCTGGACGAGCGAGACGTCCAGGGCCGTCCCCGCCATCGATCGAATCGATGCCCACCGCGCCGACGCGCCACGCGGGACGCCGTGCAGCGCGACGACGCCGACCGCGACCACCACCCACAGCGTGACGACCTGCGCGATCAGCGCGACCGCTCCGACGCCGGCCGCACCGAGGGCGATCGCGGCTGCGGCTCCGGCCACCACGGCGGCCGACTCCACGGCGACGACCCGGCCCATCCGGTGTCGACGGACCATGCCCGCGATCGGCACCGCGACGAAGCCGGCGAGCGGGAACGCCCCGCTGATCGCCAGGAGCAGGACACCGTACGGTGCCTCCGGAGCCGCCCAGAGGACCAGGCAACCGGCGAGGGCGACAGCGGCGCCGAGGACGACGCCGACGAGGGTGCTCGAGCGGTGCAGCGCCACCAGGACCGGGGCCGACGGGTCCACCGAGCGCAGGACCACGGCGGCGAACCCACCGTTCCGGACGAGCTCCAGGACGATCGCGAGCGCGAGCACCGCCGCGGCAGTGCCG
This sequence comes from Curtobacterium sp. SP.BCo, assembly GCF_051903265.1. Taxonomy (GTDB): domain Bacteria; phylum Actinomycetota; class Actinomycetes; order Actinomycetales; family Microbacteriaceae; genus Curtobacterium. The sequence goes on from NZ_CP194337.1 coordinate 3,102,449, forward strand.
TAGGCATCCGGGCCGAGCAGGCGCGCCACGACGACGTTCGCTGCGATCTGCACGACGGCACGGACCGCCGTGCCGCCGAGGCTGAGCAGCCCACTCCGCAGGATCATCACGTATTCAACATATCATACGACAGGGGAACGTCGCGCTCCTTACCCGACTCACAGGCTGCCGATGGGGCGGTCATCGAGGCACTGCCTACGTTCTCCTCGTCGGCCCCGCCGTGCGATCCGCGCGGCCGGTGACCCCAGCCGGCCACCACCGAGGAGAACCATGTTCCTGACCTACCTCAGGCGCGAACTCACGAACCGCAAGAAGCAGACCGTCATCATCGCGATCGGCATGGCCCTGGCCATCGCCCTCGTGGTCATCGTGTCCTCGATCGCGGGTGGCGTGAAGGCGGCGCAGGCGAGCGTGCTGCAGTCCGTGTACGGCGTCGGCACCGACATCACCGTCACGAAGACGGAGACCCCGACCGGTTCGAGCACCGGTCGGCCGAGCTTCGACTTCGGCAGTCAGGGCAGCGGCAGTGGCTCGACCGACCTGTCGCAGTCCCGCCTCGCCGTGTCCCGCGGGTCGAGCACGCTGAGCACCGCCGACGTGCAGACCGTCAGGAGCACCAGCGGGGTCAAGGCCGCCACGGGCGTCCTGACGCTGGAGAACAGCACGTTCTCGGGTCAGGTCCAGCAACAGCAGTCCGACAGCGGCTCGAGCGGCAGCGGCAGCACCTCGACGCAGCAGGGACCGCCGAGCGGCGGAACCGAGGGCGGCGGCTTCGGCGGCGGCTCGTTCAGTGTCGACTCCTTCACCGTCACGGGCATCCCGGTGTCCGGCGACGCCGTCGGACCGCTCACGAGCACCGAGCTCGCGACCGGCCGGACCTTCACGGCGAAGGACGCCGGGAAGGACGTCGTGGTGCTCGACGCCAGCTACGCCAAGAGCGAGTCGAAGGCCGTCGGGGACACCCTGTCGATCGGGGGGAAGGACTTCACGGTCATCGGGACCGTCTCGTCGACCGGCTCGTCCTCGACCACCGGTTCGAACACGTACATCCCGCTCGACACCGCGCAGACCCTGTCCGACAACGCGGGCAAGGTCACGTCCGTCTACGTCTCCGCCGAGTCCTCGTCCGACGTGAGCGCCGTCAAGTCGGCGCTGCAGAAGCAGCTCACGAGCGCAACGGTGTCCACCGAGGCCGACCTCGCGTCGAGCGTGTCCGGTTCGCTGAGCACCGCGTCCAACCTCGTGTCGAACCTCGGCACCTGGCTGTCGATCGTCGTGCTCGCCGCGGCGTTCCTCATCGCGATCCTCTTCACCATCTCCGGCGTCACCCGACGCACGCGTGAGTTCGGCACCCTGAAGGCGATCGGCTGGTCGAACGGCCGCATCACCCGGCAGGTCGCGGGCGAGTCCCTCGTGCAGGGCCTGATCGGCGGGGTGATCGGTGCGGCCGCCGGCCTCATCGGCATCCTGGTGGTGAACGTCATCGCCCCCACGATCTCGGCGAGCGCCTCGAGCACGACGAACCGCGGTGGCGCCGGCGGCGGGATGCCCGGTGGTGCGGCGACCGCGGCGGCCGGCAGCGGCACGACGGGCGCGGCCCCGGCCGGCGGGTTCGGCGGCGGCGCGAGCACCGCGTCCACCACCGACGTCGTGCTGCACGCCCCGGTGACGGTCGAGGTGATCCTGCTCGCGATCGGCCTGGCGATCCTCGGCGGGCTCATCGCCGGTGCCCTGGGCGGCTGGCGTGCGAGCCGCCTCCGTCCCGCCGAGGCCCTGCGGAGCGTGGCCTGATGCCCGGGCCCGCCACGGGGACGACCCCGACCAGCGCACCGACCACCGGACCGACCAGCGCACAGACGCCCGCACCGAACCCCGACGACGCCGTCCCGACGACAGGAGCCACCGTGACCAGCACCGAGACCGCACCCGCCGAGGCGGAGGCGACCCGCGCCTCCAGTCCGATCTACCGCCTGCGGGACGTGAGCAAGACGTACCGGCAGAAGAACCGGACCGTCACCGCGCTGACGAACGTCGACCTGACGATCCCGCAGGGCCAGCTCGTCGCGATCCAGGGTCCGACCGGCGGCGGCAAGTCGACGCTGCTGCAGATGCTCGGCGCGCTGGACCGGCCGAGCGCCGGGTCGGTCCTGCTCGGCGAACGGGACGTCGCGAAGCTCGGCGACCGTGCGCTCACCAACCTGCGGGCGACCGAGATCGGCTTCGTGTTCCAGAGCTTCAACCTCATCCCGACGTTGACGGCGCTCGAGAACGTGGAGACCGCGTTCGCCGGGGCACTCGCCAACCGGTCCCGGGCGGAGATCCGCTCCCGGTCGACGGCAGCGCTGCAGGAGGTCGGGCTCGGCGAACGTCTCGACCACCTGCCCGCGGAGCTCTCCGGTGGGCAGCAGCAGCGCGTGGCGATCGCGCGGGCGCTGGTGAAGAACCCGAGCGTGCTGCTCGCGGACGAGCCGACGGGGGCGCTCGACGAGGGCACCCGCGACGAGATCATGGGCCTCATCGAGAAGCAGTGGAAGGAACGCGGGCTCACGGTCGTGATCGTCACGCACGACTCGTGGGTGGCGAAGCGGGCCGAGCGGCGGCTGCACCTCAAGCAGGGGCAGGTGCGCGAGGCGTAGGCCGGCGTGCCGAGCCGAGCCTCGGCCCGTCGGACACCGTCGCGGTCCTCGACCCGCGATCTCGTCCGCCGAGCCGAGCCTCGGCGTCAGCCGCCCACCGGGTAGTCGCAGTAGGCGAACCAGGTCGAGTCCGGCGACCACGGCGGCACGTTGACCGTCCCCTGACCGCCCTCCAGCGTGACGAGGGTCTCCGGCACCGGCATGATCCGGGCGCCGCGCACGAGGACCCCGGGCAGCAGCCGGAGCTCCACCCGGTGGTCGGCCGGGTGGCCCTGCACGCCGGGCCCGTACGACAGGTACAGCAGGTGCGCGCCGTCCGGTGAGACGTGCGGGAACCAGTTCACCCGGTCGTCGTTCGTGATCCGGACCGGGTCCGTCGCGCCCGGCCAGAGCGAGACCAGCTGCGCGGTGCCGGGCGTGAAGCGCTCCGAGTTCCACACGAGCACGTCGCCCGCGAACGAGACACCGTCGTCGGGGTGCTCGTCCCGTGTCAGGAACGTCGGGTCACCGGTCGCCGGGTCGACGAGTGCGACGTCCGTCGTCCAGACACCGTCCTCGGTGCGTTCCCCCACGATCGCCGCCAACGTGCCGTCCGCCGCGATGCCGTGCAGGTAGAACTTCCGGACGACCGGCAGGGCGGTGGTCACGTCGGTCATGGTCGCCGCCGCTCCCCCGGCCGGCAGTGGGACCCGGTACAGGTCTCCGTCGCGAGCGCTCACCACCACGGAGTTGCCCGAGGGATCGAGCACGTGGTCGTTGTTGATCTCGGGCACGCCGGGCATCGGCACCCGCTCGAGCGCGGACTCGTCGAGGACGGTGTCGTCCTCCGGGAGCCGCAGCAACCACAGGTCACCGTCCCCGTTGAGCACGAGGGTGCGCTCGTCGTGGACGTTCGGTGCCTCGACGAGCACCGACGACGACTCGAAGACGAGCCGGCTCGTCCGTGCCGCGACGTCGTACACGTGCACCCGGCTGGTCTGTCCCGGCAGCAGCTGCCGTCCGCGTGTCTCGCTCATGCGTCCATCCTGCCCGCCGACACGGTCCGAGTCTCGGTGCGGACGCAGCGAGACTCGGACTGGCCGACACCTCTCGGGCGGATCACCACGAGAACTGTCGCCCAGCCCGAGTCTCGGAGGCAACGGGCCACCAGGCGCGACCGACCCCTACTTCACCGCACCCGCGGTCAGACCGGCCACGAACTGGCGCTGCACGATGAGGAACGCGATGACCACGGGGATCGACACCACGAGGGACGCCGCCATGATCTGGTTCCAGTACACGTTCGTCTGCGTGGAGTACTGCTGCAGCCCGACCGCGAGCGTCTGCCCGTTGCCGTTCGTCATCACCGAGGCGAAGAGGACCTCGCCCCACGCCGTCATGAACGAGTAGATGCCGACCGCCACCAGACCCGGACGGGCCGAGGGCAGGATCACCCGGAACAGCGCACCCATCGGACCCGAGCCGTCGACCATCGCGGCCTCGTCGAGCTCCCGCGGGATGGTCTCGAAGTAGCCCGCGAGCATCCAGATCGAGAACGGGAGCGTGAACGTCAGGTAGGTGATGATCAGGCCGGTCCAGCTCCCGACGAGCTGGATGCCGAGGGCGTTCCCGAGGTTCGTGAAGATGAGGAACAGCGGGAGCAGGAACAGCACGCCGGGGAACATCTGGGTGGAGAGCACCGCGGTGGTGAAGGTGCTCTTGCCCTTGAAGTTCCAGCGCGAGACACCGTAGGCGGCGAACGTCGCGATGATCAGCGAGAACACCGTCGCGACCGTGCACACCACGAGCGAGTTGATGAAGTACTGCCCGAGCGGGACCGTCGTCCACATGTCGATGAACGGCTGGAAGGTGATGTTCGTCGGGATCCACGTGAAGTCGTTCTGCACGTCGCCGAGCGGCTTGATCGCCGTGGTGATCATCACGTAGAGCGGGACGACCGTGAACAGGGTCAGGATGACCAGGGTCACGACCTTGAAGGACTTGGCGCCGAATGTCTCACGCACGGACGGACCTCCGGTTGGTCACGGCGAGGTAGATGCCGGTGACGATGAGCAGGAAGACGAGGAGCAGGACGCTCATCGCGGCACCGGAGCCGAAGTTCCAGGTGATGAAGGACGCGTTGTAGATGTGGAAGCTCAGCAGGTCCGCCGCCGGGGGCTGTGCGGTCGACCCGAACAGCACGAACGGCGTGTTGAAGTCGTTGAACGTCCAGAGGAACATCACGAGCACGAGCGTCACGTTGACCGGACGCACCATCGGCAGCGTGATCGAACGCCACTGGCGGAAGGGCTTCGCACCGTCGACCGAGGCGGCCTCGTACACGTCGTTCGGCACGGACTGCAGCCCGGCCATGAGCATCAGGAACGCGAACGGCCAGGTCTTCCAGATCGCCACGACGACGACCGAGACGAAGGCGTTCGAGCCGATGAGCCAGAACGGGCCGGTGCCGTTGAACAGGTGCAGCTGGTCCACGAGGATGTGGTTGATCGCACCGGAGTCACGCTGGAACATGAACTTCCAGGTGATGATGCCGGCGTACATCGGCAGCGCGTACGGCACGAGGAAGAGCGTGCGGAACAGGCCGCGGCCCTTGAACGGCTTCTGCAGCGCGACCGCGGCGGCCATGCCGAAGGTCCACGAGAGCCCGACCACGAGGACCGTGAAGCCGCACGTGATGAGGAACGAGTTCAGGACGCCCTTGCCGATCGCCTGGTCGAAGTCGACGACCACCGAGTAGTTGCGGAAGCCGGCGAACGGCGCAGCGCCCCAGTTGGCGATGAAGTACTTGGTGAGCTGGATGAACGAGATCCAGATGCCGGTGAGCATCGGCACGATGTGGATCAGCAGCTCGAAGAGGATGGCCGGCGCGACGAGCGCGTAGGGCAGCCAGTGGGTCTTGCGCTTGCGACCTGGCGGACGGCCCGACATCGTCGGGGCCTTCGTGTGCGTCAGGTCGATGCGCTCGGAGTCGGGCAGGACCGAGGTGGACATGGGCGGGGGCCTTTCGGCAGGAAGGGATCGGGTGCTTCGCGCCGGTCCGTGGCAGCGGACGGGAGGCACGGCATGCGTGAGCCGATCGGCTCACCGCCGACGCGTGGTCGGCTCTGGAGGTGAGGGGTGGAGGCCCGGGGGCGTCCTGCGGACGCACCCCGGGCCTCCAGGCCGGATCAGCCGTTCGCCTGGGACACCTGGTCCTGGGCGGTCTGGAGCGCGGTCTTGATGTCGCTGTCGGACACCGTGCCGCCGGTGGCGATCTTGGCGAACATGTCGTTCATCGCCTTGCCGACCGTGGACTCGAACTGGTCCTCGGCGGGCACCAGCGGGAGCGGCTTCGCCTTGTTGTTGTAGATGTCGAGGAACGTCTTCGTCTGCTCGTCGGTGACCGAGTCAGCAGCGGAGGCGAGCACCGGCAGGGCCGAGTACGGCTTGTCGAGCGTGGCCTGCGTGTCCTCGCTCGTCATGTACTTGACGAACTTGAGCGCGCCGTCCTTGTTCTTCGTGTTCTTGAAGATCGACAGGTTGATGCCGGCCGGGAAGGACGCGATGTCCTCGCCGCCCTTCGGTGCCGGGAAGGGCACCACGCCGAAGTCGTCAGCGGACATGCCGTTCGACGTGATCGTCGAGTTCGCGTTGTTCTGCGTCAGCATCATCGCGGCCTTCTTGTTCGCGAAGTCCGAGACGGCCTGCGTGCCGTTGTCGTACTGCGCGTTCGAGGTGTTGACGACCTTGTCGGACTGCATCAGGTCGAGGTAGCGCTTGATGCCGTCGACGTTGGCGCTCGACGTGAAGGTCGGCTTGCCGCTCTTGCTGAACCACTCGCCGCCGTTCTGCGCCGAGTTGATGAACGCGAAGTGCGCGTTCTCGGTGTACGACCCACCGGCGATGGTGAAGCCGTACTTGCCGCCGGAGGTGAGCTTCTTCGCGTCGGAGACGAGGTCCTCCCACGTCGTCGGCGCCTCGATGCCGGCGTCCTTGAACATCTGCTTGTTGTAGTAGAGGCCGTAGGCGAGACCGTAGAGCGGGACGCTCGTGACGGTCTTGCCGGGCGCACCACCGGTGGAGAGCGCGACCTTGCCGAACTTGTCGGCGCCGCCGATCGCCTTCATCTCCGAGTCACCGAACTCCTGGAAGGCGCCGGTGGCCTGGAGCGAGGTCGCCCAGGTGTTGCCGATGTTGACGACGTCCGGGCCCTGGCCCGAGGTGACGGCGGTCTGGATCTTGTTCTGCAGGTCGTTCCAGCCGATGACCTGGAGGTTGACCTTGATCCCGGTCTCCTTGGTGAACTTCTTGAGGACGGGGGTCAGCACCTCCTTGTCGTTCTGGAGCGACGTGCCCTGGTTGGACGCCCAGTAGGTGAGCGTCTTGGAGTCGCCGGACGAACCGGACCCTCCGGAGGAGCAGGCTGCGAGGCCGGTCACGGTGAGTGCCGCGGCCGCGGTGATGGCCAGTGCGCGGATGGCAGTGCGCATGACTCTCTACTTTCTCGTCGTTGAGATGGGGCAGGGGTGGTGCTGTTCGGGTGCTGCTGTGTTCGCGGCCGGCCGGCCCGTCCGTCAGGACAGGGTCGACGCCGCGGGGTCCCAACCCTCGGGGAGGGTCGGGGAGGGTGCGACGGAGCTCTCGACGAGCACCGCCTCACCACGTTCTGCTGCCTCGGCGATGGAGACCATCACGTCGAGGACGTGGAAGGCGAGGGCACCGGGGACCCGGTTCTCCTCGGCCGCGCGGAGGGAGCGGGCCAGGTCGACCACGCCGGTGCCGCGCGAGTAGGTGGAGCCGACGGCGGGGATCGTCTCGGGCTCCTCGGCGCCGAGCGCGTACAGCTCGGTGTCGCCGTCGAAGTTGTTCGGGTCGGGGAAGACGACCGTGCCGGTCTCGCCCGCGATCTCCACGAAGCCGGTGCGGCCACGGTCGGACTCGAACGAGAAGACGCTCTGCGCGCTCCCGCCGTTCTCGAACTCGATGAGCGCCGAGTGGTTCGTGGGGACCTCGACCGGGAACTCGGTGCCGGCCTTCGGGCCCGAACCGATGGTGCGGGTGGCACGGGACTTCGACGCGGTCGCGGTGACCTTCTTGACCGGACCGAACGCCTGCACGAGCGTCGTGATGTAGTACGGGCCGATGTCGAAGAGCGGGCCGGCGCCGTACGCGAACAGGAACTCGGGGCTCGGGTGCCACGACTCCGGTCCCGGGCTCTGGAACAGCGTCAGCCCGTTGAGGGGCGTCCCGATGCGGCCGTCGCGGATCGTGCGGAGCGCGGTCTGCAGGCCGGCGCCGAGGAACGTGTCCGGGGCGACGCTGACGGTCTTGCCGGCGGCGACGGCGGCGTCGCGGAGCTGCGCGGCGCTCTCGCGGTCGAGGGCGTAGGGCTTCTCGCCCCACACGTGCTTGCCGGCGGCGAGGGCCTGCAGCGCGACCTCGACGTGGGCGGCCGGGATGGTCAGGTTGACGACGATCTCGATGTCGTCGTCGGCGAGGAGCTCCTCGACCGAGCCGGACGCGGCGACGCCCCACTTCTCGGCCTGCGACGCTGCACGGGGCAGGTCGATGTCGGCGATGAAGCGGACCTCGACGTCGGGGAAGACGGTGAGGTTGCCGAGGTACTGGTCCGAGATGACCCCGGCGCCGATGACGCCGACGCCGACCGGGCCGGTGCGTCGGGCGCCGTCGGTGGTCTGCTGCGTGGCGGTGGTGGTGTCGGTCATGCGCGGGCCCCCTGGAGGAACGTGTAGGAATCGGTGACGGCCTGGAAGACGTCGCCCTCGTGGTCGTCGAGCTCGACGACCCACTGGGCGTCCGGTGCGGCGCCGGTGATGGCGGCGATCGGCATGATGCCGTCGCCGACCGCGACCTGCTTCTTGTCGTCGTGCGAGCCGTCGCCGTCCTTGACGTGCAGGAACTGGACCTTGTCGCCGTACTTGCCGATGATCGCGACCGGGTCGTCGCCGCCGACCTGCACCCAGTACGTGTCGAGTTCGAGCACGACGTCGTCGGAGAGCGCGTCCGCGAAGACCTCGTAGGCGCTGACGCCGTCGATGCGGTTCGAGAACTCGAACGCGTGGTTGTGGTAGCCGAGGGTGAGACCGTGGTCGGCCGCCCGCGGGGCGAGGGCACTGAGTTCGCGGGCGATCGCCTCGACGTCCTCGCGCGTGGTCCAGCGGGCCTCGTCGATGTGCGGGTCGATCAGTGTGCCGAGGCCGACCGTGACGCTGGCGTGGAAGATCTGCTCGAGGTCCTGCTCACCGGCGTCCAGCAGGCGGGCGTGGCCGCTCGGGCTCTGCAGGCCGGCAGCCGCGAGGGCATCGCGCAGGGCCTCGGCGCGGTCGACGAAGCCGAAGGCCTCGACGTTCGTGTAGCCGATGTCGGCGATGCGCTGCAGCGTGCCGGGCAGATCGGCAGCGAGGGCGTCGCGGACTGTGTAGAGCTGGACCGAGAGCGGTTGGGTCACCAGGGGTTCTCCTCGTCGAGATGGTGCGGTCGACATCGACCGAGCGTCACACTACGAGCACTTCTGTCGGCGGTCAAGCAGAAGTTCGAGGAATGTCGACGGACTTCATTGCGTGCCGCGTTCGATGTGTGCTTCACTCCCCACATGGTCGACTTGACTCGGACGGCAGCGTCGCCGCCGGTCGGGACGAGCGAGCTCTTCCAGATCCTCCGCGACGGCGTGCCGCGGACCCGGGCCGAGCTCGCCGCACTGACAGGGCTCGCACGCTCGACGATCGGCGTGCGCCTCGATGCCCTCATCGAGGTCGGACTCGTCGGACCGGTGGACACCGCAGCCTCCACCGGCGGACGCCCACCCGCACAGGTGGCACTGGTCCCGCGCGCCCGGCTCGTGATCGCCGCGGACCTCGGCGCCTCGCACGGCCGCGTCGCCGTCACCGACCTCGTCGCCGCACCGCTCGCCACCCGCGAGGCCCGCATCGACATCGCCGCCGGCCCCGTCCCCACGCTCACCTGGCTCGTCGAGACGATCGACACCCTGCTCGACGAGGTCGGCCGCGCCCGTGACGACGTCATCGCGATCGGCATCGGCGTGCCCGGCCCGGTCGAGTTCTCCACCGGACGTCCGGCGAACCCGCCGATCATGCCCGGCTGGGACGGCTTCGACGTGCCCGGCTGGCTGCGGAACCACATCGCGGCCCACATCCTCCTCGACAACGACGTCAACATCGCCGCGCTCGGCGAACGGGAGCACGGATGGCCGGACGTCGACCACCTGCTGTTCGTGAAGGTCGCCACCGGCATCGGCTCGGGCATCGTCTCGGACGGCGAGCTCCAGCGCGGTGCGCAGGGCACCGCGGGCGACATCGGGCACGTCCGGGTCTCCCGCGCCGGAGACGTCCCGTGCCACTGCGGCAACACCGGCTGCCTCGAAGCCGTGGCGTCCGGGCCGGCCATCGCCCGCGCACTCCGAGAGAAGGGGCACGACGTGCAGACCGGAGCCGACGTCCTCGAGCTCGTGAACCGGTCCGACCTCGACGCCATCCAGGCCGTCCGTCAGGCCGGGCGGGACATCGGCGAGGTCCTGGCGACCTGCGTCTCCCTGATGAACCCGTCCGTGATCACCCTCGGCGGGTCGATCACCCAGGCCGGGGAGCACCTGCTCGCCGGCGTCCGTGAGGTCGTCTACTCCCGCTCGATGCCCCTGGCGACCGAACACCTCGTCATCGCGCAGTCCCGAGCGGGTTCGCACGCTGCCCTGCAGGGCGCGGCCGCCCTCGCGATCGGGTACGCGCTCTCCCCCGCCGGGGTCGACGAACTCGTGACGTACGCCGAGGGTCGTCAGCTGGTGTCCTAGCGCACCGTCCCAATACCGGGGAATCGTCCCGGTGCGTCGGTCTCGTCGCGTCGGCACCGTCCCGGTGCGTCGGTTTCGCCGCGTCGGCACCGTCCCGGTGCGTCGGTTTCGCCGCGTCGGTCGTCGGGGAGACAATCGTCTGGTGACGATCGTGCAGCCCACCCTGTGGGGCGACCTGGACCCGGGCCTGGAGGAAGAACCCGTCCCCGGCACGCCCGTTGCGGTCACGCACGCACCGGCTCCCGACCGCGCGGCCCACGACACGTTCACCGTCCTGCGCGGGCACACGGAACGCATCGTCGCGCACTCGTCCGACCGCGTCGCCTGGCTCCGCGCCCGCGCGATGGGGATCACCGCCACCGACGTCGCCCGGCTCGCGTCGTTGCGCGCCGTCGACGCCGTCGTCACCGACAAGCGGTACGGCTCCCGGTTCTCCGGCAACACCTACACCGAGCACGGCAAGGAGCGCGAACCGCACATCGCCGCGTGGGTCGCCGCCACGCACGGCATCCAGCCCTCGGCGCACCTGTTCCACGCCGCCGCGAACCGAGCGCACCTGGCGACCCCCGACGGCGTCGGCGTCGACGAGTCCTCCCGGGTGGTCCTCGCCGAGATCAAGACCACCGCGAAGTCCTGGCGGAGCATCCCACGGCACTACCTCCGGCAGGTGTGGTGGCAGCAGTACGTGCTCGGCGCGGACCGGACCCTGTTCGTCTGGGAGCGGCACGACGCGTTCGTGCCGGTGGCCGACGAGCCCGAGTGCCGGTGGGTCGACCGCGACGACGACCAGATCCGCGGCCTCATCCAGCTCGCCGACCTCGTGCTCGACCGGCTCCGCGACTTCCGGAACTGACCCTGCGCGCTACACCGTGACGAGCCGCAGGCGACTCATCCCGATGACGAGCACGCCGAGCAGCACGATCGACACCGCCACGCCCACGCAGTAGAGCGCGACGACGCCGTACCCGAGGTCCGGGTCCAGGAACGGGTACGGCACCCACCCGTCGGTGGCACCGCGCACCAGCACGACCACTGTCCACACCGCGGGGTAGACGAGGAACCACCAGACGTGGCGCAGGAGGAGCTTCGACCGGTCCGAGAACAGCAGCCAGTCGAGCACCGCGTACGCGGGGATGATCTTGTGCAGCAGGTCGTTCGACCACGGCACGCTCGCCGAGACGTCGACGTTCGTGAGCAGCGTGTTGTAGACGATGCCCGTCGTGGCGATGTACACCGTCGCCGCACCACGGAACAGGCTCACCCCGAGGTCACCGCGCTTCCGACGGGCCGCCGCCACGAGCGTGACGGCGAAGGCCACGGCGATGATGATGTTCGACTGGATCGTGAAGTAGCCGAAGAAGTTCCACGGGTTGTAGCTGTCGAGCTTCGAGCTGACCAGCCACTGCCCGACGATCGCGGCGACGACGGCGATGACGGCGATCAGCCGGAGCGAGTTCACGAGGGTGCGCACGGTGCCACGCTAGCGGGACATCACACCGGGGACGCGAAAGGACCCGCACCGAAACGGTGCGGGTCCTTGTCGGAACTGATCCGTGGATCAGATGCTGTTGACGTCCAGCGGGATGCCGGGGCCGAAGGTCGTCGAGACGGCGCCCTTCGTGATGTAGCGGCCCTTCGACGCGCTCGGCTTGAGGCGGTTGACCTCTTCGAGGGCGGTGGCGATGTTCTCGCCGAGCTGCTCCGGCGAGAACGAGGCCTTGCCGACGACGAAGTGCACGTTGGCGTGCTTGTCGACGCGGAACTCGATCTTGCCGCCCTTGATGTCGTTGACGGCCTGCGCCACGTTCGGGGTCACGGTGCCGGTCTTCGGGTTCGGCATGAGGCCACGCGGGCCGAGCACCTTGCCGAGACGACCGACCTTGCCCATGAGCTCCGGCGTCGCGACGGCGGAGTCGAAGGCGGTGTAGCCCTCGGCGACCTTCGCGATGAGCTCGTCGCCACCGACCTCGTCGGCACCGGCGGCGATGGCGGCCTCAGCCGCAGCGCCCACGGCGAAGACGATGACGCGGGCGGTCTTGCCCGTGCCGTGCGGCAGGATGACCGTGCCACGGACCATCTGGTCCGCCTTGCGCGGGTCGACGCCGAGCTTGAGGGCGACCTCGACGGTGGAGTCGGTCTTGGTGGAACCGGTCTCCTTCGCCAGGGCGACGGCCTCGGCGGGGGTGTAGAACTTGTCGGCCTCGATCTTCGCGGCCGCGGCCTGGTAGGCCTTGGACTTCTTCGCCATGGTGTTCTCCTTGGGAGCTACGTGGTTGACGAGCCGGCGCGGCTCTCCCACGGAAGGGTGTTTGGGGTGTGTGCCTGAGCGGCGGGGCTTACGCCTCGACCGTGATGCCCATCGAGCGCGCGGTGCCGGCGATGATCTTCGCGGCCTGCTCGATGTCGTTGGCGTTCAGGTCGGCCTGCTTCGTCTCGGCGATCTGACGGACCTGGTCCATCGAGATCTTCGCGACCTTGACCGTGTGCGGGGTCGCCGACCCCTTCTGCACACCCGCAGCCTTCTTGATGAGCTCGGCGGCCGGCGGGGTCTTCAGGACGAACGTGAACGAACGGTCCTCGTAGACGGTGATCTCGACCGGCACGACGTTGCCACGCTGCGACTCGGTCGCGGCGTTGTACGCCTTGCAGAACTCCATGATGTTCACGCCGTGCTGACCGAGCGCGGGACCGATCGGCGGGGCCGGGTTGGCGGCGCCCGCGTTGATCTGCAGCTTGATCAGGCCCGTGACCTTCTTCTTCGGTGCCATGTGTGTTTCCTCCTGGAATCGAACGCACGGGGATCCGTGCACTCTCCCGCTGGCCCGGCCGTTCCGGACCGCGGTGAAGCCCCGCACGCACGGCGCGCGGGGCCAAACCTCAGTAGTCTACCCGATCGTCTGGATCGGTCTAGAGCTTGGTGACCTGGTCGAAGCTGAGCTCGACCGGCGTCTCGCGCTCGAACAGCGAGACGAGGACGGTGAGCTTGCCGCTCTCCGGCTTGATCTCGGAGATCGAACCCGGCAGGCCCGCGAACGAGCCTTCCTTGATGGTGATCGTCTCGCCGACCTCGAAGTCGACCTCGGCGGCCGGCTGTGCCTGAGCGGCGCCGCCACCCTTCGCGCCGCCCTTGGACGGTGCCGCTTCGGCCACCTGCACGAGGGACTTCAGCATGCCGAACGCCTCGTCGAAGCGGAGCGGCGTGGGGTTGTGGGCGTTGCCGACGAACCCGGTGACGCCCGGGGTGTGCCGGACGACGGACCACGAGTCCTCGTTGAGGTCCATGCGGACGAGCACGTACGAGGGGATCCGGACGCGGGTGACCAGCTTGCGCTGCCCGTTCTTGATCTCGACGACGTCCTCCATCGGGACCTCGACCTGGTAGATGTAGTCCTCCATCGACATCGACACCATGCGGTTCTCGATGTTCGACTTCACGCGGCGCTCGAAGCCCGCGTAGGAGTGGATGACGTACCACTTGCCCGGCTTCATCCGCAGCTCGGCCTTGAAGGCCTCGTACGGGTCGACCTCGGCGGCTTCGTCGTCCTCGTCGAGGGCCTCGTCGGCGGCGAGGGCCTCGTTCGCCTGCTCGGCGGACTCCGCTTCCAGCTCGACTTCTTCCTCGTCCTCGACGGCCTCGACGGCGGCCTCGGCCTCGTCGGCGGTGTCGACCTCGAGCGCGTCGTCGACGACGGCGTCGGCCTCGGGGTCCTGCGACTCTTCGAGCGCGGTCAGCTCTTCCTCGATGCCGAGGGACGGGTCGTCCTCGTCCTCGACGGAGATCGCGCGCTCCTCAGCGGACTCGGCGGAGCGCTCCTCGCCGGTCTCGACGTCGCCTTCCTGGTTCTCCTCGACCTCGGAGGACTGCTCGGCAGCCGTGGCGAGGTCGATGTCGTCGCGGGAGTTGTCAGACACTGTCGATTCTTTCCGTTCGGTGGTGCGGATCGGGTTGGCGGGCGGATCGGTTCACGATCGGCGCCGTCTCGGGCGACCGTACTCCTGTCCGCGAACGGTCAGGACAGCCGAGGTCCGGGTCAGGCCGTCGGCCCGTTGCCGAACACGTACCCGACGCCGAGTCCGAACGCGAAGTCGAGGATCGACACCAGGATCATCATCACGACGACGAAGACCAGGACGACGCCCGTGTAGCTGAAGAGCTCCTTGCGGGTCGGCGTGACCACCTTGCGGAGCTCGCCGATGACCTGACGGATGAAGAGCACGATGGCAGCGAACGGACCGCGGCGCTCGGCCCGGTCCTGCTTCGCCTTGGCGACGACGTCGTCCGCCGTCGTCTCCATGTCTTTGCTCGCCAACTTCTACCCTTCCAGATGTGCAGGGCGGACAGGACTCGAACCTGCAACCTGCGGTTTTGGAGACCGCTGCTCTACCAATTGAGCCACCGCCCTTCGAACGCGTTTCGTCACCGATCCGCGTTCCGGTGAACGAGTCTACGGGAGTCCGTCACACGGTGTCCACTTGACGGATGCTCCGGCGTGCCGCGTCGGTAGGCTGGGACCCGTGAGCACCGAAGCCCCCGGCCCCGAGTCCACCGCCAACCCCGCCGCTGTGTCGACCGATCGTCCGCGCATCGCGTCGCGCATCGCCGCCATCGCCGAGTCCGCGACGCTCAAGGTCGATGCGAAGGCCAAGGCCCTGAAGGCCGCCTGTCGACCGGTCATCTCCTTCGCCGCTGGCGAGCCCGACTTCGCGACCCCGCAGCACGTCGTCGACGCCGCCGTCCAGGCCGCGCAGGACCCGAAGAACCACCGGTACACCCCGGCCACCGGGTTGCCGGAGCTCAAGCAGGCGATCGCCGAGAAGACCGCCCGCGAGTCCGGCATCACGGTCGACCCGTCGCAGGTCATCGTCACCAACGGCGGCAAGCAGGCCGTCTACCAGGCGTTCCAG
Source organism: Curtobacterium sp. SP.BCo (assembly GCF_051903265.1). Taxonomy (GTDB): domain Bacteria; phylum Actinomycetota; class Actinomycetes; order Actinomycetales; family Microbacteriaceae; genus Curtobacterium. Next base: position 3,117,794 of record NZ_CP194337.1, read on the forward strand.
ACCATCGTCGACGCGGGCGACGAGGTCCTGCTCCCCGCCCCCTACTGGACCACCTACCCCGAGGCGATCCGGCTCGCCGGCGGCGTCCCCGTCGACGTGTTCGCCGGCAGCGACCAGGACTACCTCGTCACGGTCGAGCAGCTCGAGGCCGCAAGGACCCCGAAGACGAAGGCACTGCTGTTCTGCTCCCCGTCGAACCCGACCGGTTCGGTGTACAGCGCCGAGCAGACGAAGGCCATCGGCGAGTGGGCGCTCGAGCACGGCATCTGGGTGATCAGCGACGAGATCTACCAGGACCTCGTCTACGACGGCGTCCGGTTCACCGGCGTCCTCGACGCGGTGCCCGCCCTCGCCGACACCACGATCCTGTTGAACGGCGTCGCCAAGACCTACGCGATGACCGGGTGGCGCGTCGGGTGGTTCATCGGTCCGGCCGACGCCGTCAAGGCCGCGTCGAACCTGCAGTCGCACCTGTCGTCGAACGTCTCCAACGTCTCGCAGCGCGCCGCGATCGCCGCGCTCACCGGACCGCAGGAGCCCGTCGCCGAGATGCGCGAGGCCTTCGACCGCCGCCGCAGGGCGATCGTGTCCGGGCTGAACGCGATCCCGGGCTTCGTCACGCCGACCCCGCAGGGCGCCTTCTACGTCTACCCGGACGTCACGGCCCTGCTCGGTCGCGAGTGGGCGGGATCGACGCCGACCACGACGCTCGAGCTCGCCGACCTCATCCTCGAGCACGCCGAGGTCGCGGTCGTCCCGGGCGAGGCGTTCGGGCCCTCCGGCTACCTGCGCCTGTCGTACGCCCTCGGCGACGACGACATCGCCGAGGGCGTCGCCCGCCTGGCGGCGTTCTTCGGCGCGTAGACCCCACCACACGAGGACGGGCCACCTCGACGAGGTGGCCCGTCCTGCTGTCCGGGAGGCCCGTGGCGGCTCAGGCGAGCAGGTCGCCGACCACGACGGGTTCCGGGACGAGCGACACCCCGAAGCGGTTCAGGACCGTCACCTGGACGTACCGGGCCAGTTCGGCGACCTGCGCCGCGGTCGCTCCCCCACGGTTCGTCAGCGCGAGTGTGTGCTTCGACGAGATCGCGGCCCGTGACCCGGGCACGGCGTACCCGCGGTGCACACCGGCGTGCTCGATGAGCCAGGCGGCGCTGAGCTTCACGTCGTCGCCGGTCGGCCACCGCGGCGCCTCGGCCGGCAGCGTCTCGGCGAACCCGGACGACACGATCGGGTTCGTGAAGAACGACCCGGCGCTCCAGGTGTCCGGGTCGTCGGCGTCGAGCACCATGCCCTTCGAACCGCGCAGCGCCAGGACGGTCGACCGGACGACCGCGGGGTCGACACGGTCACCGAGCGCGACGCCGAGGGAAGCGGCGAGCTGGGCGTAGCGGACCGGGACCCCTGCTGCCGATGCCGTCCCGAGCCGGAACTCGACCGTCAGCACCACGCCGCGTCGGCCGTGCTTGAGGGTCGACGTGCGGTAGCCGAGCGCCAGCTCGGCCGCGGGGACCCACGCGCGCTCCCCCGTGGCCGCGTCGAGGAACTCGATCCGGGTGAGCACGTCGGAGAGCTCGACCCCGTACGCGCCGATGTTCTGCACGGGGGCGGCACCGACCGTGCCCGGAATGCCGCTCAGTGCCTCCAGGCCGGTCCAACCGTGCTCCACCGTCGACGCGACGAACGCGTCCCACGGCTCGCCGGCCGCGACGCGGACGGTGACGCCGTCGGCGTCGGTCTCGTGCTCGACGCCCGTCGTGCGCACGAGCACCACGGTGCCGGCGAAGCCGTCGTCGGCGACGAGCAGGTTGCTGCCACCGCCCAGCACCAGCCACTCGTCGTCGTCCCACGCCGAGGACGCGTGCGCGACGAGCTCGTCCGTCGTCGTCGCGGTGAGCAACCGAGCGGCCGGACCACCGACGCGGAGCGTCGTGAGGTCGGCGAGCACCGGCTCCGACACGGTCAGCGGAACGCCACCGTGACCTGCGCCTTGCCGAGCACGGTCTGCCCGGCGGCGGTCACGGTGAGGTCGATGCGCTGCGGACGGCCTTCGTCGTCGACGGTGCCGACCTTGGCGACGACACCGACGGTCGCACCCTGTTCCGGGTCGACCACGACGGGCCGGGTGAAGCGGACGCCGTAGCGGACCACCCAGCCGCGGTCGCCGAGCCACTCGGAGACGGGCTGCACCGCGAGGCCCATGGTGAGCATGCCGTGTGCGAGCACACCGGGCAGCCCCACGGACGCTGCGACGTCGTCGCGGTAGTGGATCGGGTTGAAGTCGCCCGATGCGCCGGCGTAGCGGACGAGCGAGTCGCGGGTGAGGTGGACCTCGCGCTCGGCGACGACGGTGCCGACCTCGAGCGCGGTCACGGGTGCGGTGGTCATGCGTCGTCTCCTCGGACGACGAGGGTGGAGGTCGCCGTGACGACGTGCTCCCCCGCGGCGTCGTTCATCGTGCTCTCGGCGGTGACCATGGCGTTGCCGCCGAGCGTCTTCACGCTCGTCACCGTCAGGGTCGCCGTGAGTTCGTCCCCCGCGACGATCGGCCGGTCGTAGGTGAAGGCCTGCTCGCCGTGGACGACACGGGAGAAGTCGATGCCGGCATCGGGTTCGGCGAGGAGCTGAGCGAGCGTCGCCTCCTGCACGACGACCGCGAAGGTCGGCGGGGCCACGACATCGTCGTACCCGGCGGCACGCGCGGCCTCGGGCTCGTGGTGGATCGGGTTCGTCGCGAACACGGCACGCGAGAACTCGCGCACCTTCTCACGACCGACCAGGTACGGCTGGGCCGGCGGGAACGTCCTGCCGACGAGCTCGGGGTTCACAGACACCACGGCAGTCTAGCGACGCCCGTCCGGGGGCTGATGATCGTGAGTATGCATCGGCTATGCTTGCGTCACGCGGTTCGGGGGAACCGACGCCGGCGATCGGGGGTTCCGGGCCGGCCTTCCGGGGAGGGGAAGCACGATGGACACGACGACCGAGTTCGCGGTGCACACGGGCGACCGGTGCACGGCCATGGAGGTCGCCGGCGCCGCACTGCGCCAGACCGGGCACCACGTCGAGTCGACCGGCGGGACGATCACGGCCACGACCGGCAACCGGGTGCTCACGATCCTGCTCGGCGCCCTGGTGCACCCGTCGCGGGAGTTCCGTCGGTACGAGCTGTCGACGACCGTCACGGGCACGTCGACCACGATCACACTGCGGCACTCCGGGCACGGCACGGCCGTGTCGGGCGGGGGCATCGGCGCCGGGCGACGTCAGCACGCGTGGCGCCAGGTGAACGCGACGCTCGAGCGTGCGCTGCGCTCGGCCGGCGTGCTGGTGGCACGGCCGGAGCACCGCCGGCGCTGACGCGCGGGACGACGCGGGCGCGGGCGCGGCGCGGGCGCGGGGGCGGGCGCGGTCTGGTTTCGCACGACCGGGACCGGCCGGAACCGTGTGATCCCGTGGTTCGGACCGACTTCGGTGGTGCGGGTCCACCCGGCGCAACCGTCCCGGCGCTGCGCTGCGGCGCGGCGGGCTGCTGCGGCGCGGCGCGGCGGGCTGCTGCGGCGCGGCGCGGCGGGCTGCGGCGTGACTGCGCCCCGCAGCACACACTGCGCCCCGGACCTGCGGGGCGCAGTGCTCGCGCCGGGGCGCAGTCTCGCCGAGTCGGCGTGCGGGAGGCGAGCCGTGTCCGCGTGGCCGAGCCTCGGCCCGGCGGGCGTCCTGCGCCGTCCGGGAGCCGAGCCGTGTCCGTACGGCGGGGCTTCGGCGGCGGGCGGGCGGCGGCGGGGCACCCCGGTAACGACGAAAGCCCGGCGCGGACGCCGGGCTTGCGGTAGCGAGGGCGGGACTTGAACCCGCGACCCCACGATTATGAGTCGTGTGCTCTAACCAACTGAGCTACCCCGCCAAGGATCCGGAGCGACAACGGCTCCGGGTCGGAGCCCCGAGTCAGGATTGAACTGACGACCCCTTCCTTACCATGGAAGTGCTCTACCACTGAGCTATCGGGGCATGTGCCGCTCGGCGGCACCACACGAGGATAGCAGACCCGCGACGGTGGTCAGGAACCCGAGCCGACGCCCGGGCGTGCCGCGCGGAACCGCTAGTTCGCGTTGGCCTGCAACCACGCCAGCGGGTCCACCGGGACGCCGTCGACGTGGACCTCGAGGTGCAGGTGCGGACCGGTCGAGTTGCCGGTGCTGCCCACCAGCCCGAGCTCGTCGCCGACCTCGACCTGCTGGCCCTTGACGACCTTGAAGGAGTTGTCCTCCATGTGGCCGTACACGCTGGTGAACTGCTTGCCGTCCACATCGTGCTCGACCCAGACGTCGTTCCCGAAGCCACCGTCGTTCGCCTGCACCTTCACGACCGTGCCGGCGGCGATGACCCGGATCGGGGTGCCCTCACCCGGGGCGAAGTCGACACCCATGTGGTTCGTCGAGCAGAACGAGCAGCCCTCGACCTGGCGGCCGCCGAACCCGGAGGTGATCGGCACACCGGTCAGGAACGGCCACTGGATGGTGCCGTTCGGGTCGTTCGTGAAGCTCGACGCGTCGACGTTCTTGTACTGCGTGGCCGAGGACACCGAGTACTGGTCGCGGTTCGTCTCGGCATCGGCCGCACCGGCCCCGACGCTGAGCGACTGGGTCGAGCCCGAGGCGGTCGCACGCTGCGACGTCGAACCGGGTTCCGGCGTCCAGAGCGCCTGCGCCGGCAGCGACGTGGAGACCACGAGACCCGCGGCGAAGAGGAGTGCGCCGACGGCGGTCACGCGCGAGGCCGCTCGACGGAACGACGCACCCTGGCTCCGTGGGGCCGGAGCGGACACGGCCGGTCGCGATGCACCGAGGTGCCGCGTGGCACGGTCGACGTGCGCGGTGGCGACCGGCGCGGGACGACCGGGTCGTCCGCTCCGCCGCGACGCCGGCACCTGCCCGAGTACCCGGCGCGCGGCCGGGGCAGCGAGGGGCGCCGTGGCGGAGGCGGTGCCCGGTGCGGTCGCGGTGCCCGGTGCGGTCGCGGGGGCCGGTGCGGTCGCGGCGACGACGGGCGACGAGGGAGCGGGCGGCGTCACCGGGTCGGCGGTCGCGGCCGGCATCGCCGGCGACGTCGGCGCGAGGTCGATCGGCGACACGGGAGCCGACGGCGTGGCCGGCGACAGGAGTTCGTCGAAGGGCTGCCCCTCGGTCATCGCCGCAGCAGCGGCACGCTCCGCCTCGATCCGGGCCCGCCGGGTCATGTGGACGACCGGTGCGGGTGCGTGCACGAGATCGTCGGTCTGCTCGGACGAGAGGGAGGGATGGGGCATGCGTTCGGGGGCGATCCTGATCGGGGCGAGGTGCGCTCGTTGGTAACGAGCAGATAACGGGACTGGAGAACGGTAGCAAACCCACTACCGTCCCGCCAGTCGTGATCGAGACCACGGGGCTCCCCCAAAGCGAGGGGAGAGCGAGGGGAGAGCGAGGGGAGAGCGACGGGCCGGCGCTGGTCGGACGCGGGACGAGCGGGCTCAGGCCGGCAACGCCCGGTCCTCCAGGGAGCGGATCAGGGCCTCGAGATCGTCCGCGATGGCAGGACTCGCGAAGAGGAACGACCGGGTGCCGCCCGCCTCCCAGATGCGGACCGCTGCGCCGGCCTCCCGCGCGACGATCGACCCCGCGGCCATGTCCCACGGGTTGATCCCGCGTTCGTAGTACGCGTCGACGGTGCCGGCAGCGACCGCACAGCAGTCCAGCGAGGCCGCTCCCCCGCGGCGGATGTCACGGACCTCGCCGATGAGCCCGGCGAGCACCTCGACCTGCTGCCGGCGTCGGTCCACGGTGTAGCCGAACCCGGTGGCCACGAGCGTCTCCGCGAGCGACGCCGGCGCACCGGCCTGCACGGGCACACCGTCACGCGTCGCACCCGCACCGACCGCCGCACGGAACACGACGCCGGTGGCCGGTGCGACGACCACACCCGCCACCGGCTCCCAGGTCGTCGGGTCCGCCGAGCCCCGGACGACCCCGATGCTCACGCCGTACTCGGGGCTGCCGTAGAGGTAGTTGACGGTGCCGTCGATGGGGTCCACCACCCACGTGATCCCCGAGGTGCCGGCGCCCGTGCCGGACTCCTCCCCGAAGAACGCGTCGTCCGGACGGGCCTCGGCGATCCGGGCCCGGACGAGCGCCTCGACCTCGCGGTCGGCGGCCGTGACCACGTCGACGATGCTCGACTTCCGGTCGGCGACCTCGACGCCCTCCGCACGACGCCGAGCTGCGAGCGCCGCACCGTCACGGGCGATCGACTCGGCGAGGTCGGCGAACTGGGACGGGGTCAGGTCGGAGGTCATTCATCGATCCTGCCAGCAACGACGAAAGCCCCGTCCGGGGACGGGGCTTTCGTGTGGTGTGTGGCAAGTGAGGGATTCGAACCCCCGAAGGCTACGCCGGCTGATTTACAGTCAGATCCCTTTGGCCGCTTGGGTAACTTGCCATGTGCGCACCCGGCCCGTGTAGTCACCAACCGAAGGCGCGCATGAAAGCATAGCGGATCCGCGGCGGTGGTCGTGACCACCCGCCGGACCGCACCGGTGCACCCGGGCCGAACCGCGCCTCCCGACCGCCGATAGGCTGTCCGGCATGGCAGACAGTTCCTTCGACGTGGTCAGCAAGGTCGACAAGATGGAGGCGGAGAACGCCCTCAACCAGGCCGCCAAGGAGATCGAACAGCGGTACGACTTCAAGGGTGCCGGCGCTTCGGTCGCGTTCAGCGGTGAGGACGTCCTCATCAAGGCGAACTCCGAAGAGCGCGCCAAGGCCGTCCTCGACGTCCTGCAGAGCAAGGCGATCAAGCGCAACATCAGCCTGAAGAGCCTCGACGCCGGCGATCCCTACCCCTCGGGCAAGGAGTACCGCATCGAGGTGAAGTTCAAGAACGGCATCGAGCAGGACGTCGCGAAGAAGATCGGTGCGTTCCTCCGCGCCAACGCCCCGAAGAGCGTGAAGAGCCAGATCCAGGGCGACGAGCTGCGCGTCTCCTCGAAGAGCCGCGACGACCTGCAGAACACGATCCAGCTCCTCAAGGGTGAAGAGTTCGACGTGCCGCTGCAGTTCATCAACTTCCGCTGACGCGCCACGCACCGCTGTGGAGCACTGGCTCAACGTCGCGATCACGGTCTTCCTCGTCCTGTTAGACCTGGCGATCCGCGTCTTCTCGATCATCTACGTCCCGATCAACCGGAAGCCGCAGACCGCGACCGCCTGGCTGCTCGCGATCTTCCTCATCCCCTACATCGGGTTCATCGTCTTCCTCGTCATCGGGTCGACGAAGCTGCCGCACGCCCGGCGCGAGAAGCAGACCGAGATCAACGCGTACATCCTCGAGCAGACCGAGGGCATCGAGCGGGTGCGCCGCGACCACCCGTGGCCGACGTGGCTGGACAGCATCACGCGGCTGAACCGCGAACTCGGCGCGATGCCCCTGGTCGGCGGCAACTCGGCGGAGCTCTACCCCGACTACGACGAGTCGATCGCCGAGATGACCCGGGCGATCGACCAGTCCCGGCGGTTCGTGCACGTCGAGTTCTACATCGCGACGCTCGACGACACCACGCGCCCGTTCTTCGAGGCGCTCGCCCGGGCCCAGGCCCGTGGCGTGACCGTGCGCTTCCTGCTCGACCACTGGGCGAGCCGCGGCTACCCGGGCTACAAGGACACCCTGGCGTTCATGGACCGCGCCGGCATCGAGTGGCACCTGATGCTCCCGCTGCTGCCGTTGCAGGGGAAGTTCCAGCGCCCCGACCTCCGCAACCACCGGAAGATCATGGTGATCGACGGCTCGGTGGCGTTCACCGGCTCGCAGAACCTGATCGACAAGTCCTACGACCTCAAGTCGCACCTCGACAAGGGCATGGCGTACAAGGACCTCTTCGCGCGGTTCGAGGGGCCCGTGGTCGCCGGCCTCAACGCCCTGTTCGTCACCGACTGGTACAGCGAGACCGACGAACTCCTGCTCCGCGAGAGCGACCCCGTGCAGCGCGCCGACCGTGGGGACGCCCTGGACTGCCAGGTCGTCCCGTCCGGCCCTGGCTTCGACGGCGAGAACAACCTCCGCCTGTTCAACGCGCTGCTGTACTCGGCACAGCAGAAGGTGTCGATCACCTCCCCGTACTTCGTGCCCGACGACTCGATGCTCTACGCGATCACGACCACGGCGCAGCGCGGGGTCGAGGTCGAGCTGTTCGTCGGCGAGATGGGCGACCACGCCATGACCTGGCACGCGCAGCGCTCCTACTACGAGGGACTGCTCCGGGCCGGTGTGAAGATCTGGCTCTACCGGGCGCCGACGATCCTGCACGCCAAGCACTTCACGATCGACGACGACGTGGCCGTCATCGGGTCGAGCAACATGGACATGCGGTCGTTCAGCCTCAACCTCGAGGTGTCGGTCATGGTGCGCGGCAGCCGGTTCGTGGACGCCCTCCGCGAGGTGCAGGCGGCCTACAAGGAGCACAGCTTCGAGCTCACGCTCGACGCGTGGTTGGACCGCCCGCGTCGTTCGCAGGTGCTCGACAACGTGGCGCGGCTCACGGCGGCGCTGCAGTAGCGCCTCCGGCGCGTCCGGCCTGGAGGCGCGGCGCGGCTCCCACGGGTCAGCGCGGGTCCGGCACCAGCCGGGTCAGGCGGGCGGTCAGGCGTTCCAGGGGCCCGCGGCCGAGGAACGTCCGCCACGTCATCGCGAAGAGCACCGAACCGACCGCGAACCACGCCCACGCAGCCCCGGAGTCGGGGTACTCCGGCAGGGCCGCCAGGACGACGAGGTGTCCCGCGTACACGGTGAGCGGCATCGACCCGACCGCCGCGAGTGGGAACGCGATGCGCTGCACGGTCCGTCCACGGCCGTCGAACAGCAGCGTGCACAGGGCGATCACGGCGACGGCGATCCCCGCGGTCCCGACGACGTCGACGATCGACGACGAGTGGTCCCGGGGCGACAGGAACAGCTGCGCGAGCGCCTCCCCGCCGGTGCTGCCCTCCCCCGCGTACGGGACCCCGGGGAACGCGAACACTGCGTCGTCCGGCACCGGGGCGAGCACGGCGCCGACCACGTACGCGACCAGCGCGACCACAGCGCCGGACGCGAGCAGCGCGACCTGCGTGCTCCGCACCTCCAGGCCCGCCCGGGCGACCGCCAGGCCGACCAGCACGTACGCCAGGAAGGTGACCACGGGGTAGACCAGGCCGAGCTGGACCTCCCACGTGCCGGCGTCCGCGTAGAACGGCACGGTCGCCAGCGCGACGACCGGCGAGGCCACCGCGCACGCGCCCGCGATCAGGAGCAACCAGCGTGCCCGCAACCGGAGCACCGGGACGGCCAACAGGAAGAGGACCCCGTACGTCGGCAGGATCACGTACACCGGGGTCTGCAGTGCCATGAGCAGCAGACCGATCGCGACGACCACCGCCGCACGGACCACCAACCGACCCCGGACGCGACCGATCGCGGGCGGACCCGGTGGGGTGGTGCGGCCGCTCGTCAACCCGATCGACACCCCCGCGAGCACCGCGAAGAGCGACGAGGACCGCCCGTGCGCGACGGCCGCCCAGGTACCCGGGTCCGACCAGTCGAGCGCGTCCGCGATGCCGCCGACGTGCGTCGCGACCATGCCGAGCAGCGCGACGGCACGGGCGACGTCGACGCCCTGCAGGCGCCCCGCCGGGACGACGGGCACGCCCCGCATCGCGGTGGGCGGTGCGGGGCGTGCGTCGGTCACGGCGTGGGCTCCGGTACTAGCTCGCGGTGGCGTTCGCGCGACCGAGCGAGACGTCGACCATCTCGTCGCGCGGGACGACCTTGATCCGCTCGCGGCCCTCCGCCTCGCCGAGCGCGAGCTCGTGGGCGTCGAGGTTGTGCCAGCCGTCGAGGTCGGTGTACGCGACCCCGCGGGCGGCGAGCAGGGCCGGCACGGCACCCTCGGACGGGTCCTCCGGCGTCCACCAGCTCGCCTGGTCGTTGACGATGTGCTGCACGGTCTCCATCGCGTCGGACTTCGTGTGCCCGATCAGGCCGACCGGTCCGCGCTTGATCCAGCCGGTGGCGTAGACGCCCGGGAGCTGCTGGTTGTCGTCGTCGAGGACCTGGCCCTCGTGGTTCGGGATGACGCCGTGGCGCTCGTCGAACGGCACGCCGGGCAGCGGCGAGCCGAAGTAGCCGACGGCACGGTACGCGGCCTGGATCGGGATCTCGCGGATCTCACCGGTGCCCTCGACCCCGCCCTGGCCGTTCGGACGGGTGCGCTCGTAGCGGATCGCCGTGAGCCGGCCATCCTCGCCGACGAACTCGAGGGGCTTCGCGTAGAAGTGCAGGTGCAGACGACGGCTGGCCTGGCCGGTCTCGCGGGTGCGCCACTGCTCGAGCACCCGGTTCATCACCATGACCTGCTTGTTCGTGGCGATCGCGGTCTTCGAGGCCTCGTCGTGGTCGAAGTCCTCGTCGTACACGATCATGTCGACGTCGCGGAGCTCGCCGAGTTCGCGCAGCTCGAGCGGCGTGAACTTCACCTGCGCCGGGCCACGGCGACCGAACACGTGGACGTCGGTGACGGGCGAGGACTTCAGCCCCTCGTACACGTTCGCCGGGATCTCCGTCGGCAGGAGGTCGTCGGCGTGCTTCGCCAGGATGCGCGAGACGTCGAGGGCGACGTTGCCGTTGCCGATCACCGCGACGCTCTCGGCGGTGAGCGGCCAGGTGCGCGGGACGTCGGGGTGGCCGTCGAACCAGCTCACGAAGTCGGCCGCACCGTAGGACCCCTCGAGCTCGACGCCCGGGACGTCGAGGTCGGCGTCCTTGATCGCGCCCGTCGAGAACACGACCGCGTGGTAGTGCTTCCGGAGGTCGTCGAGGGTGATGTCCTCGCCGAAGCGGACGTTGCCGAACAGCCGGACGACGCCGCGGTCGAGCACGTCGCGCAGGGCGTTGATGATGCCCTTGATGCGGGGGTGGTCCGGCGCCACGCCGTAGCGGACGAGACCGTACGGCGCGGGCAGCTGCTCGAACAGGTCGATCGACACGTCGTGGCCGTGGGCCTCGCGCAGCAGGATGTCCGCGGCGTAGATGCCGGCGGGGCCGGCGCCGACGATGGCGACTCGGAGGGTGGGCACTGTTCGTCTCCAGTTCGTTCGGGTGGGGGGCTCCCGATGGGTTCTCGTGTCTGCGAGCGGGTCAGCAGTCGTGTTCGCGCCGCGTCAGCGGCTTCGCTCGACAACGGACTCGGCGAAGCGGATCAGCGCCCGCTTGACCGTGCCGTCCGGCAGCGGTGCGAGGGCGTCGACCGCCTCGGTCGCCCAGCGGACCGCGACGGCACGGGTGGCCGCGGTGGCCTCGTGCTCGCGGAGCGCGGCGACGGCGGACTGGTACGGCGCCGAGTCGACGACGTCGTCCGGAGCCGCGTTCACGTCACGCTCGATCCGTTCGAGGAGGTCCACGGCGTCCGGTGCGCCCGTCGCGGCCAGGCGACGGAGCTGCAGCAGCGGCAGGGTGTCGACGCCCGCGCGGAGGTCGTTCCCGGCGATCTTGCCGGTCTTGTCCTTCGCCGGGGCGAGGTCGATCACGTCGTCGACGAGCTGGAAGGCGACGCCGACCTTCTCGCCGAACGTGCCGACCGCGTCGAGGTAGGCGCGGTCGGCGCCGGAGAACATCACACCGGCTCGGGCGGCCGTCGCGATGAGCGAACCGGTCTTGTCGCTGAGGACCTGGATGTAGTGCTCGACCGGGTCGTCCTCGGGCTGCGGGCCGGTCGTCTCGTGCAGCTGCCCCATGCAGAGCCGCTGGAAGGTCTCCGCCTGCATCCGGATGCCCTCGGTCCCGAGGTCGGCCGTGATGAGGCTGGCGCGGGCGAACAGCAGGTCGCCCGTGAGTATCGCGACGTTGTTGCCGTAGGTCACGTGCGCCGCCGGGACACCGCGTCGGACCGGGGCCTCGTCCATGACGTCGTCGTGGTACAGCGAGGCGAGGTGGGTGGTCTCGATGCTCACGGCGGCCTTCACCACCGCGTCGGTCACCCCGTCGCCGAGCTGCGCGATGAGGAGCGTCAGGGTCGGCCGGATCCGCTTGCCGCCTGCGGACAACAGGTACCGGCTCGTGGTGTCGGCGAGGGTGTCCGTGGAGCGCATCGCCTCCTCGAGGCCCTGCTCGACGAGTTCGAGCCCGTCGTCGACGGCCGCGATGAACCGTCGCTCCGAGGGCGTGGCGAACAGTCGCTCGCCGATGCCCAGCGACGCGCGGAGACTCGGTGCGCGACGTGCGACCGGGACGCTCGGATTCAAGTGCTGCTCCGTGTTCGGGGGTGGACGGACCGGTCAGGCGTCGGTGGGGTCGACGCTCGGCTGCTCACCGGTGTGCTGGTGCTCACGCCGTGCCTTCGCGCGTCGGGCGACCGACTCGCGGACCTCGCCGGCGACGGGCTTGCGACCGCGGTGCAGTGCGACGATACCGGCGGTGAGGTTCCGGTAGGCGACCATCGTGAAGCCGACGCCGCGGAGCCACTGGCTGAGCACCTGCTGCTCGGGCCACGCGTCGATCGACTCCGCCAGGTAGCGGTAGGCGGCGGGGTTGCTGCTCGACAGCTTCGCGATGCCGGGCAGGACGCGCTTCAGGTACGCGCTGTACCCGAACCGGAGCGCGGCGAGCGGCGGCGTGGAGAACTCGCAGATGACGACCCGGCCGCCGGGCTTGAGGACGCGGAGCATCTCGCCGAGCGCCTGCATCGGGTCGTTCACGTTGCGCAGGCCGAACGAGATCGACACGGCGTCGAAGGAGTCGTCCTCGAAGGGCAGGTGCTCGGCGTCGCCCTCGACGAAGGTGATCTCCGGGTGGCGTTCCCGCCCGACCGCGATCATCCCCGCGGAGAGGTCGAGCGCGGTGACCTCCGCACCCTTCTTCGCGAAGGCCGCGGCGCTCGTGCCCGTGCCCGCGGCGATGTCGAGCACGCGCTCGCCGGGCTGGGGGTCGACCGCGCGGACCGTCGCGACACGCCACAGCGGGGCGTTGCCCGCGGAGAGGATGTCGTTCGTGAGGTCGTACTTCGCGGCGACGTCGTCGAACATGGCCGCCACCTCGTCCGGCCGCTTGTTCAGGTCCGCTCTGCTCACCCGCAACATCCTAGAGGTCCCGCCCGAGCGTTCACCCGAGCACGGCGAGTCCGGCCCCGGCGCGTGCGGCCGGCCCGGCCCCGGCGCGTACGATCGGTCGGGTGACCCGAACCACCACGGCGGCCCCACCGCTGACGGTCTCGACCCGGATCCTCGACGACCCGGGCGCCGTCCTCCGCCACACCCTCCGGGACAGCCCGCTCGCCTTCGTCCGGAACGGTGACGGCATCGTCGGCATCGGCGAGGCACTGCGCTTCACCTTCAGCGGTCCGGAGCGCATGCGGGAGGCATCGGCGGTCTGGCGGACGCTCGTGCAGGGCGCGGTGGTCGACGACCCGGTGCAGCTGCGCGGGACCGGCCTCGTCGCGTTCGGGTCGTTCGCCTTCGCGGACGACTCCGCCGACACCAGCGTGCTGATCGTCCCCCGCGTCGTCATCGGCCGCCGCCGCGGCAAGGCCTGGCTGACCGCCGTCGACACGACGCCCGACCCCGCTCCCCTGGCCTTCACCCGCACCTCGGTGCCCGTGCCGCACGTGGGTCCGCACGTCTCCGTCGCGCTCGGACCCGGCCGCATCGACGCGGACGCCTACGCCGAGAAGGTCGCCGACGCCGTCCGGCGCATCGCCGCCGGCGACGCGGCGAAGGTCGTGCTCGCCCGGGACCTCGTCGGGCAGCTCCCCGCCGACGCCGATCGCCGTGCCGTCCTGCTCGACCTCGCCGAGGCCTACCCGCAGTGCGTCACGTTCGCCGTCGACGGCCTCGTGGGGGCGACGCCCGAGACCCTCGCCCGCACCGACGGCACCCGGCTGTCCGCCCGGGTCCTCGCCGGCAGCGCCGCCCGCGGCACCGACGCGGTCTCGGACCGTGCGGCGGCAGAGGCCCTCGCCGCGAGCGCCAAGGACGTCGGGGAGCACGCCTTCGCGATCGACAGCCTCCTGGCCGCGCTCCGCCCGATCGCCACCGACCTGCGCGCCGACCCGGAGCCGTTCCGTCTGCAGCTCCCGAACCTGTGGCACCTGGCCACCGACGTGCAGGCGACCCTGCCGGTGGGCACCACCTCGCTCGACGTCGCGGACGCGCTGCACCCGACGGCCGCCGTGGCGGGGACGCCGACCGACGTGGCCGTGCGGCTCGTCGCCGAACTGGAGGGCGTCGACCGCGGCCGCTACGCGGGGCCCGTCGGCTGGCTCGGTGCGAACGGGGACGGCGAGTGGATGCTCGCGCTCCGCAGTGCGCGGATCGACACCGACGGCCTGGTGCGGGCGTGGGCCGGCGCGGGCATCGTGGCCGGGTCCGACCCGGCGCGCGAGGTCGCGGAGACGGCGCTGAAGTTCCGCCCGATCGCGGACGCGCTCGCCTAGCCCGCCGGTCCGAGCACGCTCGGCCGCCGACCGCCGCGCCGGTCACGGGCCTGGCCCGGACCGTCAGTCAGCGAGCGGGACCTCGATGACGACGCGCTCGGCCGGGTCCGTCAGCACGCGCTCCAGGTCGCCCCAGGTCGCCCCGCGCCGGTACTCCCACCCGAGCCCCGTCACGACGCGCTCGACGTCGACGGTCTGCGGGGTGGTCATCATCCGGCGCATGTCCGCCTCGGGGGTGGTCGCCGCGACCTCGAGCCCGCGGAAGATCGCTCCCCCGGCGTCGTTGCCGACGACGACCTGCACGCGGTGCCGTGGCTCCTCGGTGCCGGTGACGAACGCGCCGAGGTCGTGCAGCAGCGTGAGGTCGCCGAGCAGCACCCGGGTGGTGCCGATCGACGCGGACGACCGTTCGAGGGCCGCGGCGATGCCCAGTGCGGTGGAGACGGTGCCGTCGATCCCGGCGAGCCCGCGGTTCGCGTGCACCCGGATCGCCTTGCCGGCGACGTGCCCGTCCGCGACGCGGATGATCTGCGACGCCCCGAGCACGAGCCGGTCGTGCGGCCAGGTCGCGCCCCACACCGCGTCGGCGAGCATCGTCCGGTCGACCGGACGACGACGGAGGGCGACCTCGTCGCGGAGGAACTTGTTGCGCTCGGCGCGGTCGCTCGACCGCTTCGCGTCGAGGTCCGGCCCGGCGTCGCCGTCGCCGAGCAGCGCGCGGCTGGCCGCCACCCACCGTCCGACCCACGCTCGGTGTTCCGGTCGGGTGCGGCCCGTCACGCGGACGTCCGACACGAAGGTGGTCGTTGCGGTCGGCCGGGAGGCACGGGCCGGGTCGAAGGGATCGGCACCCGGTCCGCGGACCACGATGGTCTCGACGTCGGGGCGCTGGAGGAGTGCGGGGACCTCACGGCTGAGGGTGGGGTGGCCGAGGACCACAGCGCGGCGGACGGCGCCGCCGAAGTCGGGGTCGCGCAGGAGTTCGCGGTACGTCACGACGAGGTTCCGTCCGAAGCGCGCCCCGCTCGACACCTCCGCGACCAACGGCGCACCGAGCTCCCAGGCGATCCGCTCGGCGTCCGCCCCGGCGTCGTGTCCGGCGATGACGACCGTCGCGGGCTGGTCGTCCGGCGTCAGGTCCGCGACCGGCAGACCGGAGTGCACCCGCCGGGTGGCGAAGGCCAGGTCGACCTCGTCGTCCGGCACCGCCTGCACGGCGTCGTCGCCGAGTCCGGCGGAGAGCGGCTCGCGGAACGCGACGTTGAGCTGGACCGGTCCGGGCTGGCCCTCGTGCCCGGCGGCAGCGGCGACGGCCTGGCGCACCAGGGTCCGGACGGCGTCGGTGGTGCTCGCGTCGGCGCCGTGCGTCGTCGGGGCCTGGACGTCGCGCACGAAGGCGACGGCGGCGCCGAACATCCCCGGCTGGACGGTGGTCTGGTTGCTGCCGATGCCGCGGAGTTCGTCAGGACGGTCGGCGCTCACGACGATCATCGGCACGCCGGAGTGGTGTGCCTCGAGCACGGCGGGGTGCAGGTTGGCGACGGCGGTGCCGGACGTGGTGACGACGGCGGCGGGCCGCCCGGACTCGACCGCGAGCCCGAGTGCGTAGAACCCGGCGGTGCGTTCGTCGAGCCGGACGTGCACGCTGATGCCGCCGGCCCGCTCGAGGGCGACGGCGGCGAGGGCGAGCGCCTGCGACCGGGAGCCCGGGCTGACCACCACGTCGGTGACGCCTGCGCGCGCGAGTTCGCGGAAGAGCGTCAGGGCGAAGTCGGTCGCAGGGCTGCCGGAGCCCGCCGGACCGTCAGCGATCGGCGCGGCCGTCGTCGTCTCGACGGTTGCGGCGCTCTCGCTCGCGGAACTGCTGCTCGAGGTCTCGGAGGGTCTCGTCGTCCTGGTCCTTGTCCGTGGGGTGCTGCTCGGGGCCGTGCGGGCCGCCGAGGAAGTCCGGGTCGTCTTCGGGTCCACGGTACCCGGAGCCACCACCCGGTCCGATCGCCGGCGCACGGCCGAGCAGGAACCACAGCACGCCGCCGAGCACGGGCAGCACGATCACGAGGAGGACCCAGACGCCACGGCTGAGGGAACGGACACGCTGCCGCGGCATCGTGGCGCAGTCGATCGCCGCGTACACCGTGAACGCCACGGCGGCCACGACGACGATCAACCACAGTCGGACCATGGCCGGGAGTCTAGGTCGCCTGCCTGTGGGGTCCCTGCCCGTCGCGCATCCGTAGACTTGCCGCGTGAAAGCGTGGCTCGTCTACACCCTGGCCCGTCTCGGCATCTTCGCCGCGGCCGTGGCGCTGCTCCTCCTGACCCCGATGCCCTGGTACTGGGCGGTGATCGTCGGCGCCCTGGTGGGACTGCTCGTCTCCTACATCGCCCTCGGGAAGCTGCGCGAGCAGGTCACGACGAGCCTGGCCAACCGCCGCGGGAAGCCGGAGCGCGACGCGGACACCGACTTCGAGGACGACTTCGTCGACGCCGCGGACACCGACGCACCGGTCGTCCGCCCGGTGTCCGACGCCGACCGGCACGCCGCGCGTCGCGAGCACGACGAGGACTGACCCCTACGGCAGCATCGCGAGGGTGATCCCGAGGACCACGCCGAACGCGAGGGACGCGAACGACGACAGCTGCAGCGCCGTGATGAGTTCGCGGGGCTTCCGGGAGGACACACCGATCGCCAGCGCCGGGAGCGCGAGCAGCAGCGAGAAGTACGTGAACCCGGTACGGAAGTAGAGCAGCACGAACCAGAGCAGCACCACGTACGGCAGCATCAGGAAGAGCCCGAACAGGACGCGGGCCACCGGCCGGCCGACGACGACCGCGAGGGTGCGCTTGCCGGCGAGACGGTCCTCGTCGACGTCGCGGATGTTGTTCACCATCAGCACTGCGCAGGCGAAGAACCCGGCGGCGACCGCCGCGGCCCAGCCGCTCGGCGTGGCCGCGTCGATGAGCACGAACTCGGTGCCGAGCACGGCGACGAGCCCGAAGAACACGAACACGAAGACCTCGCCGAGAGCGTTGTACCCGTAGGGCTTCTTGCCACCGGTGTAGAACCACGCGGCGACGATCGCGGCGGCCCCGACGACCAGCAGCCACCACAGCTGGGTGAGCACGATGATGACGATGCCGGCGACGGCTGCCAACCCGAAGAACGTCAGCGCGACGGCGAGCACCGTCCGGGGCTTCGCGAGCCCGGCGCCGGTGAGCCGTGCGGGGCCGACGCGGAACTCGTCCGTGCCGCGCACCCCGTCGGAGTAGTCGTTGCTGTAGTTGACGCCGATCTGCAGGAACAGCGCCACCGCGAGGGCGAGGATCGCGATCGCCAGACGGCCGTCGGACGCCAGGAAGCCACCGAAGTCACCGGGCTGGCCGCTGTCCACGAACGCGACGGTCGTGCCCAGCACCACCGGCACGACGCCGAGGGTCAGGGTGCGGAGCCGGGCGCCGCCGATCCAGTCGCGCGCCGTCGCCTTCCCCCGGGTGCGTGCCGGGGCCGCTGCCTTCGCCGGGTTGCCGGACCGGCCTCGCTTGTGCGTCTCGTTCTTCGCTCGTGCCACGACCGTCGATCCTATTCGGCCTGCCTACGACTCGGCGACGAGTGCCCGGACCGCCCGGCGGTCGGGCTTGCCGGACGGGAGCATCGGCACGGCGTCGACGACGACGACCGCGGCCGGACGAGCGGCCCGGCCGAGCGCGGTGCCGACGTGGTCGCGGACGGTCTCCAGGTCGATCGGGCGGGCCGTCACCACGACCGGGACCTCGCCCCACTCCCCCGATGCGCGCCCGGTGACGACCGCGGAGTCCTGCCCGGGGAGCTCGCGCACCAGGCGCTCGACCTGTCCGAGCCGGACCTTCTCGCCCCCGGAGATCACCACGTCGTCGAGTCGACCGAGCACCCGGACCCGGCCGTCGACGACCTCGGCGGCGTCGCCCGTCCGGTACCAGCGCAGCCCGTCACGCTCGACGAACGTGGCGGCCGTGCGCGCGTCGTCGTCGAGGTAGCCCTCGGCGAGCATCGGCCCGGCGAGGAGCAGTTCGCCGTCGACGACCTCGGCGCGGACGGTGCCGAAGGGCACGCCGTCGTAGACGCACCCGCCGCTCGTCTCGCTCGCGCCGTAGGTCGTGACGACACGCACCCCGGCGTCGAGGGCGCGCTGCCGGAGCGGCGC
Source organism: Curtobacterium sp. SP.BCo (assembly GCF_051903265.1). Taxonomy (GTDB): domain Bacteria; phylum Actinomycetota; class Actinomycetes; order Actinomycetales; family Microbacteriaceae; genus Curtobacterium. Next base: position 3,136,466 of record NZ_CP194337.1, read on the forward strand.
GGGAGTCGCCTGCCCGCCGACGAGCACCGCGTCGAACCCGGCGAGGGCCCGAGTCGCCCGGTCGTCGTCGAGCACCCGGGCGAGCTGCACCGGGACGAGCGACGTGTACCGACGCGGCGCGGCCGGCCCGGTGACGAGCCGCTCTGCCGCGTCCGCGAAGGCGGCTGCGTCGAAGTGTCCGGGCCGGACGACGACCGGGGTGGTCCCCGCGGCGATCGACCGGGCGAGGACGTTGAGCCCGGCGATGTAGTGCGTCGGCAGCGCGAGCACCCAGCTGCCCGGGCCACCGAGGGCGGCGTCCGCCGCGGCCGCCCCGGCGAGGAGCGCTTCCGAGGACAGCGCCACGCGCTTGCCGGTCCCCGTGGACCCGCTCGTCTCGACGACCAGGGCGACCCGCTGCGGGACGACGGCCGGAGCGGGGTCGGGCCGCTCCGGAGCGTCCTCCGCGACGGGGAGCAGCGCGGGGCCGCCGGCGAGTGCTGCCTCCAGGCCGCGGAGCACGACCGACGGGTCCGATGTGCCGGACGTGACCAGTGGACGGGTCATCAGTAGTGCCAGGGGAACGACGTCCACTCGGGGGCGCGCTTCTCGAGGAAGGAGTCGCGACCCTCGACCGCCTCGTCGGTGCCGTACGCGAGCCGGGTGGCTTCGCCGGCGAAGACCTGCTGGCCGACCATGCCGTCGTCGACCGCGTTGAAGGCGTACTTGAGCATCCGGATCGCCGTCGGGGACTTGCCGAGGACGATCTCGCCCCAGCGGATCGCCTCGCGCTCGAGGTCCTCGTGCGGGACGACAGCGTTCACCGCGCCCATCTCGTACGCGCGCTGCGCCGAGTACTCCTGCGCCAGGAAGAAGACCTCTCGGGCGAACTTCTGGCCGATCTGCTTGGCGTAGTAGGCGCTGCCGTAGCCGCCGTCGAACGAGCCCACGTCGGCGTCGGTCTGCTTGAACCTCCCGTGCTCGGCGCTGGCGATGGTGAGGTCGCAGATCGCGTGGAGCGAGTGCCCGCCGCCGGCCGCCCACCCCGGGACGACCGCGATGACGACCTTCGGCATCATCCGGATGAGGCGCTGGACCTCGAGGATGTGCAGCCTGCCCATCGACGCCTGGGCCGCAGCCGGGTCGACGCCCTCGGGCGGAGCACCCTCGTCGCCGACGTACTGGTACCCGCTCCGCCCCCGGATGCGCTGGTCACCGCCGGAGCAGAACGCCCAGCCGCCGTCCTTCGGGCTCGGACCGTTGCCGGTGAGCAGGACGACACCGACGCGGGGGTCCTGCCGGGCGTCGTCGAGGGCGCGGTACAGCTCGTCGACCGTGCGGGGACGGAAGGCGTTGCGGACCTCGGGTCGGTCGAAGGCCACCCGGACGATCCCCCGCGACACGTGCTTGTGGTACGTGACGTCGGTGAACTGCTCCGCGATCGGAGCCTCGGTCCAGACGTCGGGATCGAACAGGTCGGAGACGGGAGCAGCCATGCCCCCACGGTACCGCTGCGCCGCAGGACGACCGGGACGCGTCAGCTGCCCAGCTGGCCCGCGGCCCCGCCGCCCATGTCGGTGAGCACCTCGGGCGCGACGATCACGAGCAGCACGACGAGGATGACGGGGTTGGCGAAGAACGCCACCACCACACCGACGGCGCCGTACCAGCGACCGAAGGACCCGACGGCGGCGACGAACCCGAGCACCGCGGCGACGAGGGTCAGGAAGACCACGACGAAGCAGATGCCGAACGCGAAGTCGGTGTCGCCGCCCATGAAGACAGCGAAGGCACTGGCGTCGACGGCGGCCGAGACCACCGCGAGCCCGAGGGCGATCTTGCCGACGACAGGGTTGCGGCGCTTCCGCCCACGCTGCGCCTGGTGCCGGACGTCCACGGTGTTGCGCTGCATCAGCCGCGCGAACTCGTCGGTGTCCCGACCGGGTGCCGACGCTCGCGCTGCACGCTGCTGCGGTTCCGGCACCGAGCCTCCCTCGTCCTGATCGTCACCTGGTGGTGCACACCCTGCCGACCCTGGCCGACCGATGCATGCTAATGCCCTGCCCTGGCGGTCCCCTCCGAGGAACCGTGAGGTGCGCTGGACGACGCTGCCAGGATGGGGACGTGCTCCCCGACGCGGCCGAACTCCCCTCACGCTCCGAACTGCTGGCGGATGCGCACGTGGTAGCGCTGCCGATGCGGGTGCGGTTCCGCGGCATCACCACCCGGGAGGCCGTGGTCCTGCGCGGTCCGTCCGGCTGGACCGAGTTCTCCCCGTTCGTCGAGTACGACGACGCCGAGGCCACCGCGTGGCTGCGGGCAGCGGTCGACTTCGGGTGGGCCGACCACGAACCCGCCGCCGACGTCGTCCCGGTGAACGCCACCGTGCCCGCGATCGCACCGGGGGCCGTCGCCACGCTCCTCGCCCGCTACCCGGGCTGCAGGACCGCCAAGGTGAAGGTCGCCGAACCCGGCACCACGATCGACGACGACGTCGCCCGGGTGGCGGAGGTCCGACGGGTGATGGGACCGGACGCCGCCGTGCGCGTCGACGCGAACGGGCTCTGGTCGGTCGACCAGGCCGTCCGGGCACTCGAGCGCCTCGCACCGTTCGGGCTGCAGTACGCCGAGCAGCCGTGCGCGACCGTCCCGGAACTGTCGACGCTCCGAGCGCGCGTGGACGGGCTCGGCGTGCGGATCGCGGCCGACGAGAGCGTCCGGCGGGCCTCCGACCCGCTCGCCGTCGCCCGGGCCGGCGCCGCCGACGTCCTCGTCGTGAAGGCGCAGCCGCTCGGTGGCGTCACCGCCGCGCGCGCGATCGTCGCCGAGGCCGGCCTGCCGTGCGTCGTGTCCAGCGCGCTGGACACCTCCGTCGGCCTCGGGATGGGCGCGTTCCTCGCGGCCGAGGCGATGTCGCCCGGCTACGCCGCCGGGCTCGGCACCGCCGCCATGTTCGAGACGGACGTCACGGACACCCCACTGCTGCCGGTCGACGGCGCGGTCCCGGTCCGGCGTGCGACCGTCTCCCCCGAACTCCTCGAGCGGAACGCGGCGTCGCCGGAACGCTCCGCCTGGTGGCTCGCGCGGATCGCCCGCGTGCACGCCCTGCTCGCGGCGGCCTGAGGACGCGACCGGCAGACGGACGGGAGGCACGGTGCCAGCTGGCTCCGTGCCTCCCGTCCGGTCGTGGTCGCGTCAGCGACCGCTGCTCACAGGCCCGAGTAGCTGTGCAGACCCTTGAAGAACACGTTGACGACGGAGAAGTTGAACATCACCGCGGCGAAGCCGATGAGGGCCAGCCACGACGACCGCGCACCGCGCCAGCCACGGGTCGCACGCGCGTGGATGTACCCGGCGTAGACGACCCAGATGATGAAGGTCCAGACCTCCTTGGTGTCCCAGCCCCAGTAGCGACCCCAGGCGCGTTCCGCCCAGATCGCACCGGCGATGAGCGTGAACGTCCAGAGGACGAAGCCGACCAGGATGACCCGGTAGGTGAGCACCTCGAGCCGGTCGGCGTCGGGCAGCGTCTCCATGAAGCGGAGCTTGCCGGACGACGAACGGCCCTGACGGTAGGTCTGCACCAGCTGCGACACGGCGAGGCCGGCGCCCAGGGCGAAGAACCCGGTGCCGGCGATCGCCACGAACACGTGGATGACGAGCCAGTACGACTGCAGTGCGGGCTGCAGCGGGACGACGGGCACCCAGTAGTTCACGGTCGCGATGCCGAGCAGGATGATCGTCAGGCCGGTGATGAACACGCCGAGGAACTTCAGGTTCTGCCAGAGCTGCACCAGCAGGAAGATCAGGATGATCAGGCCCGTGCCGGTCAGCGAGAACTCGAACATGTTGCCCCACGGCACCCGGTCGGCCGCGATGCCGCGCAGCACGATCGAGCCGACGTGCAGCACGAGCGCGAGGACCGTCATCGCCATGCCGACCCGCTCGAACCGGGTACCGCCGCGGCGGGACCCGCCGCCGTCGGACGACTGCGCCACCTTCTCGAGGACGACCGTGCCGCCCTGGACGGTGGCGATGGTGCGCTCGGCGGCAGACGACTCCTGCGGGGCGTCCGCACCGGAAGCGGCGGCCGCCACGTTGCCCGATCGCTTCGCGACGTCGAGGGCGAACGCGATGAACGCGATGACGTAGACCGCCATCGCGGAGTACGTCAGCACGACCGAGTAGGTCGCGAGGTTCGTGGTCATGTCGTTCACTGGGGCATCCTAACTCCGAGGTCCGACGTGTGGCGCTTGGCGAGGTCCGCCACGGCCCGCTCGAGGTTCGGGTCCTCGCCACGGGCGAGTCCTGCGTACTCGAGGTCGTACTCCCCCGCTCCTGCGCCCGTCCGGGGCACCACCTTGACCCACACGCGGCGGCGCGGGACGAAGAGCGACGTCAGCAGGCCGAGCACCGACAGCACCGCGAAGCCGCCCACCCACAGCTGCGACGGGTCGTGGTGCACGTCGAGGGACACGTACCGCTTCACCCCGTCGAACGTGATCGATCCCGCGTCGCCCGGCAGCTTCTTGGTCTGCCCGGGCTTCAGCTCGACGCTCGCCGTGGACGACTGCCGACCGGCGATCTGCTTGAGGCCGCTGGTGTCGAGCGTGTAGACGCTCTGCGGGACCCCGTCGTCGAGGCCGAGGTCGCCCGTGTACACCTGCAGCGTCAGCAGCGGGTTCTGGTCGTCCGGGTACGCGCTGGCGTACGCGCCGGTGGACAGCTTGGACGCCGTCGGGTAGAAGAACCCGACCATGCCGAGCTGGTCCGGCACCGAGTCCGGGACCTTGATGACGCCGGTGGAGGTGTAGTTCGCGTCCTCGGGGAGGAACGGCACGGTGTCCTTGAACGCCACGTTGCCCTCGCCGTCGCGTACCGTCACCGACATGGCGTAGCCGTTGCCGAGCAGGTACACGTTGGTCCCGCCGATGCTCACCGGGTCGTTCACGCCCAGGCGACTGGTCTTCGCCGTGCCGCCCCGCTCCTTCGTCGTCACCGTGGCGGAGTAGTCGAGCGCCTGGCCGAGGGCGTCGAGGTTGCGCTCCTCGTACTTCGTGACGAACTTGTCGAGCGTCAGGTTGTAGCCCTTGAGGTCGGTCTGCTGGAACCAACGACCCGGGTTGAACGAGTCGTACGAGCCGAGGACGTTCGAGAACGTCTGGCCCTCGACGAGCAGCCGCTGGCCGGTGTAGCCGAACCCGCCGCCGACGCCGACCGCGAGGAGCACCCCGACGAGCGCCGCGTGGAACACCAGGTTGCCGGTCTCGCGGAGGTAGCCGCGCTCCGCGCTCACCGAGTCGCCGAAGCGTTCGACGCGGTAGCCGGAGCGCTTCAGCAGCGCCATCGCCCGCGTCACGGCCTGCTCGGGCGACGCGTCGGTGCCGTCGGCGGCGACCCTCTGGTAGCCGGCGAGACGCGTGAGCCGCACCGGGGTCTTCGGCGGCCGTGTGCGCAGCGCCTGCCAGTGGTGCTTCGTGCGCGGGATGATGCAGCCGATCAGGGACACGAAGAGCAGCAGGTAGATCGCCGAGAACCACACCGAGGTGTAGGTGTCGAAGACCTGCAGCTTGTCGAGGATCGGGTAGAGCGTCGCGTGGTCGGCCTTGTACTGCACCACGCCGTTCGGGTCCGCGGTGCGCTGCGGGACCAGCGAACCCGGGATCGCCGCGAGGGCGAGCAGCATGAGGAGGAAGAGCGCGGTCCGCATGCTCGTCAGCTGGCGCCAGAAGAAGCGCAGGTAGCCGACCGCACCCAGACGCGGCTGGGCAACGCCGTCGCCGCCGCCGGCCGCGGACGACTCGGCCACGGGGGTGCCGTCGACGTGGTCGGACGGTCGCTGCGGGTCCGACGCGGTGTCGGTGCCGCTCGAGTCGGGGTCGGTGCCGGTCGCGTCGGGGTCGGTGCCGGTCGCGTCGGTGTCGGGATCAGACTGCCGGGACATAGCTCTGGATCACCGCCCCCACGCTCGACATGACGGCCGACCAGATTCCGGTGACCATGAGCAGACCGATGACGATCAGGATCGCTCCTCCGATGATGTTGACGGTGCGCATGTGGCGCTTCACGGCGCGGATCGCCCCGGTCGCCCAGCCGGCGCCGAGCGCGACGAGGACGAACGGGATCCCCAGGCCGAGGCAGTACGCGACGCCGAGCCACATGCCCTGCCAGGCGCTGCCGGACTGCACGCTGAGCAGGTTGATCGCGGCGAGGGTCGGGCCGAGGCAGGGCGTCCAACCGAGGCCGAACACGATGCCGAGCAGCGGCGCACCGACCAGACCGGTCGCCGGCGTCCAGCCGGGCTTGATGGTGCGCTGCATGAACGTGAAGCGCCCGACGAAGACGAGTCCCATCGCGATCACGACCACGCCGAGGATCTGCGTGATGAGGTCACGCCAGCGCACGAGCCAGAAGCCGAGCGCCCCGAAGACCGTCGTGTACGCGACGAAGACCGCCGTGAAGCCGAGGATGAACAACAGCACCCCGAGCACCACGCGACCGCGGCGCTGTCCGCCCTCGGCGACACCGCCGACGTAGCCGAGGTAGCCCGGCACGAGGGGCAGCACGCACGGCGAGAGGAACGACACGAGACCGGCGAGCGCCGCGACGGGGAGCGCCACTGCCATCTGCCCGTTGAGGATCGCGTCGGCGAAGGGGTTGCTGGACACGGGTCAGGAGGCCTTGCCCGACAACTCGTCCGAGACGAGGGTGTTCAGGATCCCCGGGCCGTCGACCGCGCCGAGCACCCGGGCGGCGACGCGCCCCTTCTTGTCGAGCACGATCGTCGCCGGCACGGCGTTGGGCGCGATCTGACCGGACAGCGCGAGCTGCATCGCCCCGGTCTTCTGGTCGAGCACCGTCGGGTAGTCGACCTTGAACGTGCGCTCGAACGCCTCGGCGGTGCCCTGCTCGTCGCGGACGTTGACGCCGATGAACTGGACGTCCTTGCCCGCGAACTGGTCGTGCACCGTGTTGAGGTACTTCGCCTCGGCACGGCACGGCGGGCATCCGGCGTACCAGAAGTTCAGGACGACGACCTTGCCCCTGAGGGCCTTCGACGAGACGGTGTCGCCGTCGATGTCCTTCGCGGAGAAGTCGACCGCGTCGGTGCGCTTGTCCGTCGCGACCTCGGTCACCGCGCCGTCACCGGAGATGTAGTTCTGGGTCGTCCCGCTGCCGTACTGCTTCGACAGCGAGTCGTTGTCCGACGAGCAGCCCGTCAGGACGAGCGCGGCCGCCACCGCCGTCGCTGCGAGGGCCACGAACCGCTTGCTGGTGCTGATCACACTGCTCCTTCATCGACGGCGGTCGCGCGCAGTGCCTGCGCCGGGTCCGCGTACCCGACCTCGGTGAACCGGCCGGACGAGGTGGCGGGTACACGCTCGACGGTCGTGATGCTCGAGAGGTCGCAGCGTCGCTTCCTCGGGTCGTGCCAGAGCTGCTCGCCGGCGAGCCGGCGGTGGACCATCCAGATCGGCAGCTGGTGGCTGACGAGGACGACGTCGCCCTCGTCGACGCTCTCCCACGCCGTGGTGATCGCCGCGAGCATCCGGTTCGCGATCGACTCGTACGCCTCGCCCCAGCTCGGCCGGAACGGGTTCGCGATCCACGGCCACTCCGCCGGGCGCCGCAGCGACCGCTTCGTGAACCCGGGAGGCTGCCCCTCGTACCGGTTGGTCGGCTCGATGAGCCGCTCGTCGAGGGCGACGTCGAGCCCGAAGGCCGCGGACCAGGGCGCCGCCGACTCCTGCGTGCGCTGCAGCGGGGAGGCCACGATGCGACGGACGTCGACACCGGCGTCCTTCCACGCGGTCGCCGACGCAAGCGCCATCTGCGCGCCGAGGTCGCTCAACCCGAAACCGGGGAGCCGTCCGTAGAGCACTCGGTCCGGGTTGTGCACCTCACCGTGACGGACGAGGTGGATTCGGGACGCGGGCATGGGTTCCAGTGTAGGTCGCCCCGGCGTTCCCACCGCCCGCACAGGCGATTCACGGATGCGGAAGCGCTCAGCCGAGTTCGCCGGACAACCGCCCGTGCAGCGCCGTCGACGCCGTGTTCAGGTGCACGACCTCGACGCTGGAGCCGTGCTTCGCGAAGCGCTGCTCCACCCCGTCGAGCGCGGCCACGGTGCTCGCGTCGAACACGTGGGCGTCGGACATGTCGATGACGACGTGCTCCGGGTCCTCGGCGTAGGAGAACCGGGTGACGAGGTCGTTCGACGACGCGAAGAATAGCGCACCGCGCACCCGGTACCGGACCGTGTGCTCGTCGACCGGCTCGCGCACGACGGACACGACGTGCGCTGCCCGCCGGGCGAACACCAGGGCCGCGACCACGACCCCGACCAGGACACCCGTCGCGAGGTTGTCGGTCGCGACGACGACCACGACCGTCACCACCATCACGACGGTCTCGCCGAGGGGCATCCGGCGGAGCGTGCGCGGGCGGATGCTGTGCCAGTCGAAGGTCGCCACGCAGACCATGATCATCACGGCGGTGAGCGCCGCCATCGGGATCTCGGCGACGAGGTCGTGCAGCACGATCGTCAGCACGAGCACCGAGGCACCCGCGACGAACGTCGACACCCGGGTGCGGGCGCCCGCCGTCTTCACGTTGATGACCGTCTGCCCGATCATCGCGCAGCCGCCGGTGCCGCCGAAGAACGCGGACGCGACGTTGGCGACGCCCTGTCCCCAGGACTCCCGCCACTTGCTCGAGCCGGTCTCGGTGATCGAGTCGACGAGCTGCGCGGTCAGGAGCGTCTCGATCAGCCCGACGATGGCGACGCCGAACGCGTACGGCGCGATGATCTGCAGCGTCTCGAAGCTGACGGGCGTCGTGATGCCGGTGAAGCCCGGCAGCGCCGTCGGCAGGGCACCCTCGTCCCCGACCGTCGGCACCGCGATGCCGGCGACCAGGGTGATCGCGGTGATGACGACGACGGCGACGAGCGGGGCCGGGACCGCCTTCGTGAGGAACGGGAAGCCGACGATGATCCCGACGCCGAGCGCCGTCAGCGGCCAGACCACGACTGGCACGTCCCCGCCGAACAGGTTCGGCAGCTGCGCGGTGAAGATCAGGATCGCGAGCGCGTTGACGAACGCCACGTTGACGCTGCGCGGGATGAACCGCATCAGACGCGCGACACCGAGGAACCCGAGGACGATCTGCAGGACGCCGCCGAGCACGATCGTCGGCACGAGGTACGCGATGCCGTGGTCGCGCACGAGCGGCGCGATGACGAGGGCGACCGACCCCGCGGCGGCGGACACCATCGCCGGACGCCCGCCGACGATCGCGATCACCACGGCGATGACGACGCTCGAGAACAGCCCGACGGCGGGGTCCACGCCTGCGACCACCGAGAACGAGATCGCCTCGGGGATGAGGGCGAGCGCGGTGACGACCCCGGCGAGGACCTCGCGCGTGAGGAGGCGGGGTGAGCGCAGGGCGCTGAGGACGCTCGGGGCGGTCGGGGCGTGGGTGATCACGGACATCGCGAGGAACTCTACCCTCACGTGAGGGTAGAGTCGTCACCGTGACCACCACGATGCACATCGGCGAGCTGGCCGAGCGCGCCGGGATGTCCCTCCGCACCATCCGGCACTACGACGAGGTCGGGCTGCTGGTCCCGAGTGGCCGGACGAGCGGCGGCTTCCGGGTCTACACCGAGCAGGACCTCGAGCGGCTGCTCGTGATCCGGCGGATGAAGCCGCTGGGGTTCACCCTCGACGAGATGGCCGAGCTGCTCCGGGTCGTCGACGGGCTCGCGGCGAAGGACCCCGAGGACGAGCCGGCACTCGCCGCGCGACTCGACGAGTTCCTCGTCGACGCCAGGGCTCGACACGCGAAGCTCGTCGAACGGGCGGGCATGGCCGAGGAGTTCATCGGCACGCTCGGATCCCTGCGCGCCTCACTCCCCTGACAACTCGCCCGCCTCGATCAGCCGTCTGCGCTCGCGGCGCGCATCACGCCATTCATCGAGACGCCGTCGGAGGTCGTCATGCTCCCAGATGATCCGGCGTGCCTTCCACGGACGGAACCGGTACTTCCGCCTGATCCGTTCCCGCCACTCCTCTTCCCGACGACGGAGGAGTGCGAGCACCGGGTCTTCAGTCATGTCGACCCTCCCTTCCCGTGATGATCTCGAGCACGACTGTGCCGTAGACGGCGTCCTCGTCGCGAAGACTCTGCATTTCGTACATCGAGTTCGCGCTCGCGAAGCCGATCTCACCCCGCCCGACGTCACCATCGCAGGCTTGGTCGACTGTCCACACGAACCGCGACCACGCGCGGTCGCGCTCCTCACGCGCAACGTCCCGCCTCCACCGCAACACGGCCCACAGCCCGCAGATGCCGGCCACGACCACCGTGAACGCCACGGTGATCGCCGCCGCGACCACCGTCGCCACCGCCGCAGGCGGCCAGGCCGCGAGCCCCTCGACCCCTGCCGTCATCCGGGGCCTCCCTCCAGCTCGCGACCCGGCCACGTCGAGAACGCTACGGAGGAGTCGACCCCCGGCACGTGCCTCCAGGCCGACCTTGTGGACAACCTCCGACCGGACCCGACCTGTGGAGGAACCAGCACCCGGGACCCGGACCGTTAGACTCGACCACCGTGATCGAACGCACCCGCATCGCCGACCTCGCCGCACGCCCCGACGGCCCCGTCTCCGTCGCCGGATGGGTGGAGACCGTCCGAGACCAGAAGAAGGTGCAGTTCGTCGTCCTCCGCGACGAGACCGGCGCCGCGCAGCTCGTCAACCCCGCCACGCGCGAGGTCGAGGACGGCGACGACGCCGCCCAGGTCGCCCTCGGCATCACAAACGAGATCTCCGGCCTCGCGCACGGCACGTTCGTCCACGTGCAGGGCACCCTGAAGCAGGACGAGCGCGTCAAGCTCGGCGGGCTCGAGGTCAAGGTCGGCTCGCTCGAGGTGATCAGCGCCGCGATCCCGGAGACGCCGATCGCGGACGACTCCTCGCTCGACAAGCGCCTCGACTGGCGCTTCCTCGACCTGCGCAACCGCAAGCAGAACCTCATCTTCCGCATCCAGACGACGATGGAGCACGCGTTCCGCACCTACTGGGTGGAGCGCGACTACATCGAGATCCACACGCCGAAGCTGATGGCGTCGGCATCCGAGTCGCGTGCCGAGCTCTTCCAGCTCGAGTACTTCGAGACGACGGCGTACCTCGCGCAGTCGCCGCAGAACTTCAAGCAGATGGCGCAGCCCGCCGGCTTCGGAGCGGTCTTCGAGATCGCCGACGCCTTCCGCGCCGACCCGTCGTTCACGAGCCGCCACGCGACCGAGTTCACCAGCGTCGACGCCGAGATCTCCTGGGTCGAGTCGCACGAGGACGTCATGGCCATGCACGAGGAGCTCCTCGTCGCCGGCTTCACCGCGGTCAAGGACAAGTACGGCAAGGAGATCGAGGAGGTCTTCGGCTTCGAGTTCGTCGTCCCGACCGCGCCGTTCCCCCGCGTCACCCTGGCCGAGGCCCGGAAGATCGTGGCCGACAGCGGCTACGAAGTCGTCCGTGCCGATGGCGACCTCGACCCCGAGGGCGAGCGCCGCGTGAGCGCCTGGGCGAAGGAGACGCACGGCTCGGAGTTCGTCTTCGTGACCGACTACGACGCCTCGATCCGCCCGTACTACCACATGCGTCACGCCGACGACCCGACGCTCACGAACAGCTACGACCTGCTGTTCAACGGCGCCGAGATCTCGACGGGCGCACAGCGCGAGCACCGCGTGGAGACCCTGACGGCGCAGGCCGTCGAGAAGGGCCTCGACCCGGAGGAGCTCGGCTGGTACCTCGACTTCTTCCGCTACGGCGTGCCGCCGCACGGTGGCTTCGGGATGGGTCTGGCCCGGGTGCTCATGCTCGCGCTGCACGAGCCGTCCATCCGCGAGGTCACGTACCTCTTCCGCGGCCCGACGCGCCTGACCCCGTAGGGCGAGCGCGCGCGGCCCCGCAACCGCGCACATGGTGAGCAGCAATGGTCGCCTCCCGGACAGGGAGGCGACCATTGCTGCTCACGAAGCGAACAGCGACCGTGCGGACACGGGTACGCGGGCACGCGGGCACGCGCGCGGGCCGGGAGGCGCGGCTCAGGCCTGCCAGTCGATGGCGGCCCGCCCCGTGACCATGCCCCGGATCTCCGCTGCCGCGGCCTGGTGCTGCGGGTGCACCTGGTACTCGTCGAGGCCGGCGAGGTCGTCGAAGGCTGCGACGACGGCCACGTCCTGGTTCTTGCCCGGGTAGGCGACGTTCTCGACGACCTGCAGGGAACGGATCGACCCGACGGTGCCGACGAGCCCGACGAGGAGCTCGCGGATCCGGTCGATCGACGCGGTGCGGTCGAGGTCCTCCCGCAGGGTCCAGGAGACGACGTGGTGGATCATGCGCGGGACTCGGCCTTCTCGAGGGCACGGTGCAGCCGGTCGGCGTCGACGTGCCAGTTGCTGTGGACGCGCCCGTCGACGAGGACGACCGGGATGTCCTCCGCGTACTCCTCGCGGAGCGCGTCGTCGTCGAGGATGGACAGCTCCTGCAGGGTCGCCCCGGGGTGTTCGGCCACGACGCGTTCGACGACCGGGCGGGCGTCGTCGCAGAGGTGGCAGCCGGGCTTCGTCAGGAGGGTCACGGCGGGCATGGCACCACCCTAGGACACACGAAAGCCCCGGCGAACCGGGGCTTCGGGTGCAAGTACTGGACTTACTTCTTGTTGCGACGCTGGTGGCGCGTCTTGCGAAGCAGCTTGCGGTGCTTCTTCTTCGCCATGCGCTTGCGACGCTTCTTGATGACAGAACCCATACGGACCTCACTCGGACTGATGTTGTGTGGACACCGGGCCAACGAGACCGCGGAAAAACAACCCCGCCGAGTCTAGCGGAGGGCCGACGCGATGTCGAACGGGCCGGTTCGAGCCGGGCTACCCGACGTCGGCGATGCCACCGCGCAGGACGTCCGCGACGGCGGACTCCGGGACGCGGAAGGACCGGCCGAACCGGATGGCAGGGAGCTCCCCCGCGTGGACCATGCGGTAGACGGTCATCTTGGAGACGCGCATCATCTCGGCGACCTCAGCGACGGTGAGGAAGCGCACGTCGTCGAAACTGCCGGTCATGGTCCGCCTTCGGGTATTGGTGTGACCTGTGTGGTCACTGGCAACTGTAGGGGCCGGTGCGATCGGTGTCCAGATGCGGATCAGTCCTCGTCGCCGCGCCGCGTGAAGCGCTTGCGGCTGCGGTCGACGACGCGCTCCCACCCCTGCTGCGCACCGGAGACGACGGCGGTGGCACGGTACGACGCCTCGGCCATCACCCGCCCGAGTTCGGTGCCCACCTCGACCGTGGCCTTGCCCGCCACGCCGTTGCGACGGACGGACACCGGTTGGCCGTCGAGGGTCCACGACGTGGTGGCCGGGGTGCCGTCCGCGTCGACCGCCCCGGTGAACGGCAGCACCCACTCCTCGATGCCGACGAGGGGCTCCGGGTCGAGCCGGTAGTAGCGGTGCTGCCCCTCTTCACGGCTGGTCACCAGGCCGATGTCACGCAGGACACGCAGGTGCTTCGACACGGTGGGCTGGCTGACGCCGAGCTTCTCGACGAGCTGACCGACGCTGAGCTCCCCGCCGGTGACGTCCGAACCGTACGCGGACAGGAGCGCCCCGAGCAGCTCACGTCTGGTGGGGTCCGCCACGACGCTGAAGATGTCGGCCATGCAGCAAGGCTAGCCGGGGCGTCACGGATGTACCATGACGAACCGTCCCGCCCATGTCCCCGGAGGCATACGATGCTCGATCGCCACGAGCCGCTCCCCGCACAGGTGGGCGCATCGCGGCGACGGGTGAACCGGGTGGCCGCCGTGCTGCGGTCGTCACCGTCCCGACTGGCGATCCTGGTCTTCATCGCGCTCATCTTCGTGTTCACGGCGCTGTTCATGACGCCGTGGGCGACGAAGGACGGCTCCGCGACCGACTTCGCCGACGCGCTGTTCACGGCCGCGTCGGTGGTGTGCGTGACCGGCCTGGCGACGGTCGACATGGCGACGCACTGGTCGGTGTTCGGCAAGACCCTCGTCGTGATCGGCACCCAGATCGGCGCGGTCGGGGTCCTCACCTTCGCCTCCATCCTCGGGCTCGTCGTGACGCGTCGACTCGGCCTCCGCGCGAAGCTCATCGCGGCGGGCGACTCGAACCCCTTGCGCACCCACCACGGCGCCGTGCCGGAGGGCCAGGCGGTCCGGCTCGGCGAGGTCGGCACGCTGCTCGCCACGGTCGCGGTGAGCACCCTGACGATCGAGGTCGCGCTCGGCGTGCTGCTGCTGCCGTCGGTGCTCGTCGCGGGCATCCCGTTCTGGTCGGCCGTCGGCGACTCCTTCTACTACGCCGCGATGGCCTTCACGAACACCGGCTTCGTGCCGAACGACACCGGTCTCGCGCCGTTCGCGCACGACTACTGGTTCCTGTCGCTGCTCATGGTCGGCGTCGTCGCGGGGTCCATCGGCTTCCCGGTGATCCGGACCCTGACGAAGCAACTGCGGAACCCGCGCCGCTGGCCGATCCACGTGAAGCTCACCCTGGCGACGAGCGCCGCGCTGCTGGTCGGCGGGGCGATCGTGTACATCGCGCTCGAGGCATCGAACCCGACGACCTTCGGCGAGGAGGGCGCCGGTCGGACGGCGTTCCAGGCGCTCTTCCTGTCGACGATGACCCGGTCGGGCGGGTTCTCCCTCGTCGACTTCGACCAGCTGAACGGCTCGAGCCTCCTCGTCACGGACATGCTCATGTTCATCGGTGGCGGGTCTGCGTCGACCGCCGGCGGCATCAAGGTGACGACCCTCGCCGTGCTCTTCCTCGCCGCCGTCGCCGAGGCCCGCGGCCGTCGCAGCATGGAGGCGTTCGGCCGCCGGATCCCGAGCGACGTCCTGCGGGTCGCCGTCGCGATCGTGCTGTGGGGCGCGACCATCGTCGCCGTCGCCACCGTGGTGCTCCTGCAGATCACGCACGAGTCCCTCGACCGGGTGCTGTTCGAGGTGATCTCCGCCTTCGCGACCTGCGGGCTGTCGGCCGGCGTCTCCGAGAACCTGCCCGACGCCGGCAAGTACGTCCTCGCCGCGACGATGTTCCTCGGTCGTGTCGGTACAGTGACCATCGCCGCAGCGCTGGCCGCCAGCCAGAGCCGGCAGTTGTTCCGCCGTCCCGAGGAGAGGCCGATCGTTGGCTGATCGCCACGCACCCCGCGCCGACCGGCGCGCCCCCCGCGCCGACCGCCGCGCACCACACCCGGTGACCGGCGCCGTCAGCCACGACGCGCCCGTGCTCGTCATCGGCCTCGGCCGGTTCGGCGCCGCGACCGCCGGTCAGCTGGAACGGCAGCACCGCGAGGTCCTGGTCGTCGACACCGACGCCGGCCTCGTGCAGAAGTGGTCGGACCGGGTCACGCACGCCGTGCAGGCCGACGCGACCGACATCGACGCGCTCCGGCAGATCGGGGCGCAGGACTTCGCCATCGCGGTCGTCGCGGTCGGCTCGCACCTGGAGTCGAGCGTGCTGATCACGGCGAACCTCGTCGACCTCGGCATCCCGCAGATCTGGGCGAAGGCGGTCAGTCGCTCGCACGGCACGATCCTGTCCCGCATCGGCGCGAACCACGTGGTCTACCCGGAGCGCGAGGCCGGTGAGCGGACGGCCCACCTCGTCTCCGGGCGGATGCTCGACTTCATCGAGTTCGACGACGACTTCGCCGTGGTCAAGATGTTCCCGCCGGCGGCGGTGCGCGGCAAGGACCTCGCCACCACGGTCATCCGGACGCGGTTCGGGCTCACGGTGCTCGGCATCAAGACGCCGGGCAAGGCGTTCGTGCCGGCCACGCCGGAGAGCGTGATCGGTCAGGACGACGTGATCATCGTCTCCGGCACCGAGGGTGACCTGGAACGGTTCGCCGCCCTGGAGTGACCCCGGGACGGCCTGGAGGGACGGGCCCGCACCGTGCCTCCCGTCCGGCTCCTGGTCACGTCGCGGACGCGACCCCGTCCCGCAGCGTGCGGAAGAGGCGGTCGAGGCCGGCGCGGTGCGCCGTCGCGACGGCGTCGCGGTCCTCGTCCGCGAGGACCCGGCGAGCCGTGTCGACGAACACGGTGGCGTAGCCGGCGACGAACAACGCCGCGAGCAGCCCGTCCCCGATGGTCTCGGCGAGCACGCCCTGCGCCTCGGCGACCAGTTCCCGGACGCGGGACTGCAGCGCGGGCGAGTCGGCGATCGTCCGGAAGAACGCTTCGGAGCGGACAGCGAGGCCGGAGATCGGCGCGCGCTCGTCCACGAGCCGGGTCGTCAGCGCCTCGAGCGCATCGAGGACCCGATCGCGCGGCACGCCGTCGACCGCGTCCCGGAACTGCGCGACGGCCTCGGCCGACCGGTCGAGGAAGAGGTCCTCCTTGCGCGGGAAGTGCTTGAAGACCGTGACGCTCGACACCCCGACGGCCGAGGCGACCTGCGCGACCGTGACCGCGTCGAACCCGCGCTCGGCGAACATCCCGGAGGCCGTCTCGGCGATCCGCGCACGCGTCTCCGGTCCCCCGCGGGGTGCGCTCCTCGGCATGCCCGACCCACTTCCTATTGACTGACTCAGTTGAGTGACTTAACTTAGTCGCATGAACGACATCCGGGTCCACTCTCCCCGATCCCTGCGCGGTTCGCGGGTCGCCCTCGCCGGGCTCGCCGCGGTCTTCCTGTTCGAGATGCTCGACAACTCGATCCTCACCGTCGCGCTGCCGACCATCGGGCGCGAACTCCACGTCGGTGCGACCGGGCTGCAGTGGGTCACCGGGGCGTACTCGGTCGTCTTCGGCGGGTCCATGCTCGCCGCCGGCGCGGTCGCGGACCGGTACGGTCGCCGCCGGGTGATGCTCGTCGGGCTCGTGCTGCTCGGCGTCGCGAGCCTGGCGACCGCGTTCGTCACCACCGCCGACGAGCTCGTCGCCGTCCGCGTCGTCACCGGGATCGCCGCCGCGATGACCACGCCCGGGTCGATGGCGCTCGCGTTCCGCCTGTTCGACGACGACGACCAGCGCGTCCGCGCGATCAACCTCATCTCCACCGTCGGCCTCGTCGGCCTGGCGGTCGGTCCGACGCTGGGCGGCCTCGTCCTCGCGGTCGCGCCGTGGCAGGTCCTGCTGCTGGTCAACGTGCCGATCGCCGCGCTGGCGTTCGTCGGCATCCGGACCGGAGTCGACCGCGACGACCCGGCCGGGCTGCACCGGGCGCCCGTCGACTGGGCGGGCGCACTCCTCGGCACCGCCGCGGTCGTCCTCGCACTCGTCGCACCCACCCGCTTCGCCGACGGCGGGGTCACCGACTGGACCGGCTGGGCCGCCGCCGCCGGCGCGGTCGCTGCGGGTGCCGGGTTCGTGGTCCGCCAACGCCGTGCCGAGCACCCGCTCCTCGACCTCGCGCTCGTCGCACGCCCCCTGGTGTCGAGCGGTCTTGCGTACAAGGCGGCCACCGGACTCGCGGTCGCGGGCCTCGGGTACCTCGTCACCCTGCACCTCCAGCTCGCGTGGGGCTGGCCACCGGCCCTCGCCGCGCTCGGCATGCTCCCGCAGGTGGTCGTCCTCGTGGCCGGCAGCGCGGTCGTGGGACCGTTCGTCCGGCGCGTCGGGCTCGAGCACGCGGCGTGGTCGAGCGCCGCCGCGGTCGTCGTCGGGCTCGCCGTGTACACGCTCCTCGGGCCGCACGGGTACGGCTGGATCGCACTGGCCCTCGTGCTCGTCGCCGCCGGGATGCGCGTCGTCGGCGTCGTCGCCGGCACGAACGTGCTCCGCGGGCTGCCGGCCGACCGCACGACGATCGGCGCCGCGCTCGTCGACACGTCGTCCGAGGTCACCTCGGCGATCGGCATCGCGGTGGCCGGCACGGTGCTCGCAGCGGTCGTCACCGGACGGTTGACCGCGACGCCGTGGACCCACGCCCAGGGCGTGCAGTTCGACAGCGCCGTCACGATCGCCGGGACCGTCCTCACGGTGGTCGCCGGGGTGCTCGTCGCCTGGGCGACGGCCCGCGCCCGGCAGGGCCGACGCGACGTCGCCCCGGAGCCCGCGGCACCGGACGCCGTCCTCGCCGACTAGGCCTTCGAGAGCTCCTCCGCACGCGCGATCGCGGCGTGGGACGCCCGCTCGAAGGTCCCGGCGAGGTCCGCCTCCTGCAGCACGGCGACGGCGCGCTCGGTGGTCCCCTTCGGGCTCGTCACGGCCTTGCGCAGCGCCGCCGGCTCCTTGCCCGACGCCGCGAGCAGCTCCACCGCGCCCCGCAGCGTGCCCTGCACCATCGCCTCGGCCTGGTCCGTCGTGAACCCGAGCGACTCCGCCGCCTGCTGCCACTGCTCGACGAGCAGGAACACGTAGGCGGGGCCGGAACCGGAGACGGCCGAGAGCGCGTCGAGCTGCGACTCCGGCACCTCGATCACGACACCGGAGGCGGAGAACACCGACGACGCGAGCGCGACGGCCCCGGCGTCCGCGGAGGCACCGGCGCTGACACCGGTGACACCGTGCCCGACGCCGATCGGCGTGTTCGGGAGCGCCCGGACGACGCGGACCCCCTCCGGGACCCGCGCTTCCATGCTCGCGGTGGTCGTCCCGACCGCGACGCTCACCACGACCGCACCCGGCTCGAGGTCCGCCGACACCTCGTCGAGCAGGTCGCCGATCGCGTAGGGCTTCACCCCGAGCACGACGAGCGCCGCTCCACGCACGGCCACACGGTTCGCGTCGGGGTCCGTGTCGCTCGCGGTGGCGTCCAGCCCACGCTGCCGGTGCGCCGCGGCGGACTGCTCCGACTTCGTCGTGAGCGTCACCGTCGCGGGGTCCAGACCGGCGGCGAGCAAGCCGTCGAGGACCGCGCCGGACATGGAGCCGACGCCGAGCAGGGCGGTGCGGGGCAGTTCGATCGTCATGGTCCCGACCCTACCCAGCCCGCACGCCTAGGATCGTGCGCACAGGTCAGCGAGAAGGGACATCTGTGAGCGCTTCCGGAGGCACGAAGGCCATCCTCGCCGCACTCGGTGCCAACGTCGGCATCGCGATCGTGAAGTTCGTCGCGGCGGCGATCAGCGGATCGGCCTCGATGCTCGCCGAGGGCGTCCACTCGCTCGCGGACTCCGCGAACCAGCTCCTGCTGCTGCTCGGCGGGCGACGCGCCCGACGTGCGGCGGACGAGGAGCACCCGTTCGGCTACGGGCGCGAACGGTACGTGTACGCGTTCGTGGTGTCGATCATCCTGTTCTCCGTCGGCGGCGTGTTCTCGCTCTACGAGGGCATCGAGAAGCTCACCCACCCGCACCCGCTCGACAACTGGTGGCTGCCGATCGCGGTGCTCGTCATCGCCATCGGGCTCGAGGGCTTCTCGCTCCGGACCGCCCTGAACGAGGCCCGACCGCAGAAGGGCCGGCAGAGCTGGGTGCAGTTCGTCCGCCGCGCCAAGGCCCCCGAGCTGCCCGTCGTCATGCTCGAGGACACCGCGGCACTGCTGGGCCTCGTGTTCGCCCTGTTCGGCGTCGGCCTCACCGCCATCACCGGCAACGGCGTCTTCGACGCGATCGGCACCATCCTCATCGCCGTGCTGCTCATCGCGGTCGCGGTGGTGCTCGGCATCGAGACCAAGAGCCTCCTCGTCGGCGAGGGCGCGAGCGCCGCCGACGTCGAGCGCATCAAGCACGCCGTGCTCGACGGCCCCGAGGTCGACTCGATCATCCACATCAAGACGCTGTACCTCGGGCCGGACGAGCTCATGGTCGGCGTGAAGGTCGCCGTCGACGGTGACCGACGCCTCGGCGACGTCGCGGCGGGCATCGACTCCGTCGAGCACCGGGTCCGCACCGCCGTGCCGATCGCCCGGGTGATCTACGTCGAGCCCGACGTGCTCCGCACCGGCCCGCGACCGCCGACCGAGGCGATCGTGATCCGCGCCGCGGACTGAGGTCACCCTTCCTGGCGGGCCTGACGACGGGTCCGCCACGATGGGCGCATGACCGCGCTCTTCGACGTCCTGCTCATCCTGCACTTCCTCGGCCTCGCGGCGGTCATCGGCGCGTTCCTCGTGCAGGTGCGGCGCAAGGGCGGCTTCCAGACGTCCTGGCCGATCGCCGGGCTGGTCGTGCAGCTCGTCACCGGCCTCGGGATGATGGGCGTCATCGACGCGACCAGTGACGGCGGCGCGAACCACGCCAAGCTCGGTGTGAAGCTCGCCATCGCGGTGGTGGCCCTCGTGCTGGCGTTCGTCGCCCGGGCGCGTCAGAAGCGTGCCGACGCCGGCGCGGCGAAGGCGAAGGCCGCCCTGCCGTTCTTCCACTCGGCCGGCGCGCTCGCGATCGTCAACGTCCTGATCGCGGTGCTCTGGAGCTGAGTCCGGACAGCACCGGGGGCCGGTTCAGCGACGGGTCGCGAAGAAGGCGTCCAGCAGCTCGGCGCACGCCGGCTCCAGCACCCCGCCGACGACCTCGGACCGGTGCGGCAGCCGACGATCCCGGGCGATGTCGTAGACGCTCCCGCTCGCCCCGGCCTTCGGGTCCCACGCTCCGAAGACGATCCGCGGCACCCGGGCGGCCAGGATCGCCCCGGCGCACATCGGGCACGGCTCGAGCGTGACCACCAGGGTGTGGTCGTCGAGGTGCCAGTCCCCCGTGACCTCGGCGGCCGCCCGGAGCGCGAGCACCTCGGCGTGGGCGGTGGGGTCCTGCCGCGCCTCGCGCTCGTTCCGGCCCACCGCGACCACCGCGCCGTCGCGGTCGAGCACCACCGCACCGACGGGGACGTCCCCGGTCGCCAGGCACGCCCGGGCCTCGTCGAGCGCACGCTCCATCGCCGGGACGAACGGACGGGCAGCGGGGGCTTCCACGGGGTCTCTCCTGGTGGTCGGCAGACGGTAGGCTCGACCCTATGCGAGTCCACGTCGCCGACCACCCGCTCATCACCCACAAGCTCTCGGTGCTCCGCGACCGTACGACGCCCTCCCCCACGTTCCGCGCCCTCACCGAGGAACTCGTGACGCTGCTGGCGTACGAGGCGACCCGCAACGTGCGCGTCACCGCGACCCCGATCGACACGCCGGTGGCGCACACCATGGGCGTCTCGATCGCGAAGCCCCGACCCCTCGTCGTGCCGATCCTGCGCGCCGGGCTCGGCATGCTCGAGGGCATGGTCAAGCTCGTGCCGACGGCCGAGGTCGGCTTCCTCGGCATGGCCCGCAACGAGGAGACCCTCGAACCGCAGACCTACGCCGAGCGCCTGCCCGACGACCTCTCCGGCCGCCAGTGCTTCGTGCTCGACCCGATGCTGGCCACCGGCGGCACCCTCGCGGCCGCGATCGACTTCCTGTTCGACCGCGGCGCGCAGGAGGTCACGTGCGTCTGCATCCTCGGTGCACCCGAGGGCCTCGCCGCCGTCGAGGAAGCCGTGGGCGACCGCAACGTCTCGATCGTGCTCGGCGCCCTGGACGAGAAGCTCGACGAGAACGGCTACATCGTGCCGGGCCTCGGCGACGCCGGCGACCGCCTGTACGGCCTCGCCGAGTAGGACGACCCCCGGTCGCGACGCGACCACCACCGGACAGGAGGCGCGGTGCCAGCCGGCATCGCGCCTCCCGTCCGCCTCCTGTCCGGTCCACGGCACCGTCCGCGCGGACGGTTGACACGACGTTGGTATCCCACCGATACTCGTCCCATGACTGCAACCGTGTCCACCCGCGTCCTCTCCGAGGCACAGGGGACCGCCGGCATGATGATGCCGGCCATGGCCGTCATGCGTTGTCGAATGTGCGCCTGATCGGCACCCGTTCCAGCTGGATCCCCCGCGACACCACCCCCGTCGCGCGAGCGTGATCCCCGGGTGACGACCACGTCGACGACGCGCACCACGTCGCGAGGTCTGTCCCCCGTACCCCCGGGTCGGCCCCGGTCCGCAGCAGGACCGCAGGGCACCACGGCACACGCCGTACCCGGACCGACGCATTCGACACGGCCGCGGCACCCATCTCGTGCCCGCAGCCACCCCGCCCGGAGAACCGCCATGTCGCTCACCATCGCCCAGCCCCGCACCGCCCTCCGCACCACGGCCCCCGCTCCCACCGACCTCGGCACCGTGACGCCGATCCGCCCGCGTCGCCAGCCCGTCGCGCCGCCGGCCCAGGTGGGCGTGCCGACCAGTCCGGTCGTCGCCCCGCAGCGCAACCGGGCACTGCCCGAGGGCACCGAGGCACGTGGGTTCGCGCTGTACGTCGGCATCGACGAGGCGAAGGCCGCGGCCGCGGGGACGACCCTGGCGGCCGTCGTCGAGCAGCTCAAGGCCCTGACGGCGCAGCTCGTGCCCGCGTCGGAGACGTACGCCGCGGTGGCCGTCGCCGCCGAGGGCTCCGGCGGACGGGACGTCGACGTCGTCCGGCTCGCGCTGCATGACCGTTCCGCCGTGGCCGCCCGCAAGCAGGCCGAGAAGCCCGAGCCCGAGGAGACCGGCGTCGTCATCGACATCTCCCGGAAGCGCGTGACGCTCGACGGTGAGGCCGCTCCCCTGACCTACAAGGAGTTCGAGCTCCTGCAGTTCCTCGTGCTCCGCGAGGGGCAGACCGTCGACCGCTCCGCCATCATCGACGGGCTCTGGTCCGACGGCGAGGACGAGACCCCGAACGAGCGCACCATCGACGTGCACGTGCGTCGACTCCGCTCGAAGCTCGGTGCGTTCGAGGAGATCGTCCGCACCGTGCGCGGGGTCGGCTACCGATTCGACCGCCACGCCGACGTCGCGGTGCGGTACGCCTCGACGCCGTCGCCCGACCTCTTCTGATCCGCATCGGTCGCTCTTGGTGAACTCGCAGCGAACGACCGCGTCGGACGGTAGCGCGCCGTTACCCGTTCGTTATACAGTCGGTGGTGCAGACGGTGTTTGCTGTGGCACCGGCTGTGGAATGTGATTGCAGGACACTCTTGGTGCAAGGGAGAGGGCCGTCCGTCGGGAAACCGGTGGGCGGCCCTCGTTGCGTTCCGGAACTGCGCTGATCCTGCAAGGGAGAGGGCCGGACGTCCACTGGGCGACCGGCCCTCGTTGCGTTCCGGAACTGCGCTGGTCCTGCAAGGGAGAGGGCCGTCCGTCGGGAAACCGGTGGGCGGCCCTCGTTGCGTTCCGGAACTGCGCTGGTCCTGCAAGGGAGAGGGCCGGTCGTCCACGTGACGACCGGCCCTCGTTGCGTTCCCGGGGGACATCGCTGCGCGTCTGCGGCATCGTGTGTCCGACCCCGTCGCTAGTGTGGGATGACCGTACGACCGGAGGGAGCGCGATCGTGGACGAGTCACGCCGCAGCGAGAAGGCGACCGCCGTCGCGGCCTGGGAGGCCCTGTTCCGGGCGCAGGTGACGGTGATGCGCGCACTCAACGCCGAGTTCCCCGGGGGCGAGATCTCCTTCAACGAGTACGACGTCTGCTTCAACCTGTCGACCCAGCCCGGTCGACGCTGCCGGATGCGCGAACTCACCGGGCACCTGCTCCTCACGCAGCCGAGCGTCAGCCGTCTCGTCGACCGGCTCACCGCGCGCGGCATCGTCGAGAAGCAGCCCGACCCCGCCGACGCCCGCGGCGTGATCGTGGCGCTCACCGCCCACGGGTTCGACGTCTACCGCGCGGTCGCCGTGCAGCACGCCCAGACCATCGCCGACCAGGTCGGTGCCGGGTTGGACGACGCCGAGCTCCGGACCCTGACCGAACTGTGCACGAAGCTCCGGACGGCCGCGGGGCCGGCAGCGCC
Source organism: Curtobacterium sp. SP.BCo (assembly GCF_051903265.1). Classification (GTDB taxonomy): domain Bacteria; phylum Actinomycetota; class Actinomycetes; order Actinomycetales; family Microbacteriaceae; genus Curtobacterium. Next base: position 3,160,240 of record NZ_CP194337.1, read on the forward strand.
GCGGCGCGCATCGGCACGAGCAGCCTCGACGGTGGAAGCGGCGACGGCGTGACCGGCGCGCTGGTTTGGCTCCGTGACGACCTCCGGCTCGCCGACAACCCCGCACTGCGCGCCGCGATCGACCACGGCGGCGACGTCACGGTGGCGTACGTGCTCGACGACGAGTCCCCTGGTATCCGGCCGATCGGGTCGGCCAGCCGGTGGTGGCTCCACCACTCGTTGACGGCACTGGACGGCGAGCTCCGCGACCGCGGCTCGCGGCTGACCCTCCGGCGCGGAGCCGCCGCGTCCGAGATCGACCGGCTCGTCGCCGACAGCGGCGCCGATGCCGTGTTCTGGAACCGCCGCTACGGCCCGGCCGAACGCGAGCTCGACGCCGGCATCAAGACCTCGCTGACCGACGGCGGGGTCGAGGCCCACAGCTTCGCGGCGAACCTGCTCTGGGAACCGTGGACCGTGCTCACCGGCCAGGGCGAGCCGTACAAGGTGTTCACGCCCTTCTGGCGGGCGGCACAGGCGATGCCGGAGCCGCGGCACCCGCTCCCGAAGCCCCGCGACCTGCCTGGTCCAGCGCGCGTCACGAGCGACGATCTCGACGACTGGGGGCTCCTGCCGACCCACCCCGACTGGGCAGGGGGTCTCCGCGATGCCTGGGAGCCGGGCGAACGCGGAGCACACCGTCGCCTCGAACACTTCGTCGGCAACGCGCTCGAGGACTACGACCAGCGCGACGAACCGGCGCAGGCCGCCACCAGTTACCTGTCCCCGCACATCCGCTGGGGCGAGGTCAGCCCGTACCAGGTGTGGCACCGGCTGCACGGCGACCTGGAACCGGAACAGCGCAAGCACGCGGCCGCGTTCCTCCGGCAGCTGGCGTGGCGCGAGTTCAACTGGAACGAGCACTTCCACTGCGAGGACATCACGACGGTGAACGTCCGGCGCGAGTTCGACGCGTTCCCCTGGCGCGATGCCCCGGAGGACGAGATCGACCGCTGGCGCACCGGCACCACCGGGTTCGACCTCGTCGACGCCGGCATGCGGGAGCTGTGGCACTCCGGGGCGATGCACAACCGCGTCCGGCTGGCGACGGCGAGCTTCCTCGTGAAGAACCTGCTGGTGGACTGGCGCATCGGTGAGCAGTGGTTCTGGGACACCCTCGTCGACGCCGACTCCGCCAACAACGCCGGGAACTGGCAGTGGGTCGCCGGTTCGGGATTCGACGCGGCGCCGTACTTCCGGGTGTTCAACCCCGACCGGCAGCTCGAACGCTTCGACCCGCACCGCGAGTACGTGCACCGCTGGGTCCCCGCCGACGAGGAGCGTCCCGACCCGATGGTCGACCTGAAGGAAACCCGGCAGCGAGCCCTCGACGCGTACGACCGGATGCGTCGGTCGTGAACCCCGGCGTGCAGCGCACGGCCGATGCGGTCGACGCGGTGTTCCGCGAGCGGGTGGAGGAGCTCCGCACCGCGCCGAGCAGCGTCTGGGGGGTGTTCGACCGCAGCGGGCTCGTGGTGTCCGGCGGGCACGGCGACCGGGGCGACGGCCGTGCGCCGGACGCCGACACGGTCTACCGGATCGCGTCGTGCACGAAGAGCGTCACGGCGGCCACACTGCTGACCCTGGTGGCCGACGGGCAGGTCGCGCTCGACGCCCCGGTGACCGACTTCGTCCCGGCGTTCGCCGACGTGGCGCTCCCCACCCCGGACTCCCCCGTGCCGACGCTCCGGATGCTGCTGACGATGGCGGCCGGCTTCCCCACGGACGACCCGTGGGCGGACCGGCAGGAATCCCTCTCCGACGCCGAGTTCGACGCGGTGCTCCGGGACGGTCTGCTCTTCGACTCCGTGCCCGGCACCCGGTTCGCCTACTCGAACACCGGGTACGCCCTGCTCGGTCGTGTCATCGCGGTCGTCACCGGTTCCCCGTACACCGAGGTCGCCTCCGAGACGGTGCTCCGTCCGCTCGGACTCGACGACACGGTGTTCAGCGCCGCCGAGTCGCGCGGGTACGTCGTGACCGGTGTCCGACCGGACGGAGACGGCTGGGAACCGCTCGCCACACCCGGACCCGGCGCCTTCTCGTCGATCGGCGGCCTGTTCTCGACCGTCGCCGACCTCGCCCGGTGGGGCACGCACCTGGCATCGGCGTTCACCGGTGCCCCGCGCCCCGGCCCGCTCTCCCCCGCCGACCGTCGGCTCATGCAGCAGGCGATGCGGGTGGTGCCCGGCGCGGTGGTGCCGGCGTCCACCCGGGCCACCGCGTACGGCTTCGGACTGTTCGTCGAGCAGGACCCGCGCTTCGGCGAGCTCGTCTCGCACTCCGGCGGCTACCCGGGCTTCTCCGCGCACATGCGGTGGTCGGTCCGCGACGGCCTCGGGGTGGTCGCGTTCGAGAACGCCACGCAGGCCAAGGTCTCCGCGGCCGCCGATCGTGCGCTCGACATCGTCCTGACCGAGGCCGCCGAGGCACCCACCACCACCACGTCCACCGGGAGCACCACGATCCCGCTCGCCGCTCCGGGTACACGACGCACCACGGCGGCGACGCGGGCGGCCCGGGGCGCCGTCACGCGCCTCCTGGCCGACTGGGACGACGCCCTGGCGGACGCGGTCTGCACGCCCAACGTCGCCCAGGACGTCCCCTACGAGCGTCGGCGCCGTGCGATCGCCGAGGCGGTCGCCGCCGTCGGAGCCGACGTGACCGCGCCGCCGGTCGAGGAGTCCTCCGCGGCGCCGTCGCACCTGCGCTGGTGGCTCCCGGGGTCGGCGGGCCGGCTGCGGGTCGAGATCCGGCTCGCGCCCCTCGCCGCCGGACTGGTGCAGACGCTCACGGTGACGGCGGAACCCGCCGAACGCTGACGGTGGGCCGCGGCATCACCCGGCGACCGCTGACGGTGGGCCGCGGCGTCACCCGCCCAACTCCGACGGCCATCCGCGGCAGATCCCGCCGAACGCCGACGGCCAGCTGCGACGGCGAACGCTGCGGCCAGCCGCGGCGGAACCCGGATGGCCCACCGGACGCCGACCACCGGCTCCCGCGCGCCGTCAGACCGGCGGTCGTCCGCCCACGAAGCCGAGCGCACGTGCCGCGACCCGGGTCCCCTCGCGTGCCGCGGCACCGACCCGCACGGGATCGGTCGCCCAGGCGCGCAGGAACCCGGCGGCGAAGGCGTCGCCCGCGCCCAGCGTGTCGACCACGGTGGCCGGGGTGATCGGGACGCGCTGGGGGCTCCGACCGGGCCGTCCGAGCAGTACCCCGTCGTGCGCCATCGTGACGACCACGAGCGGCACCACGGTCGTCAGCACGGCGATCGCGTCCGTAGCCGAGGACGCGCCGGTGAGCGCGAGCGCCTCCTGCTCGCTGGGGAAGAGCACGTCGACGCCCTCGAGCGCCCCGAGGAACTCCGACGCGCCGACTGCCCGGACGACCGCTTCCGACGACGGGTCGAGCGCCACGCGGGCGGTCCCGCTGCGGGCCCGGGCGACGAGTCCGGCGATCCGGTCGACCCCGCCGCCGCCGAGCATCGCGGACCCGGTGAGATGGACGATGTCGGCACGGCCGACGAGGTCGAGCGGCACGTCGTCCCCGGAGACCACTCCGCTGGCCGCCGGGTCGGACATCGCCGTCCGTCCGTCGCCGTTGCGCACCGACACCACGGCGCCGGTCGCGGCCCGGGCGTCGTAGCGGAGGTGCGCCCGCACGCCGGCGTCGGCGAGCCCGCGTTCGTGGCGGTAGACGTCCTCGACACCGACCCGGCCGACGAGGTCGACCTCCGCGCCGAGCCAGCCGAGCCAGGTCGCGGTGTTCCCCGCGGCGCCGACCGGGCGGTGCCGGATCACGGCGGCCGGGTCGTGCACGTTCGCCGTCGCCGCCGTGGTCTGAACGAGCACGCCGTCCAGGACGTCGCCGACGACCAGGAACCGCTTCCCCGCGCCACGACGCCGGCCCGCGACCGCCCGTCCGGCACGGGGCGCTTCGGGCCGTGACGGGGCCTCGGAGCGCTGGGACGGCATGGACATCGCGCCCATCCTACGTGGAGACGAGGGGAACTCGGTTTCTGTGACTCCGCACACCTCCACGCCGAGGAGCAGTCTGGCGGTTCCGGACACGAGACGGTAATATACTCACTGATCGTATGTGAACGGTCGCGTACCGCCCACGACCCCGCTGGAGACGCCATGCCCCGGAAGCCCGACCCGACGCTCAAGCCCGCGATCATCGCGAAGGTGACGCAGCACCTCCAGGACACCAAGCTCGAGGACGTCTCGGTCCGCAGCCTCGGCCGGGTGCTCGGCACCAGCGCCTACCCGATCGTCTACCACTTCGGTTCACGGGACGCCCTGATCGACGCCGTGGTCGAGCACCTCGCCGACACCGTCTCGGACGTGGTCCTCGAGCCGACCGCCGACGACCTGGCCCTCACCGAGTACCTCATCGCCGTGTTCGGTCGCCTCGACGACCCGGAGCGCTCCCTCGCGGCCCGGCTCACCTTCGAGCTCGGCGCCGTCGAGTCGATCGACAGCCGCGACCGCGAGCGGACGTTCCACCGCGAGCAGATCGCCGCCGTTGCCGCCTGGTGCCGGTCGCACGGGTACGGTCCGGCCGACGCCGACCGGGCAGCACTCGGCGCGGTCCTCGCGGCGCGCGGTGCGCAGTGGGGCACGATCGTCGACCGCGAGAACACCGACACCGACGCCGCGCTCCGCGCGATCGCGCACAAGCTGGTGGCCGGGGCACAGTTCGCGACGGCCTGACCGCCCGCAACACGACCCCGGACGGACTGGAGGCGCGGTGCCAGCCGGCACCGCGCCTCCAGTCCGTCAGTCGGTCACGTCACGTGACCCGCTGTCGGTGTCTCAGAGCGTGACGAAACGCTGCGACTTCGCGTTCGCGAAGCGCGCCGCGACGTTCTCCCAGTCGACGATGTTCCAGACGGCCTTCACGTAGTCCGCCTTGACGTTGAGGTAGTCGAGGTAGAACGCGTGCTCCCACATGTCGAGCATGAAGATCGGGACGAGGCCGAACGGCACGTTGGCCTGCTGGTCGAACAGCTGGAACGTGGTGAGCTTCTGGCCGACGGTGTCCCACGCCAGGACGGACCAGCCGGAGCCCTGGATGCCCGTGGCGACGGCGGTGAACTGGGCCTGGAACTTCTCGAACGAGCCGAAGAACTCGTCGATCGCGGCGGCGAGCTCGCCCTCCGGGACCTTCGTGTCCGGGCCGAGGTTGGTCCAGAAGATCGAGTGGTTGACGTGACCGCCGAGGTTGAACGCCAGGTCCTTCTCGAGCTTGTTGACGTTCGCCAGGTTGCCCGACTCGCGGGCCTCGGCGAGCTGCTCGAGCGCGGTGTTCGCACCCGTCACGTAGGTCTGGTGGTGCTTGTCGTGGTGCAGCTGCATGATCTTGCCGCTGATGTGCGGCTCGAGTGCGGCATAGTCGTACGGCAGCTCCGGCAGGGTGTACTCAGCCATGTGAGTTCCTTTCGATCAGTGGTTGGCGGATGGTGCTCCGCGGCTCACAGGAGCCGGGAACGATCGGTGAGGGAGTGGAATTCCCGGTTGTGGTAGACCAGCGGCTCGCCCCGTTCGAGGCCGACGACGATGTCGAGGACCTCGGCGACGACCACGGTCGACGAGCCGATCGGCGTGGTCGAGAGCGGTCGGCAGCGGAGGGCGCTCGCGGCACTCGGCAGGTACCGGTCCCCCGACGGCAGCGTCCCCCAGATCGGGTCGTCGGCGGGCGGGCTGCCCGCGGCCGCGAACCGCTTCGCGAGACCGACGCCCAGGGAGTCGACCAGGTGGACCACGAAGAGCGGTGCACCGAGCACGACGCCGGCGGACCCGGAGTTCGTGGACAGCGAGAAGACGAGCACGGGCGGGTCGATCGCGACGCTGGCGACACTGGACGCGGTGAGGCCGGTCGGACCGTCGGGCCCCTCGGCGGTGATGACGGCGACACCGGCAGGGTGCCCGCGGAACGCGGCCTTGTAGGCGTCCGCGATGGTCGCCGGTGCTTCGTCGGGCATGGGAGTCGTGGTCGTTCCTTCGGATGGGGAGGGCCGCGGCTCCGCGGCCATGTCCCAACGTATGACCTCAACCATGGTTGAGGTCAACGATTCCCAGGTTCGACCGATCCCGGGCGCGCCGTGTGACCCCGTGTGACGTGCGCTGGACGCTCGCCGGACGTCACCGGGGCGCTTCGTGAGCAGGAATCGTCGGGTCGCGGGCGGCGACTCGACGTCTTCTGCTCACCGTGCGGCGCGGGCGGCGGCACGGGCGGCGTGGGGCGTGGTGCGCCGTGGGCGGCCCGGGGCGCTTCGTGAGCAGGAATCGTCGGGTCGCGGGCGCCGACCCGACGTCTTCTGCTCACCATGCGGCGCGGGCGCGGGCGCGGGCGCCGCCCGGGCGGCGCGGGGCAGGGCGCGGGCGCGAGCGGCCCGGGGCCGGCGGCGCGCTACCGGCGCTTGAGCATGACGACCGACCCCGCGGCGGCGACCACCATGAGGAGCGCAGCGACCCCCGCCGTGATCGTCACCCCGGAGTCGAACGCTGCCCGGGCCGACTCCAGGAGCACCTGCCCCGCGGACCCGCCGAGCGTCGACGCCGCCGACACCGCACCGCCGAGGGTCTCCTGGGCAGCCGTGTGCGCCGACGAGCTCAGCCCGCCCGGCACCACCACGTGCGCGCGGTACGCCGTCGCCAGGATCGTCCCGAGCACCGCCGTCCCGAGCACCGCGCCGATCTCGTACGCGGTCTCGGACACCGCCGACGCCGCACCGGCCTTGTCCGCCGGCGCCGTGGAGATGATGAGGTCGTTCGTGACGGTCTCGGACGCGCCGATGCCGATGCCGAGCAGGACGAACGCGAACGCCAGCGCCACGATCGACGCGTGGTGTCCGAGCACGGCGACCATCGCGTACGCAGCGGCCGAGAACAGCAGGGCGACGGCGACGACCCAGCGCGGCGCGACCCGGGCGACGATCGGCACGACGACCAGGCCGGCGACGATCGTCAGAACGGAACCCGGGACGAGCACGATGCCGGACGTGAACGGGTCGAGGCCGGCGACGAGCTGCAGGTGCTGCGCGATGAAGAACAGGAACCCGGTGAGCGAGAACATCGCGGCCATGTTCATCAGCACGCTGCCCGTGAACGCGGTGCTCCGGAACAGCCGGAGGTCGAGCATCGGCGTCCGCGAGCGCAGCTGGCGTCGGACGAACGCGATGCCGCAGAGGACGCCGACGGCGAGCATCGCGATCGCGAAGCCGCGCTCCTCCGGGTGGACGACGGACTTGATCGCCCACGCGGTCGGGGCGAGGGCGCCGAGCGACAGGAACATGCTCGGCACGTCGACGGGCCCCGGGTGCGGGTCCCGCGACTCCGGCACGCAGAACGGCACGGCGACGAGCATCACCACGAGGATCGGGACGGCCACCAGGAACACCGCACCCCAGTGCAGGTGGGCGAGCAGCGTGCCGCCGACGAGCGGGCCGAGGGCGTTGCCGGCTGCGAACATCGTCGACCAGACGGCGAGGGCCATCCGGCGCTCCCCCGCGTTCGTGAACACGTTGCGGATGATGGAGAGCGTCGCGGGCATGAGCATCGCGCCGAAGACCCCCATCGCGATGCGGGCGGCGACGAGCATCCAGGCATCGGTCGCGAAGGCCGCGGCGACGGAGAACAACGCGAAGCCGCTCGCCCCGATCACCAGGATCCGGCGGCGTCCGATGCGGTCGCCGATGCTGCCCATCACGACGAGCAGCCCGGCGAGCACGAGCGGGTAGGCGTCGACGATCCAGAGCTGGGTGGTGGCGTCCGGGTTCAGCGCGCGCGAGATGGACGGCAGGGCGAAGCTCAGGATGGTGTTGTCCACCGAGATGAGCAGGACGGGCAGCATGAGCACGGCGAGCGTGGCGAACCGACGGGTACGGCTCCCGGTGGCTGCGGTGGGGATCGGGCTGGTGAGCAGTGCGGACACGGTGACTCCTGGGACTTCGAGCCGGACCAGGTCGACGGCGGAGCAGACGAGACGGGACGCGGGGTCGACACGCGTCCCGTCAGGACTCCGTTAGTGTACCGTCTGGACGGTTATGGTTGCAAATGCAACCAAGCGCGGCCGGGAGGCACGGTGCCGGCCCGCCCCGCGCCTCCCGTCCGTCGCCTGGTCCCGCCCAGGGCGGGGCGCTGTCGTCAGGCCGACTCGCGCAGCAGCAGCGAGTGTCGCACGGTGCGTTGCACCGACTCGCCCTGCCGGGGCAGCTCGCCGGAGAGCATGCCGAGGGCGAGGTCGAGCGCCTCGCGCGCGACGGCGTCGAGGTCCACCGCGAGCGTCGTGAGGGTCGGGGCGACCAGCGAACCGAGCGGCAGCCCGTCCACGCCGACCACCCGGACATCGCCGGGGACGTCCACCCCGGCCCGGCGACAGGCCTGCAGGACGCCGAGCGCCATCACGTCGTTGAAGGCGAGGATCGCGTCCTCGCGGCGGCGGTGCCGGAGGATCCGCGCCGTCTCCTCCGCACCGCACTCGGCCGTGCCGTGCGGTGCGTGCACCAGCTCCGGCAGGTAGCCGCGTCGCCGCAGGGCCTCCAGCATGAGCTCGCCACGGACGCTCGTGTGGTCCGGGTCGGAGTTGTCGAGCACGACCGGGTGCCGCACGCCGGTCGCCACGAGGTGGTCGGCGAGGACCTCGATCGCCTCGGACGGGTCGATCCAGACCGCGCCCGTCGGCGGGCCGTCCGACGGGTCGAGCTCGACCATCGGGACGGTGCCCAGCAAGTCGTTCCACCGCTCCCGTCGCGCGCCGAGGTAGCCGATCACCACGTCGGTCTGCGCGCCGAGCGCCTGCACCATCCGGTCCGCGTCGCTCGCGAGGTCGACGTCCGCGAGCATCACGTTCCAACCCTGCTCGGCGGCGAGTCGGAACACCGCCGAGGCGAGCTGCGGCGTGTACGGGTTCCGGAGGTCGTTCACCACCAGGCCGAGCTGGTGGTCCCCGCCGGTCACCAGGCCGCGGCCGAACCGGGACGGGCGGTAGTCGAGCCGTTCCGCAGCGGCGAGGACGCGCTGCTTGGTCGCGGCGCTGATGCCGGACATGCCGTTCATGGCACGCGTGACGGTCTGCCGGGAGACCCCGGCGGCCGCAGCGACGTCGATGATCGTCGCCCGGCCGCCGGGGGCGGGGACCGGGTCGGTCAGTCGCGGAGGTCCAGCCATGCCACCTGTTCGGGAGTGAGGTCGACGGAGAGGCCCGTCATCGAGGAACGGGCTTCCGCGATCGTACGCGGTCCGAAGAGCGGGAACGTCGGGAAGGGCTGGTGCAGCACGTACGCCAGGGCGATCGCCGTCGCCGGGACGCCGAACCGCTCCCCGAGCTCGGACGCCCGCCGGAGGCGCTCGAAGTTCTCGTCGCTGTAGTAGCAGCGCACGAGCTCGGCGTCGCTGGTGTCCTCCGGCTTCGCACGACCGGTGAAGAATCCCCGCGCCTGCGACGACCACGGCAGCAGCGGGACCTGACGCTCCTCGAGCCACTGCTTCGACGCGGCGTCGGTCGCGTGCCGGCAGCCCTCCCACGGCACGTCGTACGCCTCGGCGAGCCCGAAGTGGTTGCTGAGCACCTCGAACTCGTGCCTGCCGTTCGCGCGGGCGTACGCGTTCGCCTCGTCGAACCGGGCGGTGCTCCAGTTCGAGCCGCCGTAGACGCGGATGCGCCCCGCGCGACGGTGCTCGTCGAGGACGTCGACGAACTCCCCCACGGGGATGCTCTCGTCGTCGCGGTGCATCATGTAGATGTCCGCGTAGTCGGTGCCCTGGCGTTCGAGGCTCTCCAGCAGCTGACGGGACAACGACTCCGGGTCGCAGAACGGCGTGTGTGCGCCCTTCGTGATGACCACCACGTCCTCGCGGACGCCGCGGTTCTGGATCCACTTGCCGAGACGCCCCTCGAGCACGCCGCCGCCGTAGATGTACCCGGTGTCGAAGACGTTGCCGCCCTGCTCGACGAACAGGTCGAAGATCGCGCTGGCGTGGGCGAGGTCGGGCTGGTTGTCGACGCCCATGACGAGGCGCGACATCCGCTTCCCGACGCCCGCGATCTCGCCGTGGCGCATCGGGTTGTCCGCCTGCACCCGGAGCGGACGACCGCTCACGGTGGGGATGCCGACCGTCTCCGCCTCGAACGGGAAGCGCAGGCCGATCGCGGCACGCCACTTGTCGAGCGTGCGCGCGGCCGCGAGCGACTCGTCGAGGGTGAACTCGGGTGCGTCGACACGACCGTCGGCCAGCGCGGCGGTGGTCGCGTCGGCCTCGAGCGCGTACGGGTGCGCACCGGCGAAGGACAGTGTGCGGGGGTCCGCGTCGACCGTGCGGACCTCGATCGTGGGGTCGTCGCCGAGGGTCCACGGGTCGGTGAGCACGAGCTTCCCCGTGGTGCCGTGCACGACCACGGCGTTGTCGTCCTGCACGCGGACACCCGTGCGCACGTCCGCCGTGATCCCGTGCTTGTAGGTGAGGTGGGCGACGGTCCACTCGTCGACGCCGGTCGGGCCGAGGGTGCCGACGGCGGTGAGCTCGGTCGGTTCCGCGACGCGCTCCCCGGTGGCGGCCTGCACGATCGCTGCCGCCATCGTCACCGGGTAGCCACCGACGTCGAGGATCCCGCCGCCGGCCGTGTCGACGTCGAACAGGCGACCGCTGCGGGTGCCGGCGCGGAACGCGAACGAGGCGTCGATGTGCGTGACGTCGCCGACCGCACCCTGTCGGACGAGGTCGAGCAGGGCGGCGGTCTGCGGGTGGAAGCGGTACATGTACGCCTCGACGAGCGGCAGTCCCGCCTGGCGTGCCGCGTCGGCGAGCGCCATCGAGGTGCCGTGGTTCGGCGACAGCGGCTTCTCGCACAGCACGGCCTTGCCTGCGGCGAGCGCGGCGAGCACCAGGGCGGCGTGGCCGGTGTGCACCGTCGACACGTAGACGGCGTGCACGTCGGGGTCGGCGAGCACCTCGTCGTAGCCCAGGGCTGCGACGTCGGCGAAACCGTGCTCGGCTGCCTCGTCCGCGAACGCCTGCGCCCGCTCGGCCGACGAGCTGCCGGCGGCCACCAGGGTCGCGCCGGCGCTGCTCGACGACAGCTGGGAGAGGAAGCGGCGGGCGATGCTGCCCGGGCCGAGGACGGCCCAGTTCGTGGTGCCGGTGGCGGTGGTCGCGGTCTGCGCTGACATGCGGATCCCTATCGTGTCGTGAACCTTCACGGTCGCAACGACCGTAACGCCCTCATCACGCCGTTGCAATGATGTCGGCGCTTGACACGGCGTGTCGGTCGGGGCAGGCTCTGCACCACTTCGTGAGCGTTCACGGTCGAACGCTCCTGGGGCCGATCGCAGCGTCCGCCCCGATCCCGGCGCAGATCCCATCTCAATGACGAGAGCAGGTACTCCGTGACAGCAGCACCATCGACCAGTCTGAGCCGGCGGGGGTTCCTCGCCGGTGCGGGCGCCCTCGCCACCACGGCGCTCCTCGCCGGGTGTTCCACCGGTACCGCCATCTCGAAGGACCCCGACGAACTGGTGCTCTGGTACTGGAACCGGTCCCTCGACCCGAAGTTCCTGCGGCAGGCCGCGGGAGGGATCAGCGGGCACGAACCCAAGCGGCTCCGTCCGGACCTGATCGGTGGCGCCTCCTACGACACCAAGTTCCGGACCGCGCTCGCGGGGAACGCGTTCATCCCCGACGTCCTGATGGTGAACTCGAACTGCTGGTTGTACTTCCCCGACGAGGACCTCTTCACCGACTTCGACGACCACGGCGGTTCGGCGAAGCAGGGCGAGTACTACGACTGGAAGCTGGCGCTCGGCCGGACCCCGAGCGGTCGGCAGTGCTTCTGGCCGGTGGACACCGGGCCGACGGGGTTCTTCTACCGACAGGACGTGTTGGCGAAGGCCGGGCTGCCGACCGACCCCGACGAGGTCTCCGACGCCATCACGACGTGGGACGGGTTCCGGTCGTTCGGCGCGAAGATCCGCAAGGGTGCCGGCGCGGCGACCGTGATCACGGCGACCCAGCTCTTCAACCAGTACGTCTCCGCGAGCCCGACCCGCTACTTCGACCGGGAGGACCGCCCCGTGTTCGAACGCGACGACAGCTCGGTGCGTCGGGCGTGGGAGAACGCCGTGGCGTGCATCCGGTCGGGCCTGACCGGCAACCTGCAGTCCGGCACCGACCAGAACGCCGGCTGGGTCTCCGGCCGCGTCGCCGGGCAGATCGAGGGCGCTTGGTGGACGCAGGTCATCCACGACACCGCGCCGGACGCCGCCGGGAAGTGGCGGATCGCCCGGCAACCCGAACGCCCCGGGAACAGCGGCGGCTCGTTCCTCGCGGTCCCGAAGTCGTCGAAGGACCCGGCGGCGGCTGCGGCGTTCGCGCAGTGGATCACCTCGCCCGAGGTGCAGTCGCACACCTACAACGACATCCAGCTGTTCCCCTCCACGCCGGCGTCGTTCTCGAACGGGCTGATGCGGAACCCCGGGAACTACTTCGGCGACCAGGACCCGCTCGGCTTCTTCAACGCCTCGGCGATGGACGTGCCCGTGACGTACATCTCGAACGCCGAGCGGTTCGTCGGCGCCTTCGCGACCGAGATCACGAACGTCGAGTCCGGCAAGAGCCCCGACCGCGCCTGGCAGGACGCCGTCGACCAGACCAACCGGGTCCTCGAGAAGCGCGGGGTCCGCGCATGAGCACCAAGCAGGCTCCGCCGACGACCAGCATCCCGGCGGTCGTCGGGACCCCCACGTCGTCCATCAGCACCGCGGCCACCGGGAAGCGGTTCGGCCTCCGGCGGTTCTGGCCGCAGTACGTGGCCATCGCGCCGTTCTACGTGCTGTTCCTGGTGTTCGGACTCTTCCCGATCGTGTTCTCGATCGTGCTGTCGTTCACCGACTGGGACGGTGTCGGCTCCCCCGCGTTCGTCGGGTTCGCCCAGTACCAGTACCTGCTCGGCGACCCCCGGTTCTGGAACGCCGTGGCGAACACGTTCCTCATCTGGATCATGTCGACGGTCCCGATGCTCTTCCTCGCGCTCGTGCTCGCGTTCCTGCTGCACGGCAACATCCGCGGCAAGGGCTTCTACCGGGTGGCGTACTTCATCCCGAACGTGACGAGCATGGTCGCGATGGCGATCGTGTTCGGCTCGGTGTTCTCCGACGGGTTCGGTCTGGTGAACGCCGCACTGCGGGCGCTCGGCGCGGATCCGGTCGGGTGGCTCTCGTCGTACTGGGGCATCAAGGTCACGATCTCGGTGATGGTGATCTGGCGGTGGACCGGGTACAACGCGATCATCTACCTCGCAGGCCTGCAGTCGATCTCCACCGAGCTGTACGACGCCGCGAAGGTGGACGGGGCGAACTCGTGGCAGATCTTCTCCCGGATCACGGTGCCGCTCCTCCGGCCGGTGATCCTGTTCACCGTCATCACGTCGACCATCGGCGGCCTCGGGCTCTTCACCGAACCGCAGATCCTGTTCAACGGGCAGGCCGTCGGCGGTCCGGACGAGGCCGGCATGACGATCGTGCTCTACCAGTACGAGCAGGCGTTCAACCAGTTCGACTTCGGGTACGGGTCCGCGATCGCCTGGGTGCTGTTCATCTTCTCCGTGGTCTTCGCGATCATCAACTGGCGGCTGCTCAGTGAACGCGACGGACTGAAGACACCACGGCGGCTCCGCACCCCGCGCGCCGTCCGGACCGCCCCGAAGGGGGTCGACGCATGACCGCGACACCGACCACGACGAACACCGCTGCCGCGCTCGGCCGACCGGGTGCCGCGGCCGACCGACCGGACGACCACCGACGTGGCCCGTCGCACGGATGGGTGGGTCGGCTCGTCACCCACGTGTGCCTGATCGTCGGCGTGGTGCTGTCGATCTTCCCGTTCTACTGGCTGCTCGTGATGTCCACGTCGACGAACGCCGAGATCTTCGGGTACCCGCCCTCGCTGTGGTTCGGCGGCAACGCGCTGGCGAACGTGGCGTCCGTGTTCAGCAACGTCGACATGCTCCGTGCGCTCCTCAACACGGTCATCGTCGCCGGCGGGACCGCCGTCCTCGTGATGCTGTTCGACTCCCTCGCCGCGTTCGCGTTCGCGAAGTACGAGTTCCCGTTCAAGCGATCGCTCTTCACGGTGATGCTCGCCACGTTCCTGGTGCCCGGCAGCCTGTCCCTGGTGCCGAGCTTCGTGCTGATGGCGCACCTCGGCTGGATCGGCGGCCTGCAGGCGCTCATCGTCCCGGGAGCGGCGAACGCGTTCGGGATCTTCCTGCTCCGGCAGTTCGCGACCGGGTCGATCCCGAACGAGGTGATCGACTCCGCTCGCGTGGACGGCGCCGGGTTCTTCCGGACCTGGTGGTCGATCGCGGTGCCGATGCTCCGCGGCGGCCTGGCGTTCCTCGGCATCTTCACGTTCATCACGGCCTGGAACGACTACGTCTGGCCGCTCATCGTCCTCATCGACCCGAAGGGACAGACGCTGCAGGTCGCCCTCGCCGGGCTCAGCTCGGTCAACGCGACGGACCTGGGGGCGGTGATGGCGGGTGCCGTGATCAGCGTGTTCCCGTTGATCGGGGTGTTCATCATCGGTTCGCGGCACTTCATCGCGAACATCGCTGCCGGCGCCTTGAAGGGATGACGGCCGGTGTTCCCTAGACTCCCCTCATGGCAAGTGCTCGCGACCGTGTCCTCGACAGCTTCGTCGCCATCGTGTGCGAAGAGGGGGAGCGTCCGGCGACGCTGGACGCCGTCGCCGCACGCGCCGGGGTCTCCAAGGGCGGACTGCTCTACCACTTCGGGTCGAAGGCGGCCCTCGTCGAGGGGCTGTGCGAGCGACTCTCCGACCTCTCCGCCATCGACGTGGAGCGCATGCGGGACGCCGAGGACGGCGCCGCCCGGTACTTCGTCCGCAACTGCCAGTTCGTGGGCAGCGAGCTCGACCTCGCACTGCTCGCCGCCAGCCGCCTCCAGCAGGCCGGCTACGAAGAGGCGGGCCGGACCCTCGACGACACCGAGAACGCCTGGCTCGCGACCCTCGTCGACTCGCTCGGCGACGCCCCCACGGCGCAGGCGATCAAGCTCATGGGCGACGGGCTGTACCACGCGGCGTCGCTCGGGGCCGCGAGCGACGGCCGCCCCGACCGGGCGAGTGTCGAGATGGAGCCGCTCCTCGCCGTCGTCGACCGCTTGATCGCCACCCGTCCCGGCGCGTGAACGCCGATCCCCGCTCCTGGGGATAGACTGGGTCCGATCCACCCGCCTGATCTCCGGAGGTACCACTGTGGGCCGCGTCATCGCCGCTGTTTTCTCGATCCTGCTGCTGCTGGTGTCGATGTACCTGTTCGGTTTCGCGTTCCAGGTGAGCTCGGGTCAGGCCTTCGTGTTCATGGGCGGCGTCCTGCTCATGTGCCTGTCGTTCTTCCTGCCGATCCACGTGTTCGGCAAGCGGTAGTCACGCCGCGCACGAACGGGCCCCGCACCTCTCGAGGTGCGGGGCCCGTTCGTGTTCCCGGCGTCGGGTGGGACCTCCACGTCGGCGCCGCGACCCTCGCGTGACGTCCACGCTCCACGCGCGCCGGGTTCGCGCCCCTTCGCGGACACCGCGCCCCGAACGTACGGGGCGCGGTGTCCGCCGCGGGGCGCAACACCGGTCGAACCCGCCCGGCGCCCGGCGCCCGGCGCCCGGAGCGGCCTACGCGAGGACCCGCAGCGCCCGCAGCGTCACCGCGGTCGACACGGCAGCGTGCACGGCCTCGGCACCCTTGTCCTCCTTCGAGCCCGGGAGCCCGGCGCGGTCGATGCCCTGCTGCTCGTCGTCCAGGGTGAGCACGCCGAAGCCCACGGGCTTGCCGGTGTCGATCGCGACGCGGGTGAGTCCGCTCGTGGCCGCGTCCGACACGTACTCGAAGTGCGGGGTGCCACCGCGGATGATCACGCCGAGGGCGACCGCCGCGTCGAACCCGGACTCCAGAGCGGTCTTCACCACGACCGGGAGCTCGAAGCTGCCCGGGACCGGGATGACCTGCGCGGTGGCACCGAGCCGCTCGACCTCGCGCTGCGCCCCGGCGAGGAGGCCACCGGCGATGGCGTCGTGCCACTGCCCGGCGACGATCGCCACCCGGATCCCCGTGCCGTCGACGTGGTCG
The DNA here is from genome assembly GCF_051903265.1 of Curtobacterium sp. SP.BCo. Taxonomy (GTDB): domain Bacteria; phylum Actinomycetota; class Actinomycetes; order Actinomycetales; family Microbacteriaceae; genus Curtobacterium. The sequence goes on from NZ_CP194337.1 coordinate 3,176,422, forward strand.
CGGTCCGCCGCGCCTGCTCCGCTCATCGTGTCGTTCCTTCCGTGGGCACGGACTCCGCCGCTGCCCGGTCTGCCGCGTCGAGCCACTCGACGAGTGCGGCGATGGTGATGACGGGCACGCCGGCGCGTGCCCCGAGTCCGAGGAGGCCGGGCAGCCGCATCATGCTGCCGTCCTCGTCGACGATCTCGCAGATCGCCGCTGCCGGGCGCAGGCCCGCTGCGGTGACGAGCTCGATCGCTGCTTCGGTGTGGCCCGCACGCTCGCGGACCCCGCCCGGCCGAGCGCGCAGGGGCACGACGTGGCCGGGGCGGTGCAGGTCGTCGCGCACCGAGGCCGGGTCGGCGAGGACCTGCAGCGTGCGGGCACGGTCGTGCGCGCTGATGCCGGTGGTCACCCCGACGGCGGCGTCGACGGTGACGGTGTACGCGGTGCCGCGGACGTCCTCGTTGTGCTGCACCATCGGCGGCAGGTCGAGCGCGTCCGCGATCTCGACGCTCACCGGCGCGCAGATGAACCCGGACGAGTGCGCGACCGTCCAGGCGATCCACTCCGGGGTGGCGAGCTCGGCGGACAGGATGACGTCGCCCTCGTTCTCGCGGTCCTCGTCGTCCGCCACGATGACGGGTCGTCCGGCGGCGATCGCGGCGATCGCGTCGGCGATGCTCGACAGGCCGAGCGCCTGCGGAGCCGGAGCCGCCTCGGCGACCATCACCGTGCCTCCAGTCCGACCGACTCGAGTGACGCCGACGCCGGCACCGCAGACACCGGCACCGCCGACGCCTGCACCGCCGACGCCGCCGACGCCGACGCCGACGCCGCCGCAGCGTCGAGCCGCAGCATCCGCCGCACGTGCCGCGCGAGCACGTCGGTCTCGATGTTGACCCGGTCCCCCGGTACCCGGGCACCGAGCGTCGTGGCCTCGAGCGTCTCCGGGATGAGGCTGACCTCGAACCAGGCGCTGTCCACCGGGGTGTCCTCGGACGACACGGCGCTGACCGTCAGCGAGACGCCGTCGATCGCGACGGAGCCCTTGTCGACGACGAGCGGGCTGAGGTCCGGGGCGAGCGAGAACCGCACGCGCCGCCAACCGTCGCCGTCGGCGGTCTCCACGACGGTCGCCGTGCCGTCGACGTGACCCTGCACGATGTGCCCGCCGAGCCGGTCGCCGACGGAGGCCGCACGCTCGAGGTTCAGGCGGTCGCCGACGGCGAGCGAACCGTGCGCACTCATGTCGAGCGTCTGCTTCATGACGAACGCCGTGAAGGTCTCCGGGGTCTGCTCGACGACGGTCAGGCAGACGCCGGACGTGGCGATGGAGTCGCCGTGCCGAGCGTCGGCCACGACGAGCGGGCCGCGGACGGTGAGCGCCACGGAGTCGCCGTGCTGCTCCACGGCGGTGACGGTGCCGAGTTCCTCGATGATGCCGGTGAACACTGGTGTCCTCTCAACGGGACTCCGGGGTGTTCGACGATCGTCGGCATCGACGGACGGGTCGCCGCCACGGGTCGTGGGACGTCTCGTCCGCCAGCGCGCCTCCCATCCGGACTCTCACCGTCGGTCCCGGATTTCCGCCGGGTCAACCTCTGCCGGGTTCGCACCCGTCATCAGTTCGTGGACTGTCACCACCGGTTCGGACTTGCACCGACCCCGGAGCGCTTGCGTACCCGGAACGATACCCCACCCGGATGACGACGACGTTGCGCCGGTTCCGGGGACGTAACGGGGCGTCGTGGAGGCGCGGGGACGGCCGCGCCTGGAGGGACGGGGCGGGCGGACACCGTGCCTCCCGTCCGCCGTGTGGTCACGCCGGCCGCGGGGCGGACGCGTGGTCCGCTCAGCCGCGTCCGCGCGCCAGGGCGACCGCCTGCCGGAGCGACAGGTCGGGCAGGTAGGCGCGGACCACCGCGATGCCGATCGCCGGCAGGGCGACCGGGTCCGGGTAGGCGAGCACGAGCGGGTGCAGCTCCGGGCCGAACTTCAGCTTGAACCGCAGCAGCGACCGGAAGCCGTACACCGGCTCGAGGACCCCGCCGACCAGGTCGAGCAGGTTCTGCACGCCGTCGTTCGTCGACGATCCTTCCGAGGCCTGCGCGAGCGGTGCCGCCGACAGGCTGAGCCGCTCCACCCCGTCCTCGCGCATCCGGTCCGCCGCACTCGCGACGAGGAACTCCATCACCCCGTTCGGTGCCGCCCCTGTTCGGCGCATGACGTCGAGCGTCCACCCGACGACCCGGCCCTCACGGTGGCTCGGGAGCCAGCTCGTGACGGCGAGCACGGTGCCCTCGGGGTCCTGCGCGACGAGGGTCCGGACGGCGGGGTCCCGCATCTCGTCGACGCCACCGAGGGTGAAGCCCATCTCGGGCAGTTCCCGCTCGGCCACCCACTCCTCGGAGATCGCCTCGATCTGCCGTGTCGTGGCGGCGGGCAGCTGCTGCCAGCTCGACCAGGTGGCGGTGAGCCCCTCGCGCGTCGCCTTGTTCACCGACGTGCGGACGTCCTGCTTCTTCTTGCCGCTCGTGGTCCAGGTGCGCGGGTCGAAGTCGGCGTCCTCGGCGACCGGCAGGGTGCCCCAGCCCTGCGCGGTGAGGGTCTGCGCGGCGTCGGTGCCGATGCCGTAGAAGACGGCGGTCCAGCCGTTGTCGTCGCACCACCGGGCGAACGCGGTCATCGCTCCGGCGCGGGCGTCGGGCCAGCCGAAGGGACCGCCGACCGTCACCGCGATCCGGCCGTTCCGGCGGAAGGCGACCCCGGCGCGGCCGTCGTCGGCGAACCAGTACGCGTTGCCGTGCCAGGTCGTCATCCAGCCGAACGCGTCCCCGCCGCCCGCTTCGAGGAGCGCTCGGGCACGTTCCCGGTCGTGTCGGGTGCCGTCCGCGTCGGCATCCGGTTCGACGGCCCCGGTCGGTCGGACGGCCGCGAAGGCGATGACGAACCAGAGCAGCGGTCCGGCCACGCCGATCACGACGCGGAGTGCCGGCGGGAGCGACGGCAGCCGGTCCCAGAACGTCACCGGTGCGAGCGGCCCGAGTGCCGCGACCGCCAGACGGAGCGGGTCCTCGACGTGCTGCGGTGAGGAGGCGGCGGTCACGTACACGCCGGTCACGATGACCGCCGCGGCGACCGCCACGGTCACCGTGAAGGCCACGACGCGTCGCCGCGAGGGCAGCACCGTGAACGACCGTCGGAGCAGCACGAGGACGGCGGCGGTCGCGAGCGGCACGACGATCGACGCCGTGATCGAGACGTCGACGATGAACTGGTCCTCCATGCCGTGCAGCTGTTCGACGCGGCCCGGGACGAGCCCGTAGGTGACGGCCGCGGCGATCGCGGTGACGACGTCGACGACGACGACGAGCCACACCGCGAAGCGACTGCCGCGGAACAGCCCGAGGCCACCGACCACGAGGACGAGCAGCGGCGCGGCGGCGAGGACGACCGTCCAGGGGTCCGTCGCCCGGTACTGCAGCAGCGCGCGGAGGCACTCCCCCGCGATCCCGTCGGCTCGGCACCCGTGCACGGGCGAGACCGGGCCGGCGCCCACCACCGCGGCGAGCGGCGCGAGCAGACCCACCCGGGCGCGGGAGACGAGCGCGATGACCGGACCGACGGCGGAGACCAGGACGACGGTGCCGAGCAGGACCCGGGTCTCGCGGTGGGAGCTCCGCACCCACCCGATCCGCTTGGGGGTGCGGCGGAGGAGTTCGCCGAGCACCCATCCCGCTGCGGCCGCGAGCACGGCGTACAGGTCGGAGGCATGGCCGGCGTAGAGCAGGAGCGCGGCCACCACCGCCAGGGCGTTGACCCGGATGCGCCGCCGCCACAGGGGTCCGGCGAACGCGCTCGCGGTGACGATCGTGCCGACGATGGCCGTCCACGGGTCGAAGCTCGTCGCGCGCCCGAGCAGCAGGGGCCCGACCTCGCGACCGTCCGAGTCGATGAACGCGCTCAGCGCCCCCACCCCGGTGCCGACCACCGTGGTGACGACGAACGCGACGACCGTCCGCCAGGACCCGAGCAGCCGCTCGGCCGTCCCGACGAGCACGACCACCCCGGCGATCGTCAGCAGGAGCGCGAGCACCCCGGTGGACGCCGCGAACACCCGGAACGGGCCGAACGGTTCCGTCCCGCCGTGGTGGACGCGGAGCGCGACGGTCGTCACCGAGGTCGCGAGCACGAGGACGACGATCGCCGCGGTGACCGGGTGCCGACGGATCGTCCGCCAGGCAGCACGGGCCGTCGAGCGGAACCCGCGCGACGGCGTCGCGGAGCCGGCGGACGGCGTCGCGGAGCCGCCGGACGGCGTCGCCGAGCCTCCGGACGGCGCGGTCACAGGGAGCCCGTCGTCGCGGGCAGGCCGAGGTGTCCGATGACCGGGGGCAGTCCGTGCGCGAGCACGTAGCGGACGGTGTTCCAGTCGTGGGCGGACCCGGGCGACACGATGAGCGACGTCTGCATGCCGGCCCGCTCGGCGTCCGCCCGGAGCGCCTCGGCCGTCGCCCGGTAGGGAGCGTCGTCCTGGCCGACGCCGAACACGGTGAGGTGGTCCTGGTACTTGCCGTGCGCGGCCATGATCGCGCTCGGGGCCGCGGCTCGGTACGCGGCCGCCGAGCCGCCGAAGCCCTCCGTGATGGAGTTCTGCACGCTGCCGGTGCGCGGAGCCGGTTCGCTCGAGATCGCCAGCGCGCTGCCGAACACGTCGGGGTGCGCCGTGGAGAACTGCATCGCACACGTCGCGCCCTCGGAGAAGCCGACGATCCCCCAGGCGTTCGGCGTCGTCGCGACGGGCAGGTGCTGCCGGATCCAGTGCACGGTGTCGGTCATGACGTACGTCGCGCTCCGGCCGAGCCGACGGCTGTCGACGCACATCGGGTTGCGTGCCGGTGCGCCGAGCTGGTCCGGGGCGACGACGATCGGGGCGAGTCCGTGGTGCGCATCGGCATACCGGTCAAGGTAGTGGCCGAGGTCGCCGGTCTGGAAGAGGTCGGACGGCTCGCCGGGTTGCCCGGAGAGCGCGACGAGCACCGGCAGCGTCGGCGGGTGCGCCGTCCGCGCGGCCGGCGGCAGCCACACCACGGCCTTTCGCGCCCGGAAGTGCGAGACCGTGCCGGGGATCCGGACGCTGAACGCCTCGCCGGTGCGCGGCATGCCGGCGGGGGCCCGCCACTGCGCTGCGTCGACGACCCCTCCGGTGCGTTCGTGGGGCAGCACGGCGAGCGACCTCGCCGGGTACGGGTTCGTCTTGATGGCCTGCTCGACGTCCTTGTAGAAGCCGAAGTCGACGTTGACGCCGAGCCCGGCCGACAGCACGACGACCGCGGCAGCACCGAGCGCCACCACGCGGAGCGTCCACCCGCCCTGCACCAGGACCACGACGAGCAGGGCGATCCCGGCGAAGGCGAACGCGATCCACATCCGGGTGACCGGCGTGAACGCGACGCCGAAGAGGTCGAGCACGTCACCGGTCCACCACACCGCGACGAGGCCGATCCCGGCACCCACGACGAGCGCTCCGACGCGGAACAGCACGGCCCGGACCCGGTGGGGGCGCTTCCGGTTCAGGAGCGGTGCCACCACGACCCAGGCCGTGAGGACCGCGGCGACGACGTCGACCGGTACGAGGACGTCCGGCCCGGTGATGGGGATGCGGAGCAAGTCGTGGAACACGTTCTCATCGTGGCGTTCCGCCGCTGCCGGACAGCCTCGGACGCGCTTCTGCTGTGCACAGGTTGGACATCGTCGACGTCCAGGAATCGATCACGTTCCTCCCAGCGTGCCGTGCGCGGCCGGCGCAGCCGGACGGCACGGCTCGGAGGGACACCGCCGCGCGGTGCCCCTCCGAGCCGTCGGACCGCCTCAGTGCCGCCGGCGCAGCACCAGCGTCCCTGCTCCGGCCAACAGCAGGAGCAGCGCGAAGCCCGCGGGGACGACCGGCGAGGTCGCTCCCGTGTAGGCGAGCGCGGGCTGCGTGCTGGCCGCGACGGTGCGGACGGCGGTCTGGGCGACCGTCGTGACACCGGCCGTCGTGAGCACCGTGCCGGGCCGGGAGGCACCGGTCGCCGTCGCCACAACGGTGGCGGTCACCGGGGTGGTCACCGCACCCGGCGTGCTGCCGTCGCCGGCGCCGGTCGCGTCACCGGGATCCGTGCCGCCACCCGGGGTCGTGCCGTCGCCGGGGTCGGTGCCGTCCCCGGGGTCGGTGCCGTCACCAGGGTCGGTCCCGTCGCCGGGATCGGTGCCGGTGCCGGTGCCCGGCGTGGTGGTGGTGCTGGTGCCGTCACCGACGACGCCGATCCCGTTCCCGCCGATGGTGATCGGCAGGCTGATGACCGGGGCGACCTGCGTGCCGCCGAGCAGTCCGCCTGCACCCGAGGTCGACCCACCGGTGCCCGGGACGGCCGGGCCGGTCGGCGTGGTGCCCGTCGCCGGGCCGGTCGAGCCGGAGCTCGTGCCGTCACCGAGCAGGCCGATGCCGTTCCCGCTGATCGTCACCGGCAGCGACACCACCGGCGAGACCTGCGAACCCGAGGCGATGCCGTCCGACCCGGAGGTCGAACCGCCGGCGACCGGCGCGGTGCTGCCCGTGCCCGTCGACCCGGTCGCCGGAGCCGTGGCACCGTTCGACTCGCCGTCACCGAGCAGTCCGATGCCGTTGCCGGACACCGTGATCGGCACCGAGACGGCACCGAGGACCTGCGACCCCGAGAGCAGGCCGTCGCTCCCCGAGGTCGACGCCGGGGTCGACGACGCGGTCGGAGCGGCCGCGATCGGGTCGGTCGGACCGGCGGGAGCGGTGGCGCTGCCGTCGCCGAGGACGCCGATCCCGTTCCCCGAGATCGTCACCGGAACGGACACGATCGGTGCCACCTGGGTGCCGGAGGCCGTTCCGTCCGCGCCCGACGTCGTCGGGGCCGGAGCCGCCACGGCCTGAGTGGCCGGGGCGGCCGGAGTCGTGGGCGTCGACACCGAGGTGGCGTCACCAGCGACGGCGACCGCGTTGCCCGACGCCGTCACCGGAGCGGTCACGTTCCCCGCAACCTGGGTGCCCGAGGCGGTGCCGTCCGAGCCCGACGTCGACGGAGCGGCGGGTGCAGGAGCGGCAGCCGGTGCCGGAGCGGCCGGTGCCGGAGCTGACGCCGGGGCCGCGGCCGCCGCGTCCCCGCCGACCGCGACGGCGTTGCCGGTGACGTGCACCGGAGCCGTCACCGCGGGCACGACCTGCGTGCCGGATGCGGTGCCGTCAGCGCCGGAGGTCGACGGAGCGGCAGCTGCAGCCGGTGCAGCGGGCGCAGCGGGTGCAGGTGCGGCCGTGGGCGCCGACGTGATCGACGACACTGCGTCGCCGAGCACGCCGAGGGCATTGCCGGACGCGGACACCGGTGCACTGATCGACGGTGCCACCTGGGTGCCCGAGGCGGTGCCGTCCGCACCGGAGGTGGTCGCCGCGTTCGCTGCGACGGCACCCCCGAGCGTCAGCCCGCCGAGGAAGAGGGTGAACCACAGCCCTCTCGAGACGTACTTGTTCATGGTCGTTGCTCCTGATCGAGATCGATGACCGACCGCGGACGCGGCCGGTGGTGCGTGCCTGCCGTGGCGGACAGGCGCACCGATCTCAGTCAGGTGCGACGTCGTGCTCGCCGACGATCGACGCGGGAACGGCGTCGTCGGGGAGGCTGCCGCGTGACCCCGCGGCGAGGGAGTCGAGTCCGTCGGTCGAACCGACGATGCCGAGGGCTGCGGCCGAACCTGCAGACCCGGCGCTGCTGCCGCCGAGGACGCCCGCACCGGGGCCGTCCAGCGGGTCGTGCCCGCCGACGGGTCCCCGGCCTTCCGGCACCAGGAGCGCCCGCCCGCCGACGGTGGCGTCCTGCACGGCGAGCACTGCCGTGGGGTTCCCCGCGACGACGGTGGCTGCCGCGGCTCCACCGGTCGCGCGACCGCTGGACGTGTCCGCCGGAGCGGCACCTGGTCCGGCCGCCGCGGTGGCGGTGCGGTCCACCGGGACCGACGTCGTGCCGGCACCCGAGGCCGTGGACCGGCCGCCCGCCGGACCGGTGGGGACCTCCGCGACGGGATCCGCGCCTCCCGGCAGGCTGCCGTCCACGACGGGCGGCACGGCCGCGACCACGTCGGGGACGGACCCGACGGTCCGTCCGACGCCGCCGAGGGTGTCGTCGACCAGTCCGGTCACCGGACGGGTGACGGTGCCGAGGGTGTCGTCGCCGACGATCGTCCCGACGATCGGGACGCCGCCCACGACCTGGTCGAGGAGGTGCACGACGGCCGTGACCGGGCGCGCCCCGGTGACCGACTGCACGGAGTCCGTGACGGGGCGGAGCACGGTGGCGACGGTGCCGGTGAGCGGCCGGGAGACGCTGCTCACCACACCGGGGTCGGCCTGCTCGACCGGGATGGCCGGTGTCGGCGCGGTGGCCGGTGCGGCGCTCGGGGCCGGCGCGGAGACGCTCGTCACCGGGGACGGGGCGGTGGCCGGCGCAGCGGCGACCGGAGCCGCCGATGTGGGCGCGGGGGCCGTCGACGGCGGAACCGCGACGGCAGGTGCCGGGGCCGGGGCCGGAGCAGCAGGGACCTGGACCGGAGCGGGCGCAGCGGCCGGAGCGGACGCAGCGGCCGGAGCGGACGCAGCGGCCGGGGCGGGCGCGGCCGGGGTGACGGCGCCCCGGACGGGGTCGACCACGCCCTCCACCGTCCGTCCGACGCCGTTCGTCACGCCGTGGACGGTGTCACGCAGCCCCTGGACGAGTCCACCCGAGGGTGCCGGGGCCGCGGCGGACGCCGGTCGTGCACCGAGCACGAGCGAGAGCAGCACGAGGGCCGCGGCGATGCCGACGCCGAGCACGGCGTACCGGACGATCGCGCGCCAGGGTGCGCGCAACGGCTGGTCCATGCGCTCACCTCCTGATCTCGGCTGCGCACGTAGAGTGGTTGTCCGGCACGGTACGCCGGTCCGCTCCGGAACGCACCTGTTCCGGGAGAATTCGTCAGGAAAGGCCGGTCTTGGTCTCGATCTTCAACGCTCCGACGCGCAACCTCGACATCGTGACGCTGCACGAGATCCTCCGGCTCCGGCAGGACGTCTTCGTCGTCGAGCAGGGCGCCGCGTACCCGGACATCGACGGCCGCGACCTCGAACCGGGGACGCTGCAGTTCTGGGCAGGACAGGGCTCGGTCGACGCCACGCTCCGACTCCTCCGCGAGCCCGACGGCACCGAGCGCATCGGCCGCGTCGCGACCGCTGCCGCGTCCCGTGGCCAGGGGCTCGCGGCGCAGCTGATGGAGGCCGCGATCACCGAGGCACGGTCGTCGCGGATCGCGATCGACGCCCAGGCGCACCTGGAGCAGTGGTACGCCCGCTTCGGGTTCGTGCGATCGGGCGAGGACTTCTCCGAGGACGGCATCCCGCACCTGCCGATGGCGCGGACGCGGTGACGCTCCGGCGGCCACCGGGCGTGGATCGGGCGCCGATCGCGGAGCGCTGAGCCTCAGGCGCGCCAGCGGCGGAGCTCGTCGAACGAGCGGCCCTGGTGTGCACGATCGGCGACGAGGCGCTCGAACACGATGTTCGTCTGCGTGGTCGCCACCGACGGATCGCCGCTGAGCTCGTCGGCCACGAAGTCCCGGAGCTGCTCGGTGGAGGTGCACGCGATGTGCACGAGGAAGTCCTTGTCCCCCGCCAGGAACGAGACGTCCTGCACGACGGGCACCCGGAGCAACCGCTTCGCGAAGTCGCGGAGCTCATGCCGCGCGGCGGCGTGCACCCGGACGGAGACCATCGCCTCGATCGCGAACCCGAGCCGGGCGACGTCGACCTCGGCCCGGTACCCGCGGATCACCCCGGCGTCCTCCAGCGCCCGCACCCGTGTCAGGCACGTCGAGGGTGCGATGCCGACCGCTGCGGCCAGACGGTTGTTCGGGATGCGGGCGTCGGCCGCCAGCGTCCAGAGGATCCGCTCGTCGACCTCGTCGAGGCGCGGAGCGGGGTCGTGGCGGCGGACGGGACGATCGGACACGGTCCGACGCTACCGGGTCACCCCGTCGACCGCGCCGCCGTCGTCCCGCTGAGCAGGGCCCGCAGCGCGTCCTCCAGCGGTCCGGCGACCGCTGCGGCGTCCACGGAGGCGAGCGGCTCGACCTGCGTCGACGTGCGCAGCATCGTCATGCCGAGCACCACCGAGAGCGCGATCTCGGCACGGACGAGCAGGTCCTCGGTGACCTCGCGGCCGACCGCGCCGGCGAGCCGTTCGGCGTACCGGCGCAGGGTCTCGCGGCGGATGGCGTCTGCACCGTCGTCCCCCGACGAGCGGAGCAGCAGCATGAGCTGCATCGAGTCCTCGTCCGTCGGCGACCGCACGATGTGACCGATGAGGTCCTGCAGGGCGCGCTCGAGGTCCGGCACCAGGGCGCGGCCACCGTCGTGGTCGTCCCCGAGGTCGTGCACGACGCGGTCGAGGCAGGCGCGGAAGAGGCCCTCCTTCGACACGAAGTACCGGTTGATGAGCGCGACGTTCACCCCGGCGTCGGCGGCGATGTCCCGCACGGTCGTCGCGCGGTAGCCGTCGAACGCGAAGCGACGCCGCGCGGCCTGCACGAGCAGCAGACGGGTGGCCGCGGCGTCCTTGCTCATGATCGAAGCGTACCGGGTCGGACCGCGATGTAAGCAAGTGTTGACATCGGGGGCGAACCGCGTACCCTCGACGAGTCAGCAAACGTTTACATCGACCTCACGGAGCACGATGACCGAGACCATGGAGACCCCGCGCACCGGGTCCCACCCCACCACCGACGGACGTCGGCCGAACAGCACGGCGATCATCGTCTACCTTTCCCTCGGCGGCCTGTCCTTCGCGGTGCTGCAGTCGCTCGTCGCCCCCGCGCTGTCCACGATCGGCCAGGACCTCGGCGCGTCGACCAGCGCCACGAGCTGGGTCCTCACCGCGTACCTGCTCTCCGCGTCCGTGCTCACGCCGATCCTCGGCCGGCTCGGCGACATGGTCGGCAAGCGCAAGGTCCTGATCATCGTCCTGTCGATCCTGCTCGTCGGGGCCGTGCTCGCCGCCCTCGCGCCGAACCTCGGCACGCTGATCGTCGGCCGGGCGCTCCAGGGGGCCGCGGGCGCCGTGATGCCGCTGTCCATCGGGATCGTGCGCGACGAGCTCCCGAAGGAGAAGGTCAGCGTCACGATCGGCCTGCTCTCCGCGATCTTCGGCATCGGTGCGGGCGTCGGCATCGTCGCCGCCGGACCGATCGTCGAGCACCTCTCGTGGCACTGGCTGTTCTGGCTCCCGGCGGTGCTCGTCGTGATCGCCCTGCTCGGCGCGGTCTTCGGCATGCCCGAGTCCCCCGTGCGGAAGCCCGGCCGGCTCGACATGGTCGGCACGTTCGTCCTCGCGATCTCCCTCGTGGCGATCCTGCTCGCGGTCAGCGAGGGCGAGACCTGGGGTTGGGGCGACGGCAAGACCATCGGCCTGCTGGTCCTCGGCGCGGTGGCCCTCGTCGCGTTCGTGCTCGTCGAGCTCCGGGTCGCCGAACCCCTCATCGACGTCCGGCTCTTCGCGGTCCGCGGCGTCTGGACCGCCCACGTCGTCGCGCTCGTCTTCGGCTTCGCGATGTTCGGCACGTTCGTCCTCGTCCCGACCCTGCTGCAGCTGCCGACCGCCGTCGGCTACGGCTTCGGCAAGGACGTCACCGAGGCCGGGCTCTTCCTGCTGCCGACCGTCGTCATGATGATCGTCGCCGGACCGATCGCCGGCATCCTCGTCCGCAAGGTCGGGCCGAAGCCGCCGATGCTGCTCGGCGGGCTCGCGATCGTCGCCGCGTTCCTCATCCCCGCGGTCTCGCACGCCGCCATCGCCGAGGTCGTCGTGTCCGGCGTCCTCACCGGCATCGGCATCGGCCTGGCCCTCGCAGCCTGCTCGAACGCCATCATCGAGAGCGTCCCCGCCAACCAGACCGGTGAGGCGATCAGCGCGAACACCGTCGTCCGGACCATCGGGTCGAGCGTCGGCACCGCCGTGATCGCGGCGCTCATCACCTCGCACAGCACCCCGCAGGGCCTGCCGACCGACGACGCGTTCACGATCGGCTTCTGGGCATGCACCGGCGTCGCCGTCCTCGCCGTCGCCGGCGCGCTCGTCGCGCCGTCGATGCGAGCGCGCCGTGCCGCGGCCGCCGCGCGCGGGATCGACGACCTCGACGAGGTCGCTTCCTGACGCCCGGGCAGTGACCGTCCCTGGAGGCCCGACCTGCGTCGTCGACGCGGGGCGGGCCTCCAGGCCGTTGCGGTGTCCACCCGCGGTGGGGCACCTGCTCCGCGGTCGGACCACCCGCTGAACCTGCGAAGGCGCCGAGCACTGCCGCAGGTGACGTGACGATCATCGGCTCCACGGCGTCCACCCCGTGGGTGCGAGCGCCGCGCCCCGGACAGGAGACCCCATGAGCAGCACCGACCACGACGAGGGCCGTACCAGCAAGCCGTCGTTCCGCGACACGATGACCGCCGGACTCGTGCAGAAGGCACTCGAGCCGGTGCTGCGTGCCGTGCGGGACGAGGTCGCGTCGGCACGGCGTGAGGTCGGCGAGCGGGTGAGCAGTGCGAAGACCGGGCTGGTGCTGGCCGGCGTCGGGGTGGCCTTCGCCCTGACGACGCTCGTGGCCCTCGCCGGCTTCGCGGTCGCACTCCTCGAGCTGGCGCTGCCGCTCTGGGCTGCCACCGGGATCACCGTCGTGGTCTTCGCGATCGTGACCGCGATCCTGCTGGCTGTCGGCGTGCGCGGTATCCGGCGCGGCGTGCCGCCGGTACCGCGCGACACGATCCGCGAGACGAAGGAGCGGGTCCACTCCGCGAGCACCGCGGACGCAGACGACGCCGCCTGACTACATCGCGAGCGTCATGCCGACGACCGCCACCGTCATCGCGAACACCTCGCCGCTGCGGACGGCCCGGCGGTCCTCCCGGGCCCACTCGTACCGGAGCAGCCACCCGCTGAACGCGGAGTAGCCGATGACCCCGGCGCCGAGCATGGCGGTCAGTGCGATCCCGTGGCCGGCGTGGCCGTCGGCGAGACCGGTCGCGTGCCCCATCAACAGCATCCCGGCCATCACGACGGCCGACAGTGCACGGTGCACGTCCATCGGTTCCGCACGGTGGCCGTCCGCGCGGCGACGGCGCATCACGGGCAGCGGTGCGAGCAGGAGGAGCAGCGTCGCGGCGAGCAACGTCCACACCGCCCCGGCGTGCACGACGGGCATGAGCATCGCGACGAGCATCACCGCCGCCGGGACGATCACCCCGGGCCGCGGCCGGTAGCGGTCACCGACGATGCAGCACACCGACGCGAACTGCGGCACGACGAGCATGGCGTCGGCGACGGTCTCGTGCACGGCGTGGCCTCGGGCTGGCGGGGTACCGGTCAGTCCGCGGCGCGGGAGGCGGCCTTGGCGGCGCGCTCCTGCTTCACACGGGCGTTCTCCGCGTGCACGGCCGCCTGGGTCGCACGCTCACGGACGAGCCACTCGGGCTTCTCCTCGAGCAGCGACTTGATCGCCGCCGTCGTCAGGGGTTCCTCGATGCCGGCACGGGTCAGCCCCGAGATCGACACGCCGAGCTTCTGCGCCACGACGGGTCGCGGGTGCGGGCCGTCGCGTCGGAGGTCCTCGAGCCAGGTCGGGGGCTCCGTGCGGAGTTCGTCGAACGCGGTCCGGCTGATCGGCGCGCCCTGGAAGGTCTCCGGGGCCGCCGCCAGCAGGATGCCGAGCTTCTTCGCGGCCGTCTCGGGCTTCATGGTCTGTTCCTGCGCCATACCGACAAGGGTACGGCCCGTATGCTCGTTTGCATGACCGCCGCCCTGACCATCGCCTTCGTACCAGGGGTGTCCCCGGCGAAGTGGGCGCGCGTCTGGCGCGATCGCTTCCCCACGATCGAGCTCCGACTGCGGGCGATCGGCGCGGACGAGGTCGTCGAGACGCTCGCCGGCGAGCCCGACATGGCCTTCGCCCGGGCACCGTTCCCGGACGGCCACAACGCCATCCCGCTCTGGACGGAGACGGCGGTCGTGGCCGTGCCGAAGGACTCCCCCCTCGCAGACCTCGCCGAGATCGACCTGTCGGAGACCGACGTGCACGTCGTCGACGCGGGCCCGGTGCCGGCGGACGTCGACGCCGCGCTCGACCTCGTCGAGGCGAACGTCGGTGTCGTGGTGCTCCCCCAGTCGCTCTTCCGTGCGGCGAGCCGGAAAGACCTCCTGGCACGGCCGCTCGTCGGGTCGCCCGGCACCCGGATCGCGCTCGTCTGGCGCGACGAGGACGCCTCCGAGACGACGGAGGAGTTCATCGGCGTGGTGCGCGGGCGGACCGCCAACAGTTCGCGGGGCGCGCAGGACGAGCCGGGAGGCACGGACCGCACCGCGGACGCCGGCACCCGTCCGTCCGGTGGCGGCAAGGCCACCGCAGCCAACAAGAAGACCGTCGCCAAGCGCGGTGCCACGAAGGGCACCGGCGCGAAGAGCGGCGGTGGCAAGAACTCCACCGGTCGCGGGCGGGTGCAGCGCGGCATGAAGGGCAAGCCGAAGCGCGGTTCGAAGGGCAACCGCTGACCCGGCCCCCAGGCTGACCGACCGCGTCAGCGCATCACCGCCGCAGCCGCTCGTGCGACCCGTTCGCCGCGGGAGTCCTCGGCCGCTGCGCGCGCTGCCGTGACGATCCGGGTGTCCGCGCGCGTCGCCGAACCGGCGTCGAACGGGGGCTGCGGGTCGTACTCGATCTGCAGCTGGATCGCCTCGGCCGCGGGCTGACCGGCGAGCTCCGCCGCGAGCCACAGCGCCATGTCGATGCCCGCGCTGACCCCGGCGGCGGTCACGACCGCGCCGTCGTCCACCACCCGGTCGTCCACCGGCTGGGCGCCGAACGCGCCGAGCATGGGCCGCGACGCCCAGTGCGTCGTCGCCCGCTTGCCCGCCAGGAGTCCGGCGGCGCCGAGGACGAACGCGCCCGTGCAGACCGAGGTCACCCAGGTCGCCCGCTCGGCTTCACGCCGGACGAACCCGATCACCTCGGCGTCGAGCATGGCGTCGAACGCACCCTCGCCGCCCGGGACGACGAGGACGTCGGCGGGGCCGGCCGCGGCGATCGTGGTCGTCGGGACGAGTGCGAGTCCGCAGTCGCTCGGCACCGGGTCGAGGGTGGCGGCGACGTACTCCACCCGGGCCCCCGGGACGCGGGCGAGCACCTGTGCCGGGCCGGTCAGGTCGAGCTGCGTGAGGTCCGGGAAGAGCAGGAACGCGATGCGGACCTCGTCCGGGTCGTGCTCGGGCGTGGACGGCTGCTCCCCCGCGACGTGCTCGGCGGGTGGCACGGAGGCCTCGACCGGTACCTCGACGACCTCGGCGTCGACCGGGTGCACGGCGCGGACACGCGGGTTCTCGGAGCTCATGTCGCGACCATAGCCCTGCCGGGTCGCCGACGCGCCGCTCAGTTCCAGACGCCGGAGGTGCCGCGTCGGTGGCTGCCGACGAGGTGGGTGTCGACGATGCCGAGCGCCTCCATCAGCGCGTGCATCGTGGTCGGTCCGACGAACGCGAACCCACGCTTCCGGAGGGCCTTCGACAGCGCCATCGACTCGTCGGACCGCGTCGGCACCTCGGCGGAGGAGTGCGGCTCCGGGGTCGACGCCGGGCGGAACGACCAGACGAACTCGGCCAGCCCGCCGTCCTCGCGCAGGGCGATCGTGGCGTCGGCGTTCGTGATCGTCGCGAGGATCTTCGCCCGGTTCCGGACGATGCCCGCGTCCGCCATCAGCCGGGCGACGTCGTCCTCGCCGAACCCGGCAACCGTGTCGGCGTCGAAGTCGGCGAAGGCGGCACGGAACGCCGGCCGCTTCGCCAGGATCGTGCGCCACGACAGGCCGGACTGGAACGCCTCGAGCGAGAGCCGTTCGAACACGCCCCGTTCGTCACGCACGGGCATGCCCCACTCGCTGTCGTAGTAGTCGCGCAGCAGTTCGTCGGCCGACGCCCACACCGGTCGGGCGAGGCCGTCCTCCCCGACGACGAGGTCCGACGAGACGGAGACGGATCCGGGCGCGGCGACGGGGTCGGTGCTCATGGGACCATCCTGGTGCGTGCTGCCGACACCGCCCACCGCCGTCCCGTCGTCACTCCGCGGGTGGACCGTCCTGTGCTGCCTGCGGGTCCATCCACACGTACTCCCAGCGGTGGCCGTCCGGGTCGACGACGCTCCGCTGGTACATGAAGCCGAGGTCCATCTCCGGTCGGTCCTCGGTGCCGCCGGCCAGCACCGCGGCGTCGACGATGCGGTGGACCTCGTCCTTCGACGACGCGCTGAGGGAGTTGATGACCTCGATCGTGCCGGCGTCGGCGATGGTCTTGTCGGTGAACTCGGCGAACTTGGCGTGCGTGAGCACCATGACGTAAATCGTGTCGCTCACCACGACGCACGCCGCGGTGTCATCGCTGAACGCCGGGTTGATCGAGTAGCCGAGCGCCTCGTAGAACGCCTTCGAGCGCTCGAGGTCGGCGACGGGCAGGTTGATGAAGACCATCGTGTCCATGGGCGGGTTCCTTTCGTCGAGATCAACTTGGCCCGACGGTGCGGCCGGCGCAACCGTTCCTTCTCGGTACGAACTGGTACGTAATATACTCACCGGATGCAGCGCGCTTACGTGGACGAGTCCGAACCGGGCGGCGGGCGAGACCACACGGCGTACCTCCTCGCCGCAGTCGTGATCGACCTCGACGAGGAACCCGATGCGCGCCGCGCGGTCGAGCACCTCCGGCCGACTCGGATGCGGAAACTGCACTGGTACGAGGCCCTGACGGCGCAGCGGATCTCGTGGCTCGATCTCCTCCGCCGCGCCGTCGAGATCCTCGTCATCCGGTACGACGGCGTCGCGGCCCGGCCAGAGCGTCGTCGTCGACGATGCCTCGAACGACTCGTCCACGAGCTCGACCTCCGTGGCGTCCGCCACCTGGTGTTCGAGTCTCGCGGTCCGCACGCAGATCGAAGCGATCAGAAGATGATCGACACGATGCGTGCGCGCGGACTCGGTGTGCACCTTCGGCACGAGCACCGACGCGGCACGGACGAACCACTCCTTGCGCTCGCCGACGTCGCGTGTGGTGCACACGGCAGCGGCGTGCTGACGGACACCCTCCGGGTTCGTGAACTGCTGGTGTCCTGATCCGGCGCGTCCGGTCCGGACAGCGCAAATCCCCGGGCCCCGCGCTGGCTGCAGGTAATCCGGGGATCACTTCCGACCGAGAACACCCGATCGACATATCAATACTACTGGTCGGCGAACCGTGGCGTCAACCCATCGCGCGGCGCACCGCAGCCGATCCGACGACGTGCACCGCGCCTCCCGGCACGCCCGTCGTGGAACGACGAAACCGCTGTCGCATGACAGCGGCTTCGTCGTTCCGAGTCGGCAACGCGACCGTCGGCGCACCGAGTTCAGTGCACCTCGCGCCCTTCGCCCGCGGCCTTCTGCTGCGCCTCGGCCTCGGCCTGGCCGATGATGTCCTCCGCCGGGACGGGGTTCAGCCGGTCCCAGAGGAAGAAGAGCAGCCCGCCGACGAGCATCGACAGCCCGACCCACAGGTTGATGTGGATGCCGCCGGTCTTCTCCGGGTCGGTGTTCCAGTGGACGATGCCGACGATCGTGGTGATGACGCCGTACAGGACGAACAGACCGCCGAGGATGCGGCGCAGGTCGAGCCGACGGGTGGAACGGACGAGGGCGGCCTTCTGCTCCTCGGTCATGGCGGTGGTGGTGTCGCTCATGGGAGATCTCCTTCGCGGATCAGAGGAACGGGAGGTACAGGACGACGCACAGGATCAGTGCGACGGTGCCGAGCAGCGCCGGGGAGCGGTACCACGCGGTGTCGGTCGCGACGGAGTCGCCGTGCAGGTCGATCTTGCCGACGCCGTAGACCAGGCCGCCGAGCTCCTTCTCGGGCTTCGGCTTGGTGACCATCGACACGACGAACCCGACGACGAGCACGGTGACGAACGAGATGATCGCGCCGTACAGGGTCTCGGCGGTCGCGGTGGCGAACAGCTTCGGGTTCACCAGGTAGGCGATCCAGGTGATCGTCGGCGTCACGATGCCGAGGACGTACCCCCAGAGGGCGCCAGCGGTGGTCATCCGCTTCCAGAGCAGACCGAGGATGAACACGGCGAAGAGCGGCGCGTTGAAGAACGAGAACAGCGTCTGCATGTACGTCATGATGTTCGACGCCTGCGCGGCGATGAACGCGGTCGCGATGCCCACCAGGACACCGACCACGGTGACCCAGCGTCCGGTCTTCAGGTAGTGCACGTCGGGCATGTTCGGCTTGATGTAGCGCTGCCAGATGTCGTACGTGAAGACGGTGTTGAACGACGAGACGTTCGCGGCCATACCGGCCATGAACGAGGCCAGCAGACCGGTGACGGCGACGCCGAGCACACCGGTCGGCAGGTACATCTGGATGAGCTTCGGGATCGCGTCGTTGTAGGTCAGGGACCCGTCGGCGAACTGGTTGCCGACGACGGCCGCGGCGATGAGACCGGGGATGACGACGATCGCGGGGATGAAGAGCTTCGGGATCGCGGCGATCAGCGGGGTGCGCCGGGCAGCCGACATGTTCTTCGCGGAGAACGCACGCTGGACCTCGGTGAAGTTCGTCGTCCAGTAGCCGAAGCCCAGCACGAAGCCGAGGCCGAGCACGATCGCGAGCCAGTTCGCGCCGATCGGGTTCGTCACGTCGCCGAAGCCGGTGCCGGCCCACGCCTGCAGGTGCTGCACGCCCTGGGTCTTCACGATGGCCTCGCTCAGTCCACTCCAGCCGCCGACGCGGTGCAGGCCGACGATCGTCAGCGGGATGAGCCCGGCGATGATCACGAAGAACTGCATGACCTCGTTGTAGATCGCGCTGCTCAGGCCGCCGAGCGTGATGTAGACGAGGACGAAGCCGGCGGAGACGATGATTGCCAGCCACTCCGGCCAGCCGAGCATCGCCTCGATGACGATCGCCATCGCGTAGAGGTTGATGCCCGCGATGAGGACGTTCGAGACAGCGAACGCGATCGAGTTCACCAGGTGCGGGGCCTTGCCGAACCGCCGCAGCATGAACTCGGGCACGGAACGTACCTTCGAGCCGTAGTAGAAGGGCATCATCACGAGCCCGAGGAACACCATCGCCGGCACGGCGCCCACGAGGTAGTAGTGCAGGGTCGCCATGCCGATCTGGGCACCGTTGGCGGCCATGCCGAGGATCTCGGTCGCGCCGAGGTTCGCGGACACGAACGCCAGGCCCGTGATCCACGCGGGCATCGAGCGGCCCGAGAGGAAGAAGTCCATGCTCGTCCGGACCTGCTTCCGGGCGGTGAACCCGATCCCGATGACGACCGCGAAGTACACGATGATCATCAGGTAGTCGACCCAGCCCAGATCGAGCCGGATCCCGTTGTTCGCTGCAGCGAGAACCATTCAAACTCCACGTCAGTGTGTTGCGATCGACAACTCTGCCGACCCGGACGGGAACGTTACACCGATTTGTGACCGTTCACATAGCCGAGGTATGCATAGCGCTCGTGATGCCACTGCGGACCCTCGGTAGGCTCGCGACATGACCGAGCAGTCGCGCATCCTCGTCCTCAACGGCCCGAACCTCGACATCCTCGGGCGGCGCGACCCCGAGCAGTACGGCACGGTCACGCTCGCCGAGATCGAGGCCATCGTGCACACCGAGGCCGCGGTCCACGGGCTCGACGCCGACTTCCGGCAGACGAACCGCGAGGGCGAGCTCGTCGAGTGGCTGCACGAGGCACTCGACGACTTCGTCGGCGTCGTGATCAACCCCGCCGCGTACGCGCACACCTCGGTCGCGCTGCACGACGCCGTCGAGGCGCTCTCGGTGCCGGTTGTCGAGGTGCACCTGTCGAACACGTGGAAGCGCGAGCCGTTCCGGCACGTCGACCACGTCGCGACAGCGGCGACCGCGGTCATCGCGGGCGCCGGCCCGGACGGCTACCGCCTGGCGGTCGCGCACGTCGCGTCCCTGCAGGACTGACCCCGAGGCGGACTGGAGGCGCGGGGCGGGGCCGCCACGAGCCTCCCGTCCGCCTGAGCGTGGCGCGCCCCTTTCTTCCCATGGCGCGTGACCTGGAAAGCGGAATCGCGCGTAGGAGACCGGAAATTCCAGCTTCCTACGCGCGATTCCGCTTCCTACGCGCGGAACGGCTTCCTTCGCGCGGAACGGCCGCCCGTGTTCAGAAGTCGGCGGGGCGACGGACCTCGCCGGCGCCCGCGGTGGCGAACCCGCCGCGGATGATCGGCAGCGCCCGGTGCACCGCCTGGTCGATGCGGAGCTCGAGGTCCACGCTCGTGATGTCGTAGCCCCCCTCGCGCTTCGTGAAGTCCCGTTCGTTGCCGAAGACGCCGATCGGCAGGGTGGTCGACTGGAAGAAGCCGAACAGCGGCCGCATCTGGTGCTCGACGAGCAGCGCGTGCCGGTCGCTCCCGCCGGTGGCGGTCAGGAGCACCGGGGTGTCGACGAGGTCGTACTGGCCGATCCAGTCGAAGAACAACTTGAAGGCGCCGGAGTACGCGGCACGGAACGCGGGGCTGCCCACGACGAGCACGTCGGCCGCCTCCACCGTCTCGAGCGCCCGGATGGTCCGCGGCGACATGGCCTCGCGCGACGGGGCCGCACCGAGGTCGGCGAGCAGCGGACCGATCTCGATCGTCTCGGTCCGGGCGTCCTCGATCTCCTGGCCGAGGCGCGCGACGGTGGCAGCCACCAGGGTGGACGTCCGCGAGGGGTCCGATGGGCTGCCGCTGACACCGACGACGAGTTCTCCGCTCATGCGGTCGATGCTCACACGCCTGCTCGTCGCACGGTCGGCGTGTGACGACATGTGTCGGGTTCCAGCCCCCGCGCGTACGGTCCTCGCCATGCAGACGTTCCTGCCGTACCCGGAGTTCCGCGCGTCGGCCGAGGTCCTCGACGACCGGCGGTTGGGCAAGCAGCGGGTCGAGACACTGCAGGTGATGCGCGCGCTGACCCTGCCGGACTACGGCTGGCAGCATCACCCGGTCACCGCGATGTGGCGCGGGTACCGGCCGGCCCTGATGGCCTACCAGGACGCCACGTGCCGCGTGTGGACGGAGCGCGGGTACGCGGACACCTGTCTCGAGAAGACGCTCGCGGACCTCGGGCTCGTGCCGGAGGACCTCGACGCCT
Organism: Curtobacterium sp. SP.BCo; assembly: GCF_051903265.1. Classification (GTDB taxonomy): domain Bacteria; phylum Actinomycetota; class Actinomycetes; order Actinomycetales; family Microbacteriaceae; genus Curtobacterium. Next base: position 3,197,682 of record NZ_CP194337.1, read on the forward strand.
ACCGACGGGGCGACTTCCCGATGCCGCCCTGGAACGACGACCCGGCGGTGCACCGGTCGCACCGGTCGAAGCTCGTGCAGAAGGCGCCCGAGCACTACCGGGAGCTGTTCCCGGACGTCCCGGACGACCTCGACTACGTCTGGCCGGTCACCCCAGGGGCGTCCAGCGGGAGCCGTCGCGCCGGGTGACGACGGCCGAACGGACCTCGGCGGTGGCGACGAGGCCGTCGGCTGCGTGCGACGCGACGGCCTCGGCGATCTCGTCCGAGGGTGCTTCGAACCGCACGACGGCGCAGGGCACGCCGCGGAGCACCCGGACGTCCCGCGCCTCGACGACCGTGAGCTCGGCGACGAGCCGCGCGGCCTCGGGCAGCACGGCGTCGGGGGTCGTGCCGGGCACGAGTGCTCCGACGGCGAGGGTCACACGGTACGAGGGCACGGCACCACGGTAGCGAGCGGGTGGCCCGCCGACCACCGGGCCGCGTGCGGGCCGTGACCCGTCGTGGGTGGAGGGGACGGCGTCGCACAGGGGAAGCGACGCCCGCATCCACGACGGGTCACGGGGTACGGCGGGGCACGACGGATCAGGGGGATGCCGTGCCCCGCGCCGGACGCCGTTCAGGGGGCAGCGTCCGGTCGTGGCACCGACGGGTCCGCGGGGGGACGGACCCGTCGGTGCTGGTCCTCAAGGGTGTTCGGTGTCCTCTCGGTACCGGTCCGTCTCGGTCGGCGCGGGCATCGACCGTCGGATCGCCGTGGGACGGACCATGGGGAGCAGGGCGCTCCCGATGGTCGCGAGTGCCCCGACGACGGCGATCAGCCCGAGCGGGGCGGTACCGAGGTCGTGCTGCGCGGCCAGGACGAGCGCGATCACCGTCGCGGGTGCCGGGAGGAGCTGGACCGCCCGGAAGTGGTCCTCCTGCCGGACCCGAGTCGTCATCGCGTTTGCCATGTGAGTACTCTGACGCACTTCTCCGGTCCGCAAAAGGGGGGACACGTCCCCACTCATGGAGTAGAACGTCTAGTACACCCCGTTCGGTTCAGCCGAGCGCCCGGACGGCTGCGACCGACGCCACGACCGCGCCGACCACCGCGGGCACGTCGGCCTCGGCCAGGAGCTCGTCGAACGTCAACCGCAGGGCGGTGCGGGCGACGTCGTCCGGCAGCCCGAGCGCCGTGAGCACGTGCGACGCCTCGGTGCTCCCCGCCGCGCAGGCGCTGCCCGACGACGACACGACGTCACGCTGCTCGAGCTCGAGCAGCACCGTCTCGCCGTTCACCCCCGGGAAGCAGAACGACGCGTGCCCCGGCAGGCGCGCGGTCCGCGATCCGGTGACGAACGCTCCCGGCACCGCCGCGACCACCCCGTCGAGCACGGCGTCCCGGGTCGTGGACGCGGTGGCGGCCGCCGTGGCCCGGTGGTCCGCCGCCAGGGCGAACGCCGTCGCGACCGCCACCGCCCCGGCCACGTCCTCGGTGCCGGAACGTCGCCCGCGCTCCTGGCCGCCACCGTGCACGAGCGGTTCGAGCGGAACGCCCGCGCGGACCGCGAGCACGCCCGTGCCCTTCGGCGCGCCGAGCTTGTGCCCGGACAGCGACAGGGCGTCCACACCGAGCACGTCGAGCCCGACCGGCAGCCACGGCGCGGACTGCACCGCGTCGGTGTGGAAGCGGGCGCCCACCTCGTGCGCGACCGCGGCGAGCGCCGGCACGTCCTGCACCGTGCCGATCTCGTTGTCGGCGTGCGCGATCGACACGAGCGTCGTGTCCGGCCGGAGTGCGTCGCGCAGCACCCGGGGGTCGACCACCCCGTCCGCGTCGACCGGGAGCACGGTGACGTCGAAGCCGTGGAACCGTTCGAGGTACCGGCAGCTCTCGAGGACCGCCTCGTGCTCGATCGCACTGGTGACGACGTGCCGTCCCCGGGGTGCGGCGAGCGCGATGCCTTTGACCGCGGTGTTCGCGCCCTCGGTGCCGCCGGTGGTGAAGACGACCTCGGCCGGTCGGCAGCCGAGCGCCCGGGCGACCGTGGCGCGGGCGTCGGCGAGGCCGCGGGCGGCCGCGTCGCCCACGCCGTGCGTCGACGAGGGGTTGCCGAACGTGCCGGTGAGGTACGGCCACATCGCCTCGAGGACCTCGCGGCGCACCGGGGTCGTCGCCGCTCGGTCCAGGTAGAACACGGTCCGGTCAGCCCTCGACGTCGATGTCGAGCCCGAGGTCCAACGCCCGGGCGGAGTGGGTGAGCGCCCCGACCGAGACCACGTCGACGCCCGTCGCCGCGATCGCCGCGACGGTGTCGAGGGAGACCCCGCCGGAGGCCTCCACGAGCGCTCGGCCGTCGACGATCGCGACGCCCTCGACCAGTGCGGCGGTCGTGAAGTTGTCGAGCATGATCGTGTCGACGCCGGCGTGCACGACCGGTTCGATCTGGTCGATCCGGTCCACCTCGACCTCCAGGTGCACGGTGTGTCCGAGGCGTTCGCGGGCCGAGCGGATCGCGTCCTCGACGGCGGTCCCGCGCGACAGCAGCACCGCGAGGTGGTTGTCCTTCGCGAGCACGGCGTCCGACAGCGATGTGCGGTGGTTGTGCCCGCCGCCGCAGCGCACCGCGTACCGTTCGAGCGCACGGAGCCCCGGTGTCGTCTTCCGGGTGTCGACGATCCGGGCACGTGTCCCGGACACGGCGGCGACGTACGCGGCGGTCGCCGTCGCGATGCCGGACATCCGCTGCGTCAGGTTCAGCGCGACCCGCTCGGCACGGAGCACGGCGCGCGCCGGCCCGGTGACGGTCGCCAGGACGTCCCCGGCGCCGAAGCGGGAGCCGTCGGACACGTGCAGCTCCGCCACGATCGCGGGGTCGACCGCGTGCATCACGGCGACGAACACGCCGCCGCCGCTGAGGACGCCGGGTTCGCGCGCGGCGAGCGTCGCGGTCGCGGTCGCGTCGGCCGGGATCAGCGTCTCGCTGGTGACGTCGCCCCAGGGCGCGTCCTCCTCGAGGGCGGTCTCGATCACCCGGCGCAGCGCGTGCGGCGGGATGGTGCCCGGGTCGACGGGTGCGGTCTCGACGGTCATGCGGGTACCTCCTGCGGGACGGGTGCGTGCTGTGCGACCCACGCGTACGAGGCGGGGGCGGACGGGTCGGTGTCAGGGTGGTCGGTGCGGGCGTGCGCGCCGCGCGACTCGGTGCGGGTCTCGGCCGCGAGCGCGGTGATGCGCGCGAGGTCGAGCAGCGCGCGGTCCTCGTGGTCGTGCACCCCGGTCGGGCAGGGCACGGCGACCGCGGCGAGTCCGCGTCGCGCGCTCGCGAGCCCGGCCGCGTCGCGGAGCAGGCCCACGCGGTCCGTCATGACGGACTGGACCACCCGGCGGACGTCCGTCGCGTCGGTGCGGCGATCCGCGCCTCCCGGCAGCACCGGACGGGAGGAACGGATCGCGTCGGCCGCGCTGCTGACGCTGGTGACGTGGAGGGACGCGTCCCCCCGGAGGCGCAGCCGGTCGGGCCGTGCCGCGTCGAGTGCGTCCGCTGCGCGGACCGCGAAGACCAGTCCCTCGAGGAGCGAGTTCGAGGCGAGGCGGTTGGCGCCGTGCACCCCGGTGCAGGCCACCTCGCCGATCGCGAGGAGGCCGGGCAGGCTCGTCCGACCCTCGGCGTCGGTGGCGACGCCGCCCATCGAGTAGTGCGCCGCGGGCGACACGGGGACGCCCTCGCGGGTCCAGTCGAAGCCGGCGGCACGGGTGGCGCGGGTGAGTCCGGGGAAGCGGCGGACCAGGAAGCCGTCGTCGAGGCCGGACGCGTCGAGCAGGACGGGCTCGCCGCCCTGCTCGCGCACCGCCGCGGCGATCCCCCGCGCCACGACGTCGCGCGGGGCGAGCTCGGCGTCCGGGTGCACGTCGGTCATGAAGCGTCGGCCGCGGGCGTCGCGGAGCACGGCGCCCTCGCCGCGGACGGCCTCGGACACGAGCCCGCCGCCGGGGACCGCGAGCCGGGTCGGGTGGAACTGGACGAACTCCAGGTCGGCGAGCACGGCCCCGGCACGCCAGGCGGCGGCCGCGCCGTCCCCCGTCGCGACGAGCGGGTTCGTGGTCTCGCGGTACAGGTGGCCGGCTCCCCCGGACGCCAGGACGACCGCGTCCGCGTCGAGCCGGCGCGGTTCGCCGAGCAGGTCGAGGACGTCGACCCCGACGACCGCGCCGTCACGGACGACCAGGTCGGTGAGGCAGGTGCGTTCGAGGATGGTGACGTGGCGACGGTGCAGGGCGTCGACCAGGGTCCGCTCGATCGCCGCACCCGTCGCGTCGCCGTCCGCGTGCACGACCCGCCAGCGGCCGTGCGCCGCCTCGCGGCCGCGGGCCAGGTCGTCACCGTGGCGGTCGAGGCTCGCCGGGTCCCTCGTCCGGTCGAACGGGACCCCCAGGGCGAGCAGGTCGCGCACGCGTGCGGGTCCGTCGGTGCAGAGCACCTCGACGGCGCGGGCGTCGGCACTGCCGGCCGCCGCGACGTGCGTGTCCGTCTGGTGGAGCGACGCGGAGTCGTCGGCGCCGAGTGCGACCGCGACGCCGCCCTGGGCGTACGCGGTCGCGCTGTCGGCGAGGGCGCCCTTCGTCACCAGGGTGACGTCGTGGCGGGCGCTCGCACGGATCGCTGCGGTGAGCCCGGCGATGCCGGAGCCGACGATGACGACGTGCACGGTGCTGTCCTCCCTGCCGGGCCGGCGGTCAGGCCCGCGGCTTCTCGGCGAGCATCCGCTCGAGCGCGATCCGGGCGTCGGCCTGCACCTCGGCGGGGACGACGATCTCGTTGAGCACCTCGCCGCGGACGAGTGCCTCGAGCACCCACGCGAGGTACCCGGGGTGGATCCGGTACATCGTGGAGCACGGGCAGACCACCGGGTCGAGGCAGAAGATCGTGTGCTGCGGGTACTCGGCCGCCAACCGGTTCACCATGTTGATCTCGGTGCCGATCGCGAAGGTCGTCGGTTCGGTCGCGGCCGCGACGGTCTTCCGGATGAGGTCGGTGCTGCCGGCGTGGTCGGCGGCGTCGACCACGGCCATCGGGCACTCCGGGTGGACGATGACCTGGACACCGGGGTGGTCCCGCCGGGCCTGCTCGATCTGGTCGACCGTGAACCGGCGGTGCACCGAGCAGAAGCCGTGCCAGAGCACGACCGCGGCGTCCTGCAGGGTCTCGGCGTCGTTGCCGCCCAGGGGCTTCCGCGGGTTCCACATCGGCATGCGGTCGGTGCTGATCCCCATGGCCTTCGCGGTGTTCCGGCCGAGGTGCTGGTCGGGGAAGAACAGGACGCGCTGCCCACGCTCGAACGCCCACTCGAGGACGGTCGCCGCGTTCGACGAGGTGCAGACGATCCCGCCGTTCCGCCCGCAGAACGCCTTGAGGTCGGCCGCGGAGTTCATGTAGGTCACGGGGATGATCGGCACCCGACCGTCGGCGTCCGGCTCGGTGCCGTAGACCGCGGTGAGCTCGGCCCACGCGGCCTCGACGCTGTCGATGTCGGCCATGTCCGCCATCGAGCAGCCGGCGGCGAGGTTCGGCAGGATGACGCGCTGGTCGTCGCGGGCGAGGATGTCGGCCGTCTCCGCCATGAAGTGGACGCCGCAGAACACGATCGCCTCGGCGTCCGGCTTGGTCAGGGCGGCGTTGGCGAGCTGGAACGAGTCGCCCAGGAAGTCCGCGTGCCGCACGACCTCGTCGCGCTGGTAGAAGTGGCCGAGCACGACGACCCGGTCCCCCAGGGTCGCCTTCGCCCGCTCGATGCGCTCGTGCAGTTCGTCCACCGGCGCCTGCTTGTACTCGTCCGGGAGCACACCCTGCCGCGGCGCACTCGTGGGGATGACGTCGGACATCGAGGAACCGGGGCCGTACCCGGGCCGGTCGTCGAAGTCCCACGTGGGCATCGCCAGGTCGGGCGTGCACGTGCTGCCCGCGGCCCGGCCGTTGGAGATCAGTTCGATGGTGGTTGCGATGGACACTGCGGTGTTCCTATCGGTTCTGCGGTCGTGAGCCCTGCTGCAGCGGGCCGTTGTCCGCGTAGGCCAGGTCGGGGTTCGAGCGGTACAACCGGGCCGGTCGGTGCCGGCCCCCGCTCGTGGTCTCGTCGGTGGGCAGGATCGCGTCGGTCTTCTCGACCTGCCGCCGGAAGTTCGCGGGGTCGAGCGCACGCCCGAGCACCGCCTCGTACACCCCGCGGAGTTCGGCGAGGGTGAACCGGCCCCCCAGGAACGCCTGGGCGATCCGGGAGTACGACATCTTGTTGCGCAGTCGCCAGAGGGCGTACTCGACGATGCGGTCGTGGTCGAACGCGAGCGGCGGGTGCTCGTCCGCGAGGAACCACCGGACGTTCCAGTCGTCCGGCACCAAGCTCGCCTCGTCCGGGTGCACCAGGGCCCAGTACACGATCGACACGACCCGGGTCGGGGACCGGTCGACGTCGCCGAACGCGTAGAGCTGCTCGAGGTAGCGCGGCTGCACGTTCGTCGTCTCCCGGAGACGGGCCGCCGCCGAGTCCTCGAGCCCCTCGTCCGGGCGCACCCAGCCACCGGGGAGCGCCCAGGCGCCCTCGAACGGTTCCGCCACCCGGCGCACGAGCGGCATCCAGAGCGCCGGGGCACCGGTGTCGGGGTGCGGGCGCAGCGCGACGATGACCGTCGAGACGGCGACGCGGATGGCCGGCTCGGTGGGTTCGTGGAGTTCGTTGGTTTGTGTCATGTTGACTTGAAGTGTTCGGGTTGCAATGACACTATCACCGGGTTTCACGAGACGGAAACAGGGCCGAAAACTCCCGGTCCGACCGCGCGCCTACATTGAGCCGCATGACAACGGTGACGAGGATGCACGCCGTCGTGTCGGGGACGGTCCAGGGGGTCGGTTTCCGGTACTGGACCGCACGGAAGGCCGACGGGCTCGAACTCGCCGGGTACGCCCGGAACCTGTTCGACGGGACGGTCGAGGTCGAGGCGGAGGGGCCGGCACCGGCGGTCGACGCCCTGATGACGTTCATCCGGACGGGGCCACCGTCCGCGACGGTGACCGACGTGGCCTGCCGGTCGGTCGTGCCGCACGGCGACGGCGAGGGGTTCGCGATCCTGCACTGAGCACCGGCGATGCTGCACTGAGCACCGGCGCTGCTGCGTGGATGCGTGGGCGCGACCGCGCGGAAGCCGGACGCTGCCGGGCGGATGTCGGTGCGGAGCGGAATAATCGAATCCACTCAGGCGGTTGCCCTGTCTGCGCGCTCTGCGCTCCCTCGTTCCACCAGTCGTGATCCACCAGGAGCCCCGCATGTCCCAGGTCGTCGATTCCGCACCCCGCACCGGGAGCGTCGCACAGCCGTCCCCCGGTGAGACCCGACTCGTGATCGGGCTGCTGCTCGTCTCCGCGTTCGTGGTGATCCTCAACGAGACGATCATGGGCGTCGCCCTGCCCCGGCTCATGGACGACCTCGACATCAGCGCCGCGACCGGACAGTGGCTGACGACCGGGTTCCTGCTCACCATGGCCGTCGTCATCCCGATCACCGGGTTCCTCCTGCAGCGCTTCAACACCCGGCCGGTGTTCGTCTGGGCGATGAGCCTGTTCTCCGCGGGGACCCTCATCGCGCTGCTGGCCGGAGGGTTCGGCATGCTGCTGGTCGGGCGCATCGTGCAGGCGAGCGGGACGGCGATCATGATGCCGCTGCTGATGACCACGGTGCTCACGCTCGTCGAGCCCGCTCACCGCGGTCGGGTGATGGGCAACATCTCGATCGTGATCTCCGTGGCGCCGGCCATCGGCCCGACGATCTCGGGCCTGATCCTCAACGCGTTCTCGTGGCGGTGGCTGTTCGGCTTCGTCCTGCCGATCGCCCTGGCCGCGCTGGTGCTCGGCATGGTGAAGGTGGCGGACGTCTCCACGCCGCGCAGGGCACCGCTCGACGTCTTCTCGGTCGTGCTGTCCGCCTTCGCGTTCGGCGGCATCGTCTACGGCCTGTCCAGCATCGGCGAGATCGCCACCACCGGTCCGGTCGTCCCGGTGGCCGCGCTCGTCGTCGGCGCCGTCGCGCTCGCGCTGTTCATCGTCCGCCAGACTCGTCTGCAGCGCACCGACAGCGCCCTGCTCGACCTGCGGACGTTCCGGACGAAGGGCTTCACGATCCCGATCGTCGCGATGGCCCTGAGCTTCATGGCGATGTTCGGCACGCTCATCCTGCTGCCGATCTACCTCGAGCGCGTGCTCGGGCTCGAGGTGCTCCAGGTCGGACTCCTGCTGCTCCCGGGCGGCCTGCTGATGGGTCTCCTGTCGCCGATCGTCGGTCGCATCTACGACCGCCGCGGCCCGCGCGTGCTGCTCATCCCCGGGTCGATCATCGTCAGCGCCGTGCTCTGGGCGCTGTCCACGGTCGGCACCGGCACGAGCGTGTGGTTCGTCCTCGGCGCGCACGTCGTCCTGAGCATCGGGCTCGCCCTGACGTTCACGCCGCTCTTCACCGCGGCGCTCGGCGGGCTGCCCCCGAAGCTGTACTCGCACGGCAGCGCGGTGCTCGGCACGGCGCAGCAGCTGGCCGGGGCTGCGGGCACCGCCCTGTTCGTCACGCTCCTCACGATCGGCGCCTCGACCGCCGTCGCCGGCAGCGGTGCGGACGGTCTGGCCGAGGCCACCGCCTCGGGTGTGAAGACGGCGTTCCTCGTCGGTGCGGTCATCTCCCTGTTCGGCATCGCGACCTCCGCGATGGTCCGGCGTCCGAGCATGCCCGAGGGCGCCCCCGCTCCCTCGATGCACTGACCGGACGGCGGCGACCCGGGGGCCGAGCGGCGCCGCACGTGGCATCGTGGGCGGCATGCGGTCGACGACGAGCGAGCTGAACTGGTCCGGCACGGTCACCTACACGGCCGAGCGGGTCCTCCGCCCGTCCTCGATCGACGAGGCCGCCGCGATCGTCGCTCGCGAACACCGGGTGCACGGACTCGGCACGCGGCACTCGTTCAACGACTCCGCCGACGCCCCCGGGGTGCTGCTCGACCTCACCGGGATCCCGACGGACCTGGACGTCGACACCGAACGGCGCACCGTGACGATGGGCGCCGGGACCCGGTACGGGGCCGTCGCGCCGGAGGTCCACCGGGCGGGTCTCGGCCTGCACAACCTCGGCTCCCTCCCCCACATCTCCATCGGCGGCGCGATCGCCACCGGTACGCACGGCTCCGGCACCACGCTCGGGTCGCTCAGCACCGCCGTCCGGTCGTTCGAGGTGCTCGGACCCGACGGGACGCCCCGCACGGTCACGCGCGACGACCCGGCCTTCGACGGGGCGGTGCTGCACCTCGGACTGCTCGGCATCGTCACCCGGGTGACCCTCGACGCCGAGCCGACCTACCGGATGCGGCAGGACTCCTACGGTCCGATCCCCTGGGACACCTTCACGGCGCACGTCGCCGAGGTGCACGCCGCCGCGTACTCGGTGTGCTCGTACACGGTGTTCGGGGACGAGATCAGCGAGGTGCTCCTGAAGTCGCGCGTACCCGAGGGTGCCGACGACGTCGCGGTCCCGGAGTCGCTCGTCGGGGCGCCGAAGCTGCCCGGTTCGGCCGGCGACGGCCACCACACCGCCAGGGACGGTTCGGTCGGGCCGTGGTGGGACCGCCTACCGCACTTCCCGATCGAGTCGGTCCCGAGCCACGGCTCCGAGGTGCAGAGCGAGCACTTCGTCCCGCTCCGGCACGCGGCGGCCGCGCTCGAGGCGGTCCGGGGGCTCGCCGACCGGATCCAGCCGCACCTGCACGTCTGCGAGCTCCGGACGATGGCTGGCGACCCGTTCTGGCTGAGCCCGACGCAGGGCGAGGACGTCCTCTGCATCGCGTTCACGTGGAAGAAGTACCCCGCCGAGGTCGCGGCGCTCCTGCCCGACCTCGAAGCGCGCCTGGCCCCGTTCGACGGCCGTCCGCACTGGGGGAAGATGAGTTCCCTCGGCGGCGAGGCGGTCGACGCGCTGTACCCGCGCCTCCAGGCCTTCCGCGACCTCGTGACCGCAGCCGATCCCGACCGGACGTTCGCGTCCGCCTTCGGCGAGCGGGTCCTCGGGGTCTGACCCGGTTCAGCCGACCGCGGTCACCGTCCGCGTGCCGCCGTCCCAGTGCCGGACCCCGGCGACCTCGAGGGTCGGCGGCAACGGGACGTCGCGCAGCGCCGCGACGGCGCGGGGCAGGTCCTCGTCGCGCACCCGGCGGGCGAACGAGACGTGCGGGGACCACCGCCCGGGCAGGCTCGTGTCGACCGCTCCCGGTGCGACGCGGTGCACGGCCTCGTGGAGCGCGGCGAGCGCCGGGTCCAGCACGACCGCCCGCACGAGGACGGACCGACCGGGGCCAGCGGGGAAGAGCAGCACGCCGCCGAGCAGCAGTGTCTCCGGCACCGGCACGCCGAGGGTCGACGGCACCGGCAGGGTCGGCCCGGCGGCGAGCGTCACGTGCGGGGCATTCGACGGCGACGGGTGCCGTCCGAGGCTCGGCAGACCGGCGTCGACGAGTGCTGCCCACGCGGTCCGGACAGCCGCGTCGGACGAGGGCTCCAGGACGAGTTCGATGCTCCGCACCGGCCCAGTCAACCGCGCGTGGATGTAACACGGCGGAACCGAACTCGCACCCACCCCGGCGGCCCGTCACACTCGACTGCACGCCGCGGACCACCGCGGTCACCGCCGCGGAGCACCGCGGTCGGCGCCGCGGACCCGCGGTCGCCACCGCGGACCACCGCGGACCCCCCACAGCACTGCCCACGAGGAGCACCCCCATGTCCGCAGCACCCGCACTGCCCGAGAAGCCGAAGGGCAAGCGCCCGATCGGCTGGATCGTCGCCGCCGCGGTGGTCGTCGTCGCGATCGTCGTCGCCCTCATCGTCGGGGCCGTCCGCTCCAGCGGGGACGACGGCGCAGCAGCCGGTGGTTCGCCGAAGACCGTCACGATCGGTGTCGCGGACAAGTCGCTCGACTACTGGAGCACCTACACGAAGCTCGCGAAGTCGAAGTTGAACGTCACCGTGAAGCTGACCAACTTCGCCGACTACTCACTGCCGAACCCGGCGCTCAAGGACAAGCAGCTGGACCTCAACCAGTTCCAGCACATCCAGTACCTCGCGGACTACAACGTCACGTCCGACGACGACCTGCAGCCGATCGGCTCGACTGCCGTCTACCCGCTGCCGCTCTACGCGACGAAGTACGACAAGCCGTCCGCCCTGCCGGAGGGTGCGAAGGTCGCGATCCCGGACGACTCGATCAACCAGGCGCGCGCGCTGCTGATCCTGCAGTCGGCGAAGCTCGTCACGCTCCGCGACGGCGGATCGGCGTTCTCGACGACGAGCGACATCGTGTCGTCGAAGGTCGACGTCCAGCCGCTCAACGCCTCGCAGACCGCGAACGCCCTGCAGCAGGGTTCGGTCGCCGCAGCGGTCGTCAACAACAACTACGCCACGGCCGCCGGCCTGCCGATCTCGGACGCGATCTACCAGGACGACCCGTCGAGCGCCAGCGCGGCGCCGTACGTGAACGTCTTCGCGGTCCGCAAGGCCGACAAGGACAACGCGACGTACCTCGCCCTCGCGAAGCTGTTCCAGGACTCCGCCGTGCAGAAGGCCTTCAAGAAGGACCTGCCCGAGGCCGTCAGCCGTGACGAGAGCGCCTCGTCCCTGCAGGACGAGCTCGCCCAGGTCGAGCAGGACGCGAAGGCGGCCAAGCAGTAGTGCCGGTCCTCGTCGAACTCCGCGGCGTCTCGAAGCACTACCGCCGCGCCGACACCGGCGAGACCGTGGTGGCCGTCGAGGACGTCTCCCTGGACGTGCACCAGGGAGAGGTCCTCGGCGTCATCGGGTACTCCGGTGCCGGCAAGTCCACACTGGTCCGCCTCGTGAACGCCCTGGAACTGCCGTCCTCCGGGTCCGTGACGGTGGCCGGGCAGGAGTTGACCGCGATCCCGGAGAAGGACCGTCGACTCGCGCGGCGGCGCATCGGGATGATCTTCCAGCAGTTCAACCTGTTCCGCTCCCGCACCATCGCCGGCAACGTGGCGTACCCGCTCAAGGTCGCCGGCGTCCCGAAGGAGGAACGGAACCGTCGGGTGGCGGAGCTGCTCGACTTCGTCGGCCTGCTCGACCGGGCGTACGCCTACCCGGAGCAGCTGTCCGGCGGGCAGAAGCAGCGCGTCGGAATCGCCCGTGCGCTCGCCTCGAACCCCGACCTGCTGCTCGCCGACGAGGCCACCAGCGCGCTCGACCCGGAGACCACCTCGGAGGTGCTCGCGCTCCTCCGTCGGGTGAACCGGGAGCTCGGGCTCACCATCATCGTCATCACGCACGAGATGGACGCCGTCCGGCAGATCGCCGACCGGGTGGCCGTGATGGAACAGGGCCGCGTGGTCGAGGTCGGTGACGTCTACGACGTGTTCTCCACGCCGCAGACCGACGCCGCGCAGCGCTTCGTCCGCACGGCGCTGCACGACCGTCCCTCCCCCGAGACGCTCGCCCGACTGCGCGAGCGGCACCCGGGCCGGTTGGTCACCGTGCAGATCACCGACGAGGTCGGCCTGCAGAACCGCATCGACGGGGCGTTCCGCGAGGCCGGCGTCACCGCCGAGCTCGTCTACGGCGGGGTCGGGGAGATCCGGGAGCGCCGGATCGGCTCGCTCACCTACGAGCTGAGCGCCGCCGGTGACGGTACGGCGATCGACCGTGCCGTCGCCGCACTGCGAGCCGACGGCGTCACGACCGACGAGGAGGCAGCAGCGTGAACAACTCGTTCCAGAGCGTGATCGACACGTTCGACGTCTTCCTGTCGTCGATCCGCGACACCATCGTGATGTCGCTGGTCTCCCTCGTGATCGCCGGGATCATCGGCCTGGCGCTCGGCCTCGCGCTGTACGCCACCCGGCCGGGCAACCTGCTCGGCAGCCGAACCGGCTACACGATCCTCAACGTGGTCGTGAACCTGGTCCGTCCGATCCCGTTCGTGATCTTCCTCGCCGCGATCGCCCCGTTGTCCCGGGTGGTCGTGCAGACCACGATCGGGGTGCCGGCGGTGACGTTCGCGATCTCGCTCGCGGCGTCGTTCGCGGTGGCGCGGATCGTCGAGCAGAACCTGCTGTCGGTGGACCCCGGTGTCGTCGAGGCCGCACGAGCGTCCGGCGCGCACCCGGTGTCGATCCTGCTCACCGTGCTCATCCCCGAGGGCCTCGGCCCGCTGATCCTCGGCTACACCTTCATCTACATCGGCATCGTCGACATGACGGCGCAGGGTGCGCTGATCGGTGGCGGCGGGCTGGGCGAGTACGCGACGGTGTACGGGTCGCAGCGCTACGACTGGTGGGTCGTCTACGTCTCGGTGGCGGCGATCGTCGTCATCGTCCAGGTCGGCCAGTTCATCGGCAACCGGCTGGCGCGGGCGACGCTGCGTCGCTGACGCGACCACCCCACGGACGGGAGGCGCGGTGCCGGCTGGCACCGCGCCTCCCGTCCGTCCGCTGGGCCGAGATCGCACTCCAGCGCACGTCCGCCCCGTGACCGGCCGCCGAAGTGCGATCTCGGCCCCGGTGGTCGACGCGACGGGCCGTCAGGCGGCCGGGGCCTCGGTCGTCGCGACGGAACCCGTGGCGCCGGGGTGCTCGTAGTGCGCGCGGACCAGGATCGGCCGGTGGTCGGAGATGCCCGCGGGCAGGGTCTCCACGCCCGCGATGTGCAGGCCGACACTGGTCGCGAAGTCGAAGTGCCCGGTGAACTTGCGGTAGCGCAGGTACGTCGGCTGGTCGGAGAGCGACAGCGCGAAGCCGTGCTGCTCGATCTTCCGGCGCAGGTTCGTCTGGAACCACGGGTAGTTGAAGTCGCCGACCATGACCGCGGGGGCCTCGGTCGAGAGGTCGCGCACGAACTGGTGCGCGGCCTCGATCTGCTTGCGGCGCAGGGAGTTCGTGGCGGTCAGGGGCGAGGCGTGGAAGGACGCGACGATGACCTCGGCGTCGGCCTCGGTGTCGCGCAGGTGCATCGCGATGAGCCGCTCGTGCGCGGGTGCGAGGACGCGGTCGTGCAGCGACTTCTGCAGCGAGTGGATGGTGAAGTCCTCGACCTCGAAGCGGTCGTCCCGCTTGTAGATCGCGAGCCCGAGACGGTTGCCCTTGGTCGACGCGGCGAGCGAGAGTCCGGCGACGGTGGGTGCGAGGTCGTTGCTGTCGCACTCCTGCACGCAGATGACGTCGGCCTGCGAGGCCTCTGCCAGGGCGGCGAGCTCGCCGTTCGCGGTGTGCTCTCGGAGGTTGTAGCTGACGACGCGCAGCTCGGTCGGTTCCACGGCCGTCTCGGCTGCGATCGTGCCCTGCTGCTCTGGCGCGGCCATGCTGCCTTCCTGTTCCGGGTGTTTCCGGTCACCCTGCCGCGGGCAACCGTACTCGGCTGTCGCGGACAGTTGCTGAGACTGTAGCGCGGTGCGGGTTTCGTGCGTGTGACCGTGTCGAAAACGGACGACGACGCCGTCAGACCCGGACGCGGCGGGCGGGCCGGACGGTCTCGCCGGCGGTGCGGCTCATCAGGACGCCCTCCAGGCAGGCGACCACGAGCAGCACCGCGATGACCCAGAACGCGGCGTCGTACGGACCGGAGCCACCCAGTCCGGCGGCTGCCCGGATGACGACGGCGGCGACGGCGACGCCGAAGCCCGCCGCGGTCTGCTGCAGGGTCGACGACAACGTGTTCGCCGGGGTCATGTCCGCCTGCTCGACGTCCGCGAAGGCGATGGTGTTGTACGCCGTGAACCCGACCGACCGCGCGGCACCGCTCACCACGAGGAGCACGGCGAGGAGCCAGAACGGGGTGTCCTCGGTCATGAACACCATCGCGATGACGCTCAGGGCGGCGACGGCGCTCGACACGATGATCACCGGGCGGTACCCGAACCAGCGCAGGAACGGGGTGGTCATGGGCTTGATGCCGAGGTTGCCGACGAACACCCAGAGCACGGCGGAGCCCGCGAGCACGGCGCTCCAGCCCCACGCGTCCTGGAAGAGCAGGGGCAGCACGAACGGCACCGCCGAGACCGCGAGCCGGAACAGGCTGCCGCCGGCGTGCGACACCCGGAACGTCTCGAGCCGGAACGACTCGAGCCCCATGATCGGGTGCGGGGCGCGACGGAAGTGCCGCACGGCGAACCAGCAGCACACCGCCCCGACCACGCCGGAGACCACGACCGCGAGGACCGGGATCGTGTCGAGGGCGAGCAGCGACGCCATCACGACGAGCGACCCGAGGCCGAAGCAGGCGAGCAGCGAACCGAACCAGTCGAACGGCACCCGCTCGGCGGCGCGCTCCTGCGGCACGAGCACGAGGGCGGCGACGAACGCGATCACCCCGAGCGGGATGTTGATGAGGAAGATCCAGTGCCACGACAGGGTGTCGACGAGCACGCCCCCGACGAACGGCGCGATGATCGGTGCCGCGAGGGCCGGCCAGGTGAGGATCGCGATCGCGGTCACGAGCTGCTCGCGGCCGGCGCTCCGGAGCACCACGAGCCGCCCGACCGGGACCATCAGCGCCCCGCCGAGTCCCTGCAGGATGCGCCACAGCGTCAGGTCGACCAGTCCGGTGGACAGCGCGCACAGCGCCGAGGCGACCGTGAACAGCGCGATCGCGCCCGTGAAGACCGTGCGGGAGCCGATCCGGTCGGTGAGCCAGCCGCTGACCGGGATGAACACCGCGAGCGTCACCAGGTAGGCGGTGATCGCCACGCCGACCGCGGCCGAGTCGACACCGAGGTCGCGCCCCATCGCCGGGGCCGCGGTGGCGAGGATCGTCCCGTCGAGGAGCTCCATGAAGAAGGTGCCCGCGACGAGCACGGCCACCGCCGTGCTCCCCCGTCGTCGTGTCGTCATCGTCGTCGTCATGTCACGACGAATGCTATGCCCTGCCCGGTTTTGCACTGCAGAATGCGGGGTGGGGCGACGTTGCCCCGTCGCACCCGCCACCGGGACCGTGGGGGGACCGCACGACGCACAGGAGGTTCGATGACGACCACACCCGGCACGGTCACGACGAAGGGCGCGCCCGACCCGGCTGCCCCGGCGACCCGCCACGTCCTCGACCACGCGCACCTGCCCGTGATGACGCTGCGCGAGTCCGCCGTGGCGAACAACACCGCGGTGATGCAGGCGTACGTCGAGCGGCACGGGCTGCTCTTCGCGCCGCACATGAAGACGCACATGGCACCGGCCCTCGCCGAGCGCCAGGTCGACGCCGGTGCCTGGGGCGTGACGGTGGCGTCCGTCCAGCAGGCGATGGTCGCGTGGGAGCACGGGGTGCACCGCATCCTCGTGGCGAACGAGGTGCTCGACCCGACCGGGCTCGCCTGGCTGGCCTCCCGACGGGCCGTCGACGCCGACGCCGACGTCCTCTGCTACGTCGACTCCCCCGCCGGGATCGCCGCCGCCCGTGCGGCGCAGGACGCCGTCGCCGGCGACCTGCACGTGCTCGTCGAGGTCGGGTTCCCCGGCGGACGCACGGGAGCGCGCGACGAGGCGGCAGCGCACGACGTCGCGCAGCGGGCGCACGACGCGGGGCTCTCGCTCCGTGGGGTGTCCGGGTACGAGGGCGGCCTGCCCGACGTCGACGCCGCACGCGCCTACGTCGACGGTGTCCTCGGCGTCGCCGCAGCGGTCCGGCACCTCGTCGACGCACCCCGCGCGCTCTTCAGCATGGGCGGCAGCGCCTGGTTCGACGGCGTCGCGGAGGCCGTCGCCGGTCGTCCCGCCGACGTCGACGTGCTGCTCCGGTCCGGCGCGTACCTGACCCACGACGACGGCTTCTACGCGGAACGGACGCCGTTCCGCCGGCACCCGGAAGCGGGCGCACTGGTCCCCGCGATCGAGGTGTGGGGACGCGTCACCTCGTGCCCGGAACCCGGGCTCGCCCTGGTCGCGGTCGGCAAGCGGGACATCTCCTTCGACGAGGGACTGCCGGTGGTCCGCGGGATCCGACCGGGAGGCACGGCGACCGTCGCCGCCGTCGCTCCGGCCCCCGGGGCGGTCACCGTCACCCGCCTCGACGACCAGCACTGCTACCTCGCGCTGGCGGACGGGTCGCCCGGGCTGACGCCCGGCGACGTCGTCGTGTTCGGCATCTCGCACCCGTGCACGGTGTTCGACAAGTGGCGTCAGGTCCTCGTGCTCGACGACGACGACACCGTGCTCGACACGATCGCGACGTGGTTCTGATGCGTGCCACGACGCCGGTCGCGCCGGCCACCGACGACGCCCCCGCGCGCAACGCCGCGCTCTCGCTCCGGCGCGGGCTCCGACTGCTCGACTGCGTCGCCGACCGCACCCGGAGCGGCGACGCCTCCGTGTCCCTGACGACGTTGGCGGCCGAGCTCGGCACGTCGAAGTCCACGGTGCTGCGACTGACCGCCCCGATGGTCGAGAACGACCTGCTCCGCCGCACGCCCGACGCCGGGTTCACCCTGGGACTCGGCGCACTGCTGCTCGGCCAGAGCTACCTCGAGGGCATCGACCTCCGCTCCGCCGCGGCACCGTTCCTCCGTCGGACCGCCGAGCGCACCGGGCTCACGTGCCACCTCGTGGTCCCGGACGGCACCGACATCGTCTACGTCGACAAGGTCGAGATGCGCGGGACGGTCCGGATGGGCTCCCGGATCGGCAACCGGCTGCCGATGCGCAACACCGCGTCCGGCAAGGCGATGGTGGCGTTCGGCGAGCCGGAGTTGCTCGCCCGGGTACTGGCCGAACCCGCGACGGCGATGACCGAGCACTCGATCACCGACGACGACCGCTGGCGCGCGGAGATCGACCGGACGCACGGGCGGGGCTACGGCATCGACGACCGCGAGAACGAGCCGGACATCCGCTGCGTGGCGGCTCCCGTGCTCGACCACGCGAACCAGGTCGTCGGCGCGATGAGCATCTCCGGCCTGGCGTCGCGCTTCCCCGCCGCCGCGGTTCGTGAGCTCGGCGACGGCGTCGTCCGGACCGCGCTCGAGATCTCCGTCGCGCTGGGGTCGTCCTCGGCGCAGCTCGCCCTGGCGAAGGGCACCCGGTGAGCGCGCACGACGCGACCGGCCACGTGCTGACCTTCGGCGAGACGATGCTGCTCCTCACCGGCGGCGACACCGGTGCCGTCCCGGACCTCGAGCACATGCGGGTCGACACCGGCGGCGCCGAGAGCAACGTCGCGATCGGGCTCGTCCGCGCGGGCGTCCCGACCACCTGGCTCGGCCGTGTCGGCACCGACCCCGCCGGCGACCGCGTCACCCGGGACGTCCGGGGCGAGGGCGTCGACGTCGTCGCGGTGCCGGACCCGGACCACTCCACCGGCATCATGATGAAGGAGCGCCTGGTCGACGGACGCACCCGGGTGACGTACCACCGCCGAGGATCGGCCGGATCGGCGCTCCGCTGGTCCGACCTGCCGGCGAGCATCGTCGAGACCGCCGCGCTGTTGCACGTCACCGGGATCACCCTCGCGCTCTCCGACTCCGCACGGGAGACCGTCGAGGCGGCGCTCGACCGAGCCGACGTCGCCGGGGTCCCCGTGTCGTTCGACGTCAACCACCGGCCGAAGCTCATCGACGCGGACACGGCCCGGCAGCACTACCGTGCCGTGGCGGGTCGCGCGGCCGTCGTGTTCGCGGGTGACGACGAAGCCCGGCTCGTCCTCGGGCTGGCCGACGACGAGGGCGACGACGAGTCCCTCGCGCACGACCTGGCGGCGCTGGGCCGGGGCCGCGCCGTCGTGAAGCTCGGGTCCCGCGGGGCCGTGGCTTCGGTCGACGGCCGGTTCCTGCGGCGTCCGGCGACCCCGGTCCGCGTTGTCGACCCGGTCGGCGCCGGCGACGCCTTCGTCGCGGGCTGGCTGGCGGCGTCGCTCGCCGGCGCGACCCCGGACGAGGCCCTCGACCGCGCCGCGGACGCCGGTGCGCTCGCCTGCACCGTCGAGAGCGACTGGCGCCGCCCGGACCCGGCCGCCCTGCACGACCCCACGATCCCGTCGGACGTCGACCACGCCGTCCACGACCGTGTCGACCGCTGACCACACGAGGAACGAGCACATGACGAACACCACCAGCACGGACGCCGCCGGCACGGACACCGCCGCCCCGGTCCGGCACCGGCACGCCGCCGGTCCGGCGATCGCGATCCTCCGCGGCGGGACCGGCGAGCACGTCGAGGACGTCGTCGCCACCCTCGTCGACGCCGGCGTGCGGGCGATCGAGATCACGACGAACACGCCACGCTGGCGGGAGGGCATCGCCTGGGCCACCGAGCGGTACGGCACCGCTGCGTCGATCGGCGTCGGCACGGTGCTCGAGCCACGACAGCTCGACGAGGCCGCGGCTGCCGGAGCGGTCTTCGCGGTCAGCCCGCACCTGGACGCCGACATCGGTGCGCGCGCACACGAGCGCGGCCTCGGCTGGTACCCGGGCGCCGCCACCCCGACCGAGATCGTCCGCGCCTGGCAACTCGGCGCCCGTGCAGTGAAGGTCTTCCCGGCGGCGCAGCTCGGCGGGCCGGCGTTCCTCAAGCAGGTCCTCGCGCCGCTCGACTTCGTGGACGTCATCCCGACGGGCGGCATCGGCGTGGACGACGCGGCCCACTACCTGGCAGCGGGTGCTGTCGCGGTCGGCCTCGGCTCGCCACTCGTCGGCGACGCGCTCACCAGCGGCGACCTCGACGCCCTCCGGACCCGCGCCGAGCGGCTCGTGGCGGGGCTCGCCCGGTGACCGACACGGCACCGTTCCTGCTGCGCGGCGGCAGCGTCGTCGGCGCCGCCGGCCCGGTGCGCGCGGACGTCCTCGTCGCCGACGGACGGATCGCCGCCGTCGGCACCGACCTCGACGTCCCGGCCGGCACCACCACGGTCGACTGCGGCGAGCGCCTCGTGCTCCCGGGGTTCGTCGACGCGCACTCGCACGCCGGGTCGCTCGTGTTCGACGAAGCCGTCCAGCTCGGGTTGCTCCGACAGGGCGTGACGACGATCGTCACCGGACAGGACGGCGTCGGGCCGGCTCCGGGCGACGGCTCCTACGCCGACCGGTACTTCGCGGCGATCGACGGTCCGCACCCGCGCTACGACGGCGGGGGCGTCGGAGCGCTGCTCGCGACGTACGACGGCACCACTCCGGTCAACGTGGCGACGTTGGTGCCCGCCGGCACGGTCCGGCACGAGGTCATCGGGGACGATGACCGACCCGCGACGGCGGCCGAGCTCGACGCCATGGCCGCGGTGGTGCGACAGGGCCTCGCCGTGGGTGCGACCGGGCTCGCCACGGGACTCGACTACGTGCCGGGGCTGTACGCGGACACCGCAGAGCTCGCCGCGCTGTGCGCCGAGGTCGCCGCGGTCGACGGGCTCTACGTCTCGCACATGCGCGGCGGGTACGAGGGGAACGCCCGCACCGGGCTCGAGGAGATCGCCGAGATCGTGCGGGCCTCCGGCGTCCGGGCCCACGTGTCGCACCTGCACGCGCCGGTCGACCTCGCCGTGACCGCGCTCGCCGAGCTCGCGCACGCCGGGGCACCGATGTCGTTCGACACGTACCCGTACTCCCGCGGGTGCACGATCCTGTCGATGCTGCTGCTCCCCGCCGAGCTCGCCCGGCCCGGCACCGACGACCTCGCCCGAGCCCTCGCCGACGAATCCGGACGACACCGGGTCCGTGGGGCCGTCCTCGAGCGGGTGCTCGGCCGTGCGGACCTCGGGACCGGCTGGGCCGACCAGATCACGCTCTCGCACGTCCCCGCCGCGGAGTTCCACGCACTGCAGGGCCGCACCCTCGCCGAAGCGGCGGAGGCCACCGGCACCGACCCGGTCGACCTCGCGCTCGACGTCCTCGTGGACTCCGCGCTGCAGGTGACCGTCGTCATGCGGGTCCCCCACCCGCGGACCGCGGACGAGCTCACGCCGCTGTTCCGGCTCCCGGGCCACACCGCCGGGTCGGACGGCATCTTCGTCGGGACCCACCCGCACCCGAGGGCCCACGGCACCTTCGCGCGGTACCTGGCCGAGTACACGGTCCCCGGTCGCCTCGACTGGTCGGAGACCGTACGGCACCTGTCCACCACGGCCGTCGAGCGCTACCGGATCGGCGACCGCGGCACGGTCCGCCCGGGAGCCGCCGCTGACCTCGTCGTCGTCGATCCCGCCGGGGTCGAGGCCGGGTCGACCTACTCGCGCCCGACGGAGCTGGCGAGCGGCATCGACGACGTGTTCGTCGCCGGGGTCCCGGTGCTGTCCGTCGGTGCCCTGACGCACGCGACCCCCGGGGCCGGGCTCCGTCGGGACGGGGTCGACTCCGGGGGTCGGTGAGGCTTCACTCAGCGAACACGACGGGGTGCGTCGGTCACTCCGCGGTCGGCAGCACCGCGACCACGTCGATCTCGACGAGGATGTTCGCCAGGTGTGACTGCACGGTCGTCCGCACCGGGTACGGCTGCGAGAAGTGCTTGGCGTACTCCTCGTTGAAGGCCGGGAAGTCACGGTCGGAGTGTTCGAGGTGCACGGTCGACTTCACGACGTCGTCGAGCGTCGCGCCGTGCTCGGCGAGGACCGCGGCGATGTTCGCCAGCACCTGGGCGGTCTGCCCGGCGACGTCGTCCGCGACCGCACCGGTGGCCGGGTCCTGCGGGCCGAAGCCGGCGGTGTACAGGAAGCCGTTGGCGACGATGCCCTGGCTGTAGGGGCCGGCGGGCTTCGGGGCGTTGTCGGTCACGATGGCGGTCTTGTTCGGCACGGTGCTCCTCGGTGCTCTCGGTCGGTGCTGTCGGTCGGTGCTGTCGGTCGGGTCGCTCGGGATCGGAACGATCCCGCTGCGGACGTGCACCCAGGCTAGGCGCGCGCGCCGCGGTGGGACCGGCCGCGCGCCGGCGCCGTTCCGTCCTGCACAACGCTCGCCGTGCCTCCAGGTCGACCCGTGCCCCTGGAACGACCGGTGCCTGCAGGACGACACTGTGTGGGATCCACCAGCCGCACCCGTCTACGCTCGTACCGTGCCCCCTGCCATGCCCGGACATCGCGGAGTGCCGCGGTGAGTCGACTGGACGGGACCCTGACGGAGTCGATCGCGAGCGGCCGTCGTCGGCTGCTCGACCTCGCCACCAGCCTGCCCGCGTGGGCCGCCGTGCTGCTGGTCTGGACCGGTGGGCGCATCGTGTCGACCTTCTGGCTGGCGCTGGCGTACCCGCTCATCGGGCGGGCCCTGCCGGAGAACGCGATCTGGGGCAACGGCCACGGCTTCCTCAACTTCCTGACGGCATGGGACGGCCAGTACTACGAGCAGATCTCGGTGCACGGCTACCCGACGACGCTCCCGCTCGACGCCGCGGGCAACGTCGCGCAGAACGCGTGGGCGTTCCTGCCGGCGTTCCCGTTCACCATCCGCATGCTGACGGTGTCGACGGGGGTACCGTTCGACGTCGGAGCGCCGGCGATCGCGCTGCTCGCCGGGCTCGTCGCCACCTACCTGCTGCACCGGCTCGTCCGCGACCGTGCCGGGTCCGCGGCGGCCATGTGGGCGGTGTTCTTCTTCACGTGCGGGCCGCTGTCGTTCCTGCTGCAGGTCGGCTACGCGGAGAGCATGTTCCTCGCGCTCACCTTCGGCGCGCTCCTCGCGCTCGAGCGTCGGCGGTACGGGCTGCTGACCGCCCTCGCCGTGGTCGCCGCATTCACCCGTCCCGGTGCGCTCGCGATCCCGCTCGTGCTCGGCGTCGTCGCGCTGGTGCGGTGGATCGGTGCACGACGGAACACCGGGGTCCGGTCGCTCGACGCGTTCCCGATCGCCGAGCGTGTGCGGGTCGTCGCCGCCGGCGTGGTCATGGTCGCCGCCGGCTTCGCGTGGCCGCTCATCGCCGCGCACGCGACCGGTGCACCGAACGCCTACCTCGAGACCGAGATGTCCTGGTGGGTGAACTTCATCGGGCGGGTCGACTTCACGCCGCTGACGCCGTGGTTCCTCATCGCCGCGCGGTGGCTCGGTGTCGGCGGGGTCCTCATCGTCGTGTTCCTGCTCGTGGCGTACCCGGTGTGGCTGCTCCGCAGTTCCACCCGTCGCCTGGGGTTCACGACCGTGGTGTTCTCGGCCGCGTACGCGCTGTACATCTTCGCGGTGTCGCTGCCGATGGCGTCGACGCCTCGGCTCCTGATGCCGCTCGCGCCGCTCTTCGGGTCACCCGAACTCGTCGCGAAACCGTGGATGCGCTGGACCCTCGTGGTCTGCGCCGTGCTCGGGCAGCCCGTGCTCGTCGCGGTGCTGTGGCTGCTCGGCCCGCCGTGACGCACGGGCCGAGCAGCGCTCGCTAGAGCTCGACGGTGCCGTGGTCGCCGGTGTCCGGCTGGCTCTGCTTCCCGATCGCGGCCTTCAGCGTCTGCACGAGCGTGCCCACCGGGCCGGTGTCCTGCGTCCAGTACTCGACCGACTCGCCCTCGACCGTCAGCACACGGATGCTCGGGTCGTCCCGGCCGTCCGGGAACCAGGCCTCGGCGAACGGCGACCACAGCTCGTCGATGACCGTGCCGTCCTGGGTGACCGTCGCGGTGCCGGCGATCGACAGGTACCCGCCCTGCGACTCGATCGCGACGTTCACGTGCGGGTTCCTGGCGATGTCCTCGACCTTCTCGCTGCCGTCCTGCACGAGGAACCGGAGCGTGCCGTGGAACGCCTTGTCCTGCACGGCGAGCGGGCGGGCGTGCAGGTGGCCGTCCTCGCTCACGGTCGTCAGCAGGGCCGTGTGGGCTCCGTGGACGATGTCCGAGATGGCTGCCCGCTGGTCTGCCTCTGTGTCGGTCATGGTGCTCCTCTCGCGTCGTGCGCCCCGTTGTGCTCGACGTGCGGCCGGGTCTCCCCGGGGCGCGGTCCGTTCCGGCCAGTCTGCCCCTCGACGCTGGGCGCGTCCGGCGCGTCCGGCGCGTCCGGCGCGTCCGGCGCGTCCGGCGCGTCCGGCGCGTCCGGCGCGTCCGGCGCGTCCGGCGCGTCCGGCGCGTCCGGCGCGTCCGGCGTGCGGGCGCGGTCGCGGCGTGCGGTCGCGGTCGCGGTCGAGGTCGCGGTCGCGGTCGCGGTCGCGGTCGCGGTCGCGGGCCACTTCGTGAGCACAAAACGTCGAGGAGGCCCGGAGCACCCGACGATTTCTGCTCACGAAGCGACGTGCGAGCGGCTCGGAGCACGGTGCGCGGGGGTTGGGCACGAAATCCGGGCGCGGGCACGATGCCCGTGCCCGGGCAATCGGGCGGATGGCAAGGGCGCACGGGCGCACGGGGCGTGGGCGGACGCTGGCGCACTTCGTGAGCAGAAAACGCCGAGGAGGCCCGGAGCACCCGACGATTTCTGCTCACGAAGCGAGGTGGGACGGAACCCGGCGGGCAGCGGGTGCGACCGGGAGCGGCGACGCCGGCGCACTTCGTGAGCACAAGACGTCGAGGAGGCGCGGAGCACCCGACGATTTCTGCTCACGAAGCGGCGCAGGACGGGACGGGGCGCAGGACGGGACGGGGCGCAGGACGGGATGGGGCGCAGGACGGGACGGCGGGACAGGACGACGCGGGGCGGCGAGCGGGTCAGGCAGGCTCGCGGATGGTCGTCTCGACGTCGACGACCTGCGGGATGCGCGGCATCGACGCGAAGCCGAACTGCACGGGCGGGTCGAGCGGCGCCAGGGACCCCAGCGACTCCCCCGCCCAGGTGCCGCGCACGCCGGTCACGTCGTGCGCGCCGGTCACGCCGTAGTACTCCCGGCGGCCGTTCCCCGCCGACCCGGCGGTCCCGGAACCCGGCGCGACGAGCCGTGCGACGGGGTCGATCGCGGCGAGCCACCGGGGATCGCGGGCGATCTGCTTCGGGACGATGCGGAGCACCCGGCCGAGCGGCGAGATGGTGCCGACGTCGATCGAGGCCTGCAGCGCGCCGGCGTCGAGTTCCAGTCCGCGGGACGTCCGTCGGGCGCGGACGTCGACGACGGACACGCTGTCGAAGCGGTAGGTGCCGGAGACGTAGGCGGCGACGATCTCGTCGGGTGCGAGGAGCACCGAGGTGCCGTCGGGGAGCTCGAGGAACACGTCCGTGAAGGACCCGAACGGCGATCGGTCCCACATGCCCACGACGATGCGGACGCCGGACGTCGTGCCGACGCCCATGATCCGGCCGCGGAACCGGCGCTCGACGGGAGGGGTGCTGGGGCGGGACGGCATGCCCTGGACCGTACCCGGCGCCCCCGTGAGCCGATCGGAGGAGCCGAGCCGCGCCTCCAGGCGGACCGAACGGCAGGACGGAACGGCCGGACCTGACCGACCGGACCGGACCGGCAACGCCGGAGGGCCCGGGCCCTACGGGACCGGGACGGGCTCCGCCAGCAGCTCGCGCACCCGCGGGGCGACCTGCGTGCCGTACAGCTCGATCGACCGCATCATGTCCGCGTGCGGCAGGCGACCGGTCGCGTAGCGCATGTCGAACCGGGAGGCGCCGAGGATCCGCATGTTCCGGGCGACCTTCCGCGCGACCGTCTCCGGCGACCCGACGTACAGCGAGCCGCCCGCGGAGAGTCCGGCGCGGTAGCCGGCGACGTCGAGGGGCGGCCAGCCGCGCTCCCGACCGAGCTGGTCGGTGACGGCCTTGTGGTACGGCCAGTAGCGCTCCGCCGCTTCCTCGTCGGTGGCGGCGACGAACCCCGGCGAGTGCATCGCGATGGGCTGCTGCGGCAGGTCGAGCTGGGTCAGCGCCTGCCGGTACAACCGCGAGAACGGGGCGAACTGGGCGGGCTGCCCGCCGATGATGGCGAGGAAGAGCGGCAGCCCGTACGACGCGGCGCGGATGACCGACTGGGGTGAGCCGCCGACGCCGATCCAGGTCGGGATGGGGCCGTGCTCGAGCTTCGGGAAGACGTGCTGGTCCGTCAGGCCCGGGCGGACGGTGCCGCTCCAGGTGACCGGGTCGCCGCCGCGGAGTGCCGCGAAGAGCTGCAGCTTCTCCTCGAAGAGGACCTCGTAGTCGGCGAGGTCGTAGCCGAAGAGCGGGAAGGACTCGGTGAAGGAGCCCCGGCCGAGGATGACCTCGGCGCGGCCGTCGGACAGCGCGTCGACGGTGGCGAACCGCTCGTACACGCGGACCGGGTCGTCGGAGGACAGCACGGTGACCGCGGAGCCGAGACGGATGCGGGAGGTGCGGGCGGCGATCGCGGCGAGGACGACCTCGGGGGCGCTGACGACGAAGTCGGCCCGGTGGTGCTCCCCGACGCCGATGAAGTCGACGCCGACCTGGTCGGCGAGGACGGCCTGGTCGAGGACGTCCCGGATGCTCTGCGCGTCGGACTTGGTGCCGCCGTCGGGCGTCTCGGTGACGTCGCCGAAGGTGTCGAGGCCGAGCTGCACGGGGCCGATCCGCTCGGGTGCGGGCGGTGGCACGTCGGACGGGCGGTCGGTGCCGAATGCGTTGCTCATGAGCCCTCCACGATTGATGCGTTTGCATCAATCTACCACGAGCGAGTCCGCACCACCAGCCACCACCAGCACCCGCGTGTACGGTCCTCCGCATGCCGCAGATCCCCGACCAGACCGGCCGCCGCATCGTCGTCACGGGCGCGAACAGCGGAACCGGCAAGGAGACCGCCACGCGCCTCGCGGCCGCCGGCGCCTCCGTCGTGCTCGCCGTCCGGACCCCGTCGAAGGGCGAGGACGCCGCCGCGTCGATCCGTGCGGCGCACCCGCACGCCGACGTCGAGGTACGCGAACTCGACCTCGCCGACCTCGCGAGCGTCCGACGGTTCGCCGACGGCGTGCTCGCGGAGGACCGCGCGCTCGACGTGCTCGTGAACAACGCCGGGGTGATGGCCCCACCGAAGCGCTTCGAGACCGTCGACGGCTTCGAACTGCAGCTCGGCACGAACTTCCTCGGCCCGTTCGCCCTCACCAACCTGTTGCTCCCCGCCCTCCTCCGGTCGCCGGACGCCCGTGTCGCGACGATGTCGAGCATCGCGGCGGTGCCCGGTCGGATCCGGTTCGACGACCTGCAGTGGGAGCGCGGCTACAACGGCTGGCGCGCCTACTGCCAGTCGAAGCTCGCGGACCTGCTGCTCGCACTGCACCTGCACCGGCTGTCGGTCGAGCTCGACTGGCCCGTGATGAGCACCGCGGCACACCCCGGCTACACGCGGACGAACCTGCAGTCGGCCGGCAGGTCCCTCGGGCGCGCACGGCCGGTCCGGTCACGGGGCCTGGCGCTGCCGTTCACGCAGGACGTCGAACAGGGCTCCGAGCCGCTGCTCTACGCCGCGGTGGGGCCGGCGGCCACGGGCGGCGCCTACTACGGCCCCTCCGGCGCGTTCGGGCTGACCGGCCCGACCACGGCCGCGTCGATCCCCCGGTCGGCCAGGAGCGCCGACCTGGCCCGGTCGCTCTGGGCCGTCGCCGAGGACCTCACCGGGACCGCGCCACCCGCCTGACCAGCGCGGGACGGACCGGGCCGGGAGGCGCGGCGCGGCCCCCCGCCGCGCACCGTCAGAACCGGACGTCGTCGCGGCGCAGGGCCGCGATCACCGCCGCCTCGACTGCCTGCTGGCCGCGTGCGGTCGGGTGCACGTCGTCGGACTGCATCCACTCGGGGTGGCTCCGGAGCGGCTCGCCGATGTCCACGAACGTCCCGCCCTCGCGTTCCAGTGCCCGCCGCATCGCCTTCGTGATCTTCGCGAGCTGCGCGGGCGGGGCGTCCTGGTTCCAGATCGCACTGAGGCCGATGAGTCGCGCGTGCGGCATCCGACGGTGGACGTCGTCGACGACCCGGTCGGTCGCGCTCCGGACCTGCGCGGTGTCGAGACCGAGGTCGTTCGAACTCGCCTGCACGATCACGACCGCCGGCCGGAGCGCAGCGGCGCGTTCGACGAGCGTGGGGTAGGCGGTCGCGCAGTCGTCGGCGTCGCCGATCGCCGCCACGCCGGCCCCGTCGCAGGACAGGTTGGTGAGTTGCCAGTTCTCGGTCTCGGCGATCAGGGCCGGCCAGGCCTCCGACGCGGTGAGGCCGTGACCCGCGGTGATCGAGTCACCGATCGTCACGATCCGGAGGTCGCCCGTGTCGTCCCAGGGACGGGTGGGGACCGTCGGCGTCGCGGTCGGGGTGGCGTCGTGCAGCGAGCCCGCGGCCGCCGGGGCGTCCGCCGAGCAGGCACCGAGCACGACGAGGGCAGCGGCGGCCACGAGGGCGGCCAGCACGGTCCGGGTTCCGGTGGTCACGAGCCGTGACCGTACGCCGCGCGGGCACGGTCCGCCCGCCGTCGCCGCTGCGGGTGCGTTCAGGCGTGGTGCAGTTCGACCGATCCGTCGAGTCGCCCGGGCTCCGTCAGCCGCGCGTGCTGCAGCACCGTGCGCTCCGGTCCCACGGCCGCGGCCACGATCGACAGCGTCGCGAAGTGCCCGTCCCGTTCGTGCGCGTCGCGCAGGATGGCGTCCGGGTCGTCCGCCGGCAGCACCGCCGACGCCGCCAGCAGCCCGAACCAGCCGCTCCACCCGTCGCCCGTGTCGACACCGTCGTCGGCCGCCCGGAGTTCGTCGAAGGGACCGAGCACGGGCGGCCCGCCCGGGGCGTCGGCAGCGCGGAAGGCCTCGAGCCACCGCCCGATGCGTGGCGCCGCGGGGTCGTCCGGCTCGCCGTGCGTGACCATGTGCACGCCCGGCTCGAGCGCCGTCGTCCGCACCCGGACACCGTCCCACGCCAGCACCTCGGCGCCGCCGGCGGTGGCACGTACCAGGTTGAACGCCTTCGTGTCCGGCACCGTGCCGTCGTGGCCGGGGAGCGCTCCGGTCACGGCATCGAGCGGGACGACGCCGCGCGTGGTCCAGGTGCCGTCGTCGCTCGGCACGGGTTCGCCGCGGTTCAGGACGACGGCCAACCCGGCGCCGTCCGAGGCGGCGAGCCACGCACCGCCGGCCGACCGGTCGCGAACGCCCCGGATCGCGGGGTCGCGTTCCGGCCACCAGGCGGCGGGCGGGTCCCAGGGGCGATCCGGGGACTCGTCGCGCAGGGCGAGCATCGTGACGGGCCACTCGGACCCGGGGTCGACGCGGACGACGACGGTGCACATGGGATCGATCCTCGCACGGCCGGATCGAGCCTCGTCCAGCGGCCCGGGTAGCGTGACCGTCGTGAACGCAGCAGCAGAGCGCCGTCTGACCGTCGTCGTGGGCATCACCGGGGGCATCGCCGCCTACAAGGCCGTCGGGGTCGTCCGGGCCCTCGTGCAGCGGGGCCACGACGTCCACGTCGTCCCGACGGAGGGCGCGCTCCGCTTCGTCGGACTGCCGACCCTGGAGGCGCTCAGCCGCAACCCGGTCACGACCAGCGTGTTCGAGGACGTCGCGGAGGTCCGGCACGTGTCGCTCGGTCGCCGGGCGGACCTCGTGGTGGTCGCACCGGCCACGGCCGACTCCCTCGCACGGATGGCGGCCGGACTCGCGGGCGACCTGCTCGGCACGACCCTGCTCGCCACCGAGGCCCCCGTCGTCGTCGCCCCGGCGATGCACCCGCAGATGTGGGAGCACCCGGCCACGCAGGCGAACGTCGCCACCCTCCGGGAGCGCGGCGTCCGGTTCGTCGGCCCGGTGGTCGGCGCGCTCACCGGCGACGACGCGGGCATCGGCCGGATGGCGGAGCCGGAGGAGATCGTGACGGGGGCGCTCGCCGCGGTCGACACCACGGACCCCGCCCCGGCCCGGGACGAGCAGGGCGCGCCCGCCCGGGGCGAGCAGGGCGACCTCGCCGGTGTCCGTGTGGTCGTCAGCGCCGGGGGCACCCGCGAGCCGTTCGACCCCGTGCGCTTCGTCGGCAACCGGTCCAGCGGCCGCCAGGGGCTGGCGATCGCCGCCGACGCCGCCGCCCGCGGCGCGACCGTCACCGTCGTCGCCGCGAACGTCGACGCCGGCCTCACCGCCGGACTCGACGCCACGATCGTCCCGGTCGGTTCGGCTCTCGAGCTCGCCGACGCCGTGCACGCCGCCGCCGCCGACGCGGACGTCGTCGTGATGACCGCCGCCGTCGCCGACTACCGCCCTGCAGAGGTCCGGGCCGAGAAGCTCAAGAAGGAGTCCCAGGGCGACACGATGACGCTCGAACTCGTCCGGAACCCCGACGTCCTCGCCGACCTCGTCGCCGCTCGTCGAACGGGGCAGATCATCGTCGGGTTCGCCGCCGAGACCGAACCCGACCGCGCGGCACGCATCGAACTCGGTCGCGCCAAGATCGCCCGGAAGCCCGCGGACCTGCTCGTGGTGAACCACGTCGGCTGGTCGTCGGGGTTCGAACGCGAGGAGAACGCGATCGAGGTGCTCACACCGGGCGGCGAGGTCGTCCGTGAGACCTCCGGCACGAAGGCCGAGGTGGCGACCGCAGTCCTGGACCTCGTCGCGACCGCGCTCGTCTAGCGCGACCTGAACGGTCTCCGTGCGTCCACGGACGGGCGCGGGCACGATGGACCCATGCGACGACGCGAGCGCGCACGACGCGCCACCCGGACCGCCACCCTCCTCGCCGTCGTGCTGGGCGGGGCCGGCGTCACCCACTTCCTCCGGCCGAAGGGCTACGACCGGATCGTGCCGGACACGCTCCCCCCGCGCCTGACCACGCTGGTCTCCGGCGCGGCCGAGCTCGGGATCGCCACCGGCCTGGTCGTCCCGGCCACCCGGCGGGCCGCGGGCTGGGCCGCCGCGGCGCTCTTCCTCGCCGTCTTCCCCGCGAACGTCAAGATGGCGAACGACCTGCTGGACAGCCCGCGGTCGACGCGCGCGATGCGGCTCGTGTCGGTGCTGCGACTGCCGCTGCAGGCTCCCCTCGTCGCCTGGGCCGTGCGCGTCGGCCGCCACGCGCCGCGACGGTGACCGGACCGACGCGGGCTCGGGCGGCGGTCCCGCTGCTGCACCGCCCGGTCACCGTGCACGCCTGGGAGGACATCGTCTTCGCGCACTGGCGGCACGACCCGGAGTCGCTCGCCCGGCTCGTCCCGCGCGGCACACGGCCCGACGTGGTCGACGGCAGTGCCTGGGCCGGTCTGTCGGCGTACGTCTTCCGGGAGACCCGGGTGCCGCCGTTCCCGCCGTCCGGCCGGCTCGGCACGATGACCGAGGTCACGATCGAGGTCCTGACGGTGGACGACCACGGGCGCCACGGTGTGGCCTACCGCACCGTCGACACCGCGAACGTCCCGGCGATCGTCGCCGCACACGCGCTGCTCGGCGTGCCGTACACGTTCGCGCACGCACGGGCCCGCCGTCGCGGCGACACCATCGCGCACCGATCGGTGCGGCACCCCGCGCGGAGCCTGCACCCGTTGCGGTGGCTCCGTGGTCCCGGGAACGGACCGGGAGGCACAGCGCACCCCCGTCACGACGCCACCGTCCGGGTCGTGGCCGGCGCCCCGGTCGACACCCCGTTGGCCGCGGAGCTCACGACCCGTGCGGGCATCCACGCCCGTCACCTCGCACAGACGGTCTTCTGGCAGCGCCAGCACCCGCCGCTCGCGATCCGGTCGGCACGGCTGGAACGGCTCGGCGGCGACCTGCCCGACGCGGTCGGCCTGCCCGGGCTCCTGGACCGTGCACCCGACTCGCTGCTCGTGGTCGACCGGACCACCGTCCGGTACGGCTGGGGGGACGTCCTCCGGTGACCGAGGACCCGCACCACCTCGAACGGTTCGTCCTGGCGCAGCAGGGCGTCCACGACACCGCCCTGGCCGAGCTCCGACGTGGCCGGAAGACCTCGCACTGGATGTGGTTCGTGTTCCCGCAGCTCAGCGGCCTCGGGCGGAGCGCGACCGCGCAGCAGTACGCCCTCGACGGGCTCGTCGAGGCCCGCGCGTACCTCGCACACCCGGTGCTCGGCCCCCGGCTGCTGACCGCGACGGCAGCCGCTGCCGCTGCGCCGGCACGGTCCGTGGACGAGCTCCTGGGCGGCGTGGACGCGCTCAAGCTCCGCTCCTCGATGACCCTGTTCACGGCGGCCGCCGACGACCCGGCGCCGTTCCGGGCGGTCCTCGACCGCTGGTACGCCGGCACCGAGGACCCGGTCACGGTGCGGCTGCTGCGGCCTGACGTCTGAGCGCTGCGGAAACGTGTCACCCGCTGATCCGAGCGGAACGCCGTTCGTATATCAGGTACCGTGAACCATGCGTCCGCACTGAACGGCCGGACGCCGCAACCCGACCCCTTCCGCCACGATCCCGAAGGAACCCGCATGCCGGTCCCCAGCAGCGCACCGACCGAGCACCAGCTGCTCCGTGACACCGTCCGTCAGAAGATCCACGACGCGATCATGGACGGCACCCTGGAACCCGGTGAGCGCCTCAACGACGACGAGCTCATCGCGTGGCTCGGTGTGTCCCGCACCCCGATCCGCGAGGCCCTGAGTCAGCTCTCCCGGGCGGGGCTCATCGAGATGGCACCGAACCGCTACACCCGCGTCACCACGCCGAACCCGACCGAGGTCGTCGAGGCGCTGCAGACGCTCGGCGTGCTCTTCGGCGGGGTCGTCCGCCTTGCCGTCCCGCGCCTCGGCGCCGCGGCCAAGAAGCGGATCCTCGCCCAGCTCGACGCCACGATCACGGCGTACGAGTCCCACGACGTGGCGGCCGTCAACCACGACGCACTCGACGTCTTCGCCCGGTACGTCGACGAGTGCGGCAACGAGAACCTGCAGCGCGTCTGCCGCGACACCATGGACGGCCTGGCCTTCCGCCTGCGTCTGCCGAACCTCGACGAGCTGGTGGACTGGGACCAGATGACCGAGGACTTCCGGCGACTGCGCGAAGCGACCCGGTCGGGCGACAACATCGAGGCAGAACTCGCGACCGAGGCGATCCACCTGCTGCCCGGCGAGAAGCGGTAGTCGGCGCAGGAACGCCCCGACCGACTGAGCACCCGTACAGGAACCGCCCGTCTCGCCCGCGCGAGGCGGGCGGTTCTCATGGATCGCGCCTCCAGACCGACGCGTCGACGACGCGACCGACGCTCCCAGTCACACGGCTCGGCGAGCCGGTAGCATCGCCCCGACCACCCGCCAGCATCCCCGGAGCACCGCATGAGCCACCGCCAGCCGGACCGTACCGAGATCGCCGCGCGCCTCGCCGCTGCGGTCGGCCGGATCAACCGACGGGCACGCACCGACTCCGCCGCGCTCGGCTACGGGATCGTGTCGGCACTGGCCACGATCCAGCGCGAGGGACCCCTGCGCCCGGGCGACCTGTCGCGGATCGAGGTGGTCACGAAGCCGACCATGACCCGCATCCTGACGGAGCTCGAACAGCGCGGGTTCATCGAGCGCGAAGCCGACCCGCGTGACGGCCGCGCCTTCATGGTGAGCGCCACGCCGGAGGGCATCGCCGCCGTCGAACGCGCCCGCTCCG
Source organism: Curtobacterium sp. SP.BCo (assembly GCF_051903265.1). GTDB lineage: Bacteria > Actinomycetota > Actinomycetes > Actinomycetales > Microbacteriaceae > Curtobacterium. Next base: position 3,231,080 of record NZ_CP194337.1, read on the forward strand.
ACCGCACCGGGATCGTCGCGGAACTCATCGCCGAGCTGCCCGGCCCGGACGTCGACGCGATCGCCGCCGCCCTCGAGGCGCTCGAGCGCGTGGCGCAGGGTGAGCGCACCCAGGAACCTCACACCTCCGACGCCTGATCCGGTCGTTACCGAACCGTTATCGAAGGGTGGACGGACCGTTCTGGCAGGCAGTCTGGACGGCGCTTCCAGGCTGACCGGTCATCGTGGCGCCTTCGCCCAGCGGCGACCACCCCACGGTCGCCGGCCGGCGGACGGACGGGCCCCACACCACCGTCCGGTCCTCCCCCGGCTCGCGAGCTCCTGACGACGGACGTCCCCACGTCCGAACACCCCTGCGCTCCCCCATCCCCCGCGCACCGTCACCAGCTGCGCACCACGAGCCGGCCGACCACCGGAATCGATGACAGGACGCAACACCGACCTCCCCACGACCACCGCCTCGACCCGACGTGAGGCCCTGAACACCCCGAACCGGCGACTCCGCCGAGCGCTCCGCCGCCCCACCACGCTCATCGTGGGCGGAGCAGCGGTCCTCGCCGTCGCCGGAGGCATCGCGACCGTCGGGACCCAGCCCGCGATCGGCGAGGCCCTCGGCATGCCGACTGCCAGCGCCACGCCGGCCCCGGCCCTCAGCGGGACGGCACTCGACCGAGCACAGGCGGCAGCGACGATCGCCACCGCGCGGACGGTCGTGGAGACGGCCAACGCGAAGACCGACACCGGCCCGCTCGAACGCCGGATCGACGCGCTCGACGACTACCGGAAGCTCTCCGGGGCAGCGCTGACCTCGCGGATCTCCTCGACGGTCGAGACCACCACGGACACCGCGGACGCCAGCGCGACGCAGGACAAGCGGGACGCCGACGCGAAGGCCGCCGCTGCAGCGGCAGCGCAGCGGGCAGCGGCCGAGCGGGCCGCCGCCGCGGAGGCGGCACGCAAGCAGGCCGCCGCGAACACCGTCGCGGGTGCCAAGGCCACGGCCAGCTCGCTCGCCGCCTCGCAGTACGGCTGGGGTTCCGACCAGTTCCAGTGCCTCGACAACCTCTGGACCAAGGAGTCCGGGTGGAACTACCAGGCGGTGAACGCGAACGGCGGCGCGACGGGCATCCCGCAGGCGCTCCCGGGCTCGAAGATGGCGACGATCGCCGCGGACTGGCGCACCAACGCCACCACCCAGATCACCTGGGGGCTGCAGTACATCAGCGCGTCGTACGGCACACCGTGCGCGGCGTGGGCGCACTCGCAGGCGTCGAACTTCTACTGAGCAGCGCTCGCCCGCGCAGCGCTCGCCCGCCCAGCACCGACACGAACGGCCCCGGAACCACTCCGGGGCCGTTCGTCGTGTAGGCATGCCGGGTGACCACCATCGGACTACGCCGCATGGCGCCCCGGGACCCCGCCGAGGGCCACCGCGCCGCCAGTCCCCTCGAGCTCCTCTTCGACCTGGTGTTCGTCGTGGCCGTCGGGTTCGCCGCGTCGAACCTGCACGAGATCGAGGCAGCCGGCCACGTGTCGTCCGCCGTGCTCGCGTACGCGTTCGTGTTCTTCGCGATCTGGTGGGCGTGGATCAACTTCACGTGGTTCGCCACCTCGTTCGACACCGACGACTGGCTCTACCGTGTGATGACCTTCGTGCAGATGGCCGGCGTGCTCGTGCTGGCCGCCGGGGTGCACGACGCGATGGTCGACGGATCGACGACGATCGTCGTCCTCGGCTACGTCGTCATGCGGCTCGCCCTCGTCGGCCAGTGGCTCCGCGCGGCCGCGTCGTCGCCGGAGTACCGGCGCACCGCACTCCGCTACGCCGGCGGGATCGTGGTGGTGCAGGTGCTCTGGGTGCTCGCTCTGCTGCTGCCCGACGGCGTCTCCCGTGCGGTCATCCCGCTGCTGATCCTGTGCGAGGTCCTCGTGCCGCCGTTCGCCGAAGCGGGGACGAGGACCACCCCGTGGCACACCCGGCACATCGCGGAGCGGTACTCGCTGTTCACCCTGATCGTCCTCGGCGAAGGACTCGTCGCCTCGGCCAACGCCGTGATCGACGGCATCGCGCACGCCGACCACCTCGGGTCGCTCCTCGTGCTCGCCGCGTGCGGCCTCGTCGTCGTCGCCGGCCTCTGGTGGATCTACTTCTCGCGGGAACAGCACGACCACATCCGGTCGCTGCCCACCGCCCTCGTGTTCGGGTACGGCCACTACCTCGTCTTCGCCGCAGCCGGAGCACTGCCCGCCGGCATCGAGGTCGCCGTCAGCGCGGACGCGGGCGAGGCGGACCTGTCGCACGCGACGGTCGCTGCGACGATCGCGGTGCCGGTCGCGGTCTTCGTGCTGGCGATCTGGGCGCTGGCGCTCCGGCCGTCGCTCGGCGTCGGGTGGAACGTGGTCGTCGTGCTGCTCGCGCTCGCGATCCTGGCGAGCATCGCGGTGCCGGCAGCGTCGCTGGTGGCGACCGCCGCGTTCGTCGCAGCGATCGTGGTGGTGCTCGAGGTCGCGGACCGCGCGACGTGACGGCCGGGAGGCGCGTGGCGGCACCGCCACGTGCCTCCCGGCCCGCGAGCGGTCGCCGACCGTCAGCCGACGCGCGCGACCCGCACGTCCACCCGGCTGAGCGGGAGACCGTGCGCGGTCGCCGCTGCGAGCGCCGCGACGTGTGCCGCCCGCGCCGTCTCCGGCGCCGGGACCGAGCCGTCCGTACCGATCACGACACGGAGGACGTCGTCGTCGAGGACCACGCGGGCGATCGTCGACCGTGTCGCGACGCTCTTCGCCGCGCCGACCGCGCTGCCGAGCGTGGGACGGGCGCGGTAGAGGTCGGCGACGCCGGGGACGGCCAGGACGGCTTCCTCGACGGCGGCGAAGGTCTCGTCGTGCGTGCTCATGCTGGTTCCCCCTCGTCGGTCGTGTCCGTGGCGCTGCCGTGGTCGGCCGCGCCGGCGGTCGGCGGCGGCAAGAGGTCCCGGACCACCACGTCGACCGCTTCCACCAGCAGGTCGGTCTGGGTCGCGAGGACCTCGGCGACGGCCGCACGGACGTCGGCTGCCACGTGCTGGATCGTCGAGCCCGCACGCACCGCGATCTCCACGACGACGTGGACCGGTGCACCCAGCTCGGTGACGTCACCCTCGAGCGTGCACCGCGCGATGAGTGCGTCGGGCACGGCGTCGCCGGCGGTGCGGACGAGGGAGCGGACCGCGCCCTCGGTGATCACCGGCCGTTCGGTCGGGGCCACGGGGCGCAGCGGGACGTCACGGCCGGCACGAGCCTCCAAGGAGATGTTCGCGAGCACCCCGCTGATCCAGGACTCGTCCGCCGGGGCCTCCTGCTCGGCCGCCGCCTCGAGCGAGCCGAGGGAGGAGTGCCGGAGTCGCACGATCGCGGCGAGGGCGTTCTGACAGGCAGCGGAGTCGTCGATGCTCGGGTCGGCGGGTTGCATGCCCGCGTCCAGGTAGTCGGCGAGCTCGTCGATCGTGTGCCCGTCCAGGTCGTCGGGCTCGAGCGACTCCAGCCCGACGGTGTCGCGGTCGGTCATCGCCATCCCTCCATCAGACGGATCATGTTCTTCCTCGCCCGCGACAGCAGTCCGCGGACCGTCGAGGTCGGGAGGTCCAGTTCCTCCGCGATCTCCTCGTACCGGTACTCGAGCACTTCCTTCATGATCCAGCACCGCCGTTGTTGCTCGGGCAGTTCGGCGAGCGCCGTCTCCACCGCTTCCTCGCGTGAGCGCGCCTCGGCGACCCGTTCGGGGGCGTCGTCGGCGGGCGCCTCCACCTCGAGCTCGGTGACGTCGTCGTGGTGTCGACGCGCGCGGATGCGGTCGAGGCACTTCCGGCTGAGGATGCGCATGAGCCACGCCTTGACGCGCGCGCGGTCCTCGAGTCGGTCGAGTCGGTTCCAGGCCGTGATGAACGTCTCCTGCACGACGTCGTCGAGTTCGTCGGTCGAACCGAGGGTCCGGCGCGCGTAGGCCCGGAGCAGCGGTGTGTACCGGCGGATGAGGACCTCGAACGCCCGGACGTCGCCGTCGGACGAGCGACCAGCGAGGACGGCGTCGTCGAGGTCGGTGAGGGGCTGGTGGTGCACGCTTTCCTTCTACTGACGGTGGGTGGGGAACTGCTGGACACGGCGGACCTTCATCGGGCCGACGGGACGCGCCGCGAGCGACCGGACGCGCGCCTGGGCGAGCAGGTGCAGCGGTGCGGTGTGCGCGTGCAGTCGCGACGGCGTCAGGATGGTGTCGGTCTCGGTGGCGGTCATCTGGGCTCCTCGGGTGGACCACGTGACGGGTCCCTCGTGGATGAGACGTGCGCGGAGCCGGTTTCGTCACACTTCTGCGCGCGCGAGTTCTGCGGCAGGCTTGGGGGATGTCGTTCGTCACCGCCGTCTGCCGCGTGGACCGCCTGCTGCCCGACTCGGGCACGATCGGGATCACGGCCATCGGCAAGCGCCCCGTCGACGGACCGGTGCGTGTCCGACCGCTCGGGCTGTACGCCGACGTGCAGGCCGACCGGAAGCACCACGGCGGTGCGGACCAGGCCGTGTACGCCTACGCCGACGAGGACGCCGCACACTTCGCCGAGCTGCTCGACCGGGAGGTCCTGCCCGGGCTCTTCGGCGAGAACCTGCGCACCTCGGGGATCGACGTCACCGGCGCCGTGACCGGTGAGCGCTGGCGGATCGGGGACTCCCTCGAGCTGGAGGTCACGATCCCGCGGATCCCGTGCGGCACGTTCGCTCGTCGGATGCGGGTCGACAAGTGGGTGCGGCGGTTCACCGAGGAGGGCCGTCCTGGCGCCTACCTGCGCGTGCTGCGCTCCGGCCCGGTGTCGGCCGGCGACCCGGTCGTCGTGACGCACCGCCCGGACCACGGCGTCACCATCGGGGAGATCTTCTCCGGGCTGACGCCGGACCGGGCCCGCGCGGTGCTCGAATCCGGTTCGGGTCTCGCACCCAAGGTCGTGCGGGACCTGTCGAAGGTGCTCGCCCGCGCGGGTGCCTGAGCGCCGGGCGGTCGGGCTGCGCGCTGCGCTGCGGACGGGCGCGGGCTGCGCGCGGCTGCGCTGCGGGCTGTGTGCTCAGTCGCGCTGCGTGCGGCGCAACGGGTCGATCGGTCGCTTCGCCCGGGGCAGACCCGCCACCACCAGCTCGTAGGCGTTCGCGACGAGGTCCTCCACCAGGGTCTCGTCGAGCCCGTCCCCGGTGGCGAGCGTGATCCAGTGCCGCTTGTTCATGTGCCAGCCCGGCGTGACCTCAGCGTGGTCGCGGACGAGAGCGGCCCCGTGCGGTGGCGCGCACTTGAGGTTCACGATCGGGACGCCCCGCAGTTCGGACGTCATCACGAACATCTTGCCGACGACCTTGTAGACGAGTGCGCCCTCGCCGAAGGGCTGCGTCTCCTCGACCGCGGGCAGCCCCATCGCCGTCCGGGCCGCGACCTCGTGCAACGTCTCGCCGTCCATGGGGCCAGCATGCCGCAGACCGCCGACGGTGCGCCTCGTTCTGGGGCACGTCCACGATCGCGTTGTTGACGTACGCTCATGCCGTGCACACCACCCGAACGCTCAGCATCACCGCAGCCACGCTCGTCCTCGCCGCCTCCGTCGTCGTCGGGGGTGCCTCGACCGCGCAGGCCGCTCCGACCGTCTACAAGAACTGCGACGCGGTGCACAAGGTGTACTCCGGCGGGATCGCGAAGAAGGCCGTCACGAAGAACAAGGTGACGTCGGGCGGGAAGACCACCTACCGGGCGCTCAAGGGCACCGTGAAGAAGGACGACGCGCTCTACAACGCGAACAAGAAGATGGACGCGGACGCCGACGGGATCGCCTGCGAGAAGAGCTGACCCGCTCGGGCGTCGGGAGGCCCGTCGGGAAGCTCTGACGCCCTCGTGCGTCAGCGCGTCGGCGCGCCCGCGCCCGTCAGAGCGTCGGCACGCCCTCGTGCCCTGACCGCGGACGCGCCGAACCGGCGACCCCGGTGACGACCGACCCGGGCGGGACGTCCTTCGTCACCACCGTGTTCGCGCCGACGACGGAGTCCGCACCGACCGTGATCGCGCCGATCAGGGACGACCCCGCGCCGAGCACGACGCGGTCCCCCACCGCCGGGTGGCGGCGGGCACCGGGTCCGTGGTCGCCACCGCGCCCGCCGAGGGTCACGCCGTGGAACAGGACGACGTCGTCGCCGATCTCCGCGGTCTCGCCGATGACGACGCCCATGCCGTGGTCGATGAAGAACCGCCGGCCGATGCGTGCCCCAGGGTGGATCTCGATGCCGGTGAGTGCCCGGGCGACCTGCGCGACGACCCGCGCCGCGAACCGCGAACCGGGCAGCCCCTGCGCGATCCACAGCCGGTGCGTCAGACGGTAGGTCCAGATGGCGTGCAGCCCCGAGTACACGATCGCGTTCTCGAGGTCGCCGCGGGAGGCGGGGTCACCGCGGCGTGCTGCGGCCAGGTCCTCCCGGACCGTCCGCAGCACGCCTCGTCGGACGGGACGCGTCACGCAGTGAGTCCCTCGAAGAGCACCGTCGACAGGTACCGCTCACCGGTGTCGCACACGATCGCGACGACCCGCTTGCCGGCGTTCTCCGGGCGTGCGGCGATCTCGATCGCGGCGTGGATGATCGCACCGGACGAGATGCCGGCGAGGATGCCCTCCTGGGTGCCGAGGTCACGGGCGACCCGGAGCGCGTCGTCGAGCTCGACGTCGAACACCTCGTCGATGACGGACCGGTCGAGGACCTCGGGGACGAAGTTCGCGCCGATGCCCTGGATCTTGTGCGGACCGGCCTTGCCCTCGGTGAGGAGCGGCGAGTCCTTCGGCTCCACGGCGACGATCTGCACGCCGGGCACACGTTCCTTCAGCACCTGGCCCACACCGGTGATGGTTCCGCCGGTGCCGACGCCGGCGACGAACACGTCGACGTGCTCCTCGGTGTCACGGAGGATCTCCTCCGCCGTGGTCTTCCGGTGGATCGCGGCGTTCGCGGGCGTCTCGAACTGGTGGGCGAGGATCGCTCCGGGCGTCTCGGCCACGATCTGCTCGGCCTTCGCGACGGCGCCCTTCATGCCCTCCGACCCCGGGGTGAGCACGATCTCGGCGCCGTACGCACGGATCAGGGCACGGCGCTCGACGCTCATCGTCTCCGGCATCGTGATGACGACCCGGTACCCACGGGCAGCGCCGACGAGGGCGAGCGCGATGCCGGTGTTGCCCGACGATCCCTCGACGATGGTCCCGCCGGCCTGCAGCTCGCCGGACTCCTCGGCCGCGTCGATGATCGCGACCCCGAGACGGTCCTTCACGCTGGCGCCCGGGTTGTAGAACTCGAGCTTCGCCAGGATCTCCGCGCCGCCCGCCTTCGGGAGTCGGTTCAGCCGGACCAGCGGCGTGTTCCCGAACGCCTGCGAGATGTTGTCGTGGATCGTGCCGCTCATCGGTACCGTCCTCTTCGGGTCTGGTCGCGTGCCTTCCCCACTGGAGGCACGGCGTGCGCCTGCGATCCTAGCGATCCGACCCAGCGCCTCCCTGTTCCGTGACGCACGCGCGTTCCGCGCGTTCCCTTCGCGGCAACGACGAGGAGGTCGACATGCGCAAGGACCACCAGCCCGACGTCGCTGTCCTCCGCCAGCCAACTTGTCCGACTGCCACACAACGTGTCCGAGATACGGATGTTAACCCGTTGTTTGGCAGCACGGAGCCGCTGACTCGACAAGGGCACAGCTCAGCCTTCGTGTGTCTCGGGGCGTCCGCATGGCGTGCGTGCACTGAGACGGTTCGCGGACCACCCATGTGAGACGGGGACCGCTCCGGAGCAGAGCCGTTGGAGTCCGGAGCGTCCGGAAGCACCCCGAGACCCACTCGTGGACCGGCTATCGAGACGGTCCGCCAAACGTTCGCATACCCTTCCAGTCGAGCGCTCACGTACGCGCTCGACGAGAGGGCACCGTGGTTGCTGCGTTCGCTGGCGTGGGCTTCGAACCGATCCCGACGGCGATCGTCGCCGTACTGGCGGCTGTGATCATCGTCGTCACCATCATCAGGAGCCGTCGCCGCTAAGCGGTGCCTCACTGGCCGATGGGTCCACGGCTGCCGGTTCGACGGCCAGTCTCTCCCGAAGTCGAAGCTCAGCGAGTGATCGTGTGCGCGTCGGACGCCTGCATCGCTGTCGCCGCAGCAGATGCCCCCCAGCTATCCGACTGGCTTCGAGATCACTCGATCAAGCCACTCGTCGAGGAGAAGACGCTCGGGTTCGCTGAGCTGCTCGAGCTCGGCGGTTACGGCTCGGAACGCCACGGCCGCGGCGAGGGGGCCGGACTGTGCCGTGACGGGCTCGTCCGTCAGGATCTGCGCGAGCAGGCCGTGGAGCACTGCGTCGGTCAGCCCGGGATCGCGTTCTGCGGGCGGTGTGGCGAGGGTCGTCGTGACGACCCCGACGCCCGCCGATTGGATGAGTGCGACGGCTCGCGGCTCCGACACGGCGAGGCGCCCGGCGGCGGCGACGCGCCGGACGCGGGTGGCGAGGACCTCCTTGCCCGAACGGGCCGCTGGCGAGCCGGCGACACGACGCGGGTCGCTGAGCAGGGCGAAGAGCGCCGGGTTGGCCAGGCCGAACTCGATCTGACGACGCCACCCGTCGGTGAGCTCCTGCACCGGGTCGACGTCTGCGGCGGCGGCGACGGCCACGGCTGATGCCTTGTCCGCGACGAACGCCGCCATGACGTGCTCGGCAACGGCCTCGAGCAGTCCGTCCTTGTCGCCGAACAGTCGGTAGATGGCGGGTGCCTGGACGCCGGCAGCCTGAGCGACCCCCCGCGTCGTGACCGCGCCCGGACCCTCGTCCCGGAGCAGGTAAGCAGCGGCCTCCACGATGCGGGTCCGAGTGTCAGCGGGTACCTGTGCAACCGTCACGGATCGATGGTACCGCGATATTGCTATCACTGTGTTTCCAGCGATAGCATCAGGATGGTTCCACAGATACCGAGTCGTCACCAGGGAAGAGACCACCGCATGATCATCGTCACCGGCGCCACGGGCGCCCTTAACGGATCCACCGTCGAGCACCTCCTCGAGAGCGTGCCGGCATCCGAACTCGTCGTCGTGGCCCGCGACGTCGCGAAGGCCGCGCACTTCGAGGACCGCGGGGTGGCGGTACGGCGGGGTGACTACGCCGAGCCGTCGTCGCTACCCGCTGCGTTCGCGGGAGCGGACCAGCTCCTCCTCGTGTCCTCGAGCGACCCGACCGCCGACGCCGTCGCCCTGCACCGGAACGCGGTCGAGGCAGCGGTCGCGGCACGCGTCGGCCGGGTGCTCTACACGAGTCACCAGGGAGCGGCGCGCGACACCCCGTTCGGTCCGGGGCGGGACCACGCTGTGACCGAACGGATGCTCGCCGACTCCGGCCTGCCGTGGACGTCGCTGCGCAACGGCTTCTACGCCCACAGCCTCGAGTGGTTCCTCGGCGACTGGCGTCGGACGGGCGTGATCAGCATCCCCGCCGACGGGCCTGTGTCCTGGACGGCTCGTGCGGACGCCGCCGAAGCCGCTGCACGCATCGTGCTCTCGGACGGGGCGTACGAGGGACCTGTGACGCTCACCGCGCCCGCGGCTCCCACGTTCGCCGACGTTGCTGCGATCGCCGCGGACGTCGCCGGTCGGCCCGTCGAGACGGTGGTGCTCGGGGACGAGGAGTGGGTGGCGCACCAGGTGGCCACGGGTCAGCAGGAGTTCCTCGCGCGGTTCATGCTCGGCATGTACCACGCTGCCGCCGGCGGGTTCTTCGCCGGGACGGACCCGCTCCTGGGCGAGGTCCTCGATCGCGAGCCCGCGTCCGTCCGCGACCTGATCACGGCACAGCCCTCGACAGCCGACTGACAGAAGACGACGGCACCCGCCACACCGCCGCCACGTGCTCAAGCGGCGACCCCACCGAGTCCGATAGCCGAGGGGCTACTGAGACGGCCATTGTCAGTTGCCGGCCTCGCGTGCGAGAACGTGACGGCGCAGACCCTCGTGGTCGTGCGACGATCGCTTTCGTGGATGACGCAGACCTTCCTCCGTACGGAGACCGCAGCCCTGCACGGGGCGCTTCACCCGTTCGGGCCGAGTGGAACGGACGAGCGGTCGGTCTCGCCGTCCTGGCCATCGTTACTTCGGTGGGTGCGCTGGCTGGCGCCTTTTACTGCATCTGGATTGTCGTAGCGGCTCCGGAGGGTGGAGGGGTGAACTTCGCTCTCGGATACGTCGGCCTCGCGGTCATCTGTCTCGCCGTCATTGCGGGATTAGTGATGGCGAGTGCCCTCGCTGCAAGGCGCCGCTAGTAGCGCCGTCCGGTTCACCATCGGCTAACGAGACGGGCCGCCAAGCGTTCGCATACCCTTCAAGTCGACTGCTGGGCGGGAAGTACGTCGCTGTCCCGTGGCCGTCATCCGCGCGCAGCGACTGGGAGTCGGCGTTGGTGGGGGCGTAGCGTCGCTCGGGCTACCCCGTGGTCCCTGGCTGCGGGTGCCCGGATCCCTGTTCCTGGGCTGGCCTCGTCATGACCTGTTGCGTCGAACCCGACGGCGTCATAGCGCGCGGGCGGCCGTCCCGGACCCGAACCATGACGGCCGCCCGCGCACCGCGTTCCAGTGGATGAGCGTTCGCCGTTCGGTGGCTCCGGGTTGTCCACTGTCCGCGGACGATCGGGGGGGTTGCGGACCAGTAGACAGAGCAGTTCACTCGAAGCGGCAACGTATCCCGGCTCATCAGGGAGGTCAGCATGATGCGTTCGATCGTCTACACCAGCACCCAGACCCGTCCGATCACGGACACCGAGCTCGCGCAGATCCTGGCAGTGGGGCGGGAGAAGAACACCGCGCTCGGGGTGACCGGGATACTCGCGCACAAGGGCGACAACTGCCTCGGGATCCTCGAGGGCGACGACGGGACCGTCGCCGCTCGGTTCGAGCAGGTCCGCCGTGATCCGCGGCACACGAACGTGCGGGTCTTGGCGGATGAGCCTGTCGCGCAGCGGTCGTTCCCGGATTGGTCGATGGCGTTCCAGCCGCTGGATCCGCTGATGCAGGGGGTTCCGGGCTTTCGGGACATCTTCGCGTCGGGTCAGGCCCTCGACCCAGCAGCGGGGCTGACACGGGCTCGTGGGTTGCTGGAGTGGTTCCGGAAGCACCCGCTCGCCCCGCTCACGAGTCAGACTGCCGAAGCGGACGAAGCACCGCGTACGCGCGTGATCAACGGTGCGATCACCGCGCTTCACGACGGCGGCGTCACCCGGTTCACCCTTGAGCTTGCCGCCGAGCGCGCGGGGATGAGCCTGGCCGAGGTGCGGGAGGCGTTCCCGACGGAGCGGGCGCTGCTCGCAGCGACGGTCGAACGGTGGACGCAGGCGATCTCCGCACCACTGACGCCGCTGATGCACGAGAAGGGCACCGTCGCGTTCCTGCACGCTCTCCTGGCTGCGCATGCTGAAGAGCCTGCGCTGATGGAGCTGCTCGCGTCGAGTCTCGCGTCGGCGGCGGATCCGTCGGTCGACGGTGCCGACTACTACCGGTCGACGTACCGGCGGTTCCGGCAGTCGATCCGTGACGGACTCGCAGCCGATGTCCGGGACGGCCGTGAGCCGGCGACGATGGACCCGATCCGGGGCGCGCAGCAGCTCCTCGCGCTGTACGACGGTCTGCGTCTCCAGGCGCTGCTGACCACGGACACGGATCTCGTCGACGCGTTCGACCGGGCGGCAACGCGGATGCGGCGCGGGTGGTCCGAGCAGTACGAGCAGCCCTCGTACTGGGACATCCCCGTTGCCGGCGGTCACTGAGCGCAGCGCGCGAGCGTGATGCTGGTGGTCCGGATCGACGGGCCACCAGCACCGCTCGAGCACCGTCATGGAATCAGAGAGCACGACGGGGCTCTTCTTCGGCAACCAGCGGAAGCGCCCTCAGTATGCGGTTCCCCCGCCGCGCTGGTCTGTCCTCTCTTCTGCCGTCTTGCGTGGAAACTTGCCGTTCGGGCAGGGTTGGGTTGCGTGATCAGTTCGGGTCTGATCACGTGACCCGGAAGGCCGGCTCTGATGCAGAGCCGGCCTTCCGCACCTTGCGGCGCCTCCCAGTGGGAAGGTGTCCGCACTGTCAGCGTGCACGCGTGAAGCATCACGAACTCCTGCCTGAGCCACTTCACCCGCGCGCCACCATCTCCAACCCGGGGTGAACTCAGCGGGGTGTGTCGTTCGCGGCGCGCAGAGTCTCGCCGGGAAGTTCCCCGAATGCTTCGCGGTACGCGCCGGCGAACCGGCCGAGGTGCACGATCCCGACGGAACGGGCGACATCGGACACCGACGCTGCTGCCCCGGATTCGAGTTGTTGCCGCGCCATCAGGAGTCGGATCGCGCGAAGGTAGCCGAGCGGGCTGGTCTGGTGCACACGCTGGAACGCGCTCTGCAAGCCGCGGACGCTCATGCCAGCAGCCGCGGCGACGTCATCCACCGTGATCGAGGCGGCGATGTTGTCGAGCATGAACGCTTCCGCCCTGCCGACGTTCGACTCGGGCGGTTGCTCAGATCGACGTCCGACCGGCCAGTGCGGGATCGCGGTGAGGAGCCCCTCGGCGGCCATCGCAGCGAGTTCCCGTTCCCGGTCGAGGGAGACGTTTCCGGTAGTGGCGAGGATTTCGGACGCGATCGTGCGGACCATCAGCCACCACGCGGCGAGGGGCGCACCCTCTGGAACGTGGTTCGGTTTGAACTCGAGCGGTCCGGGCTCCCATCCGCCTCGTTCGGCGGCGACCGCTTCGACGATCGTCTGGTCGATGCGCATGACGTCTTTCTCGAACCGGTCCCACTGCACCTGCTGCTGACCGGCGTACAGCACGGGCCGGCCGATGGGGAGTTGCTGGCCGCCGACGACCCCGCGGCCAGCTTTCAGCCATACGACGATCACCGCGGTAGTCGCGTCGACTTCGCCACGGATCGTGCCGGTGGAGCTGGTGGACTCCAGCGCCAGGAGCGAGGTGCCGGTGAGGGTTTCCTCGAAGGAGAAGCCGGAGCTGCCGGTGACGTCGAGGCCGCGGACGTGGAAGGTGTGCAGGATCGCGTTCCGCGCGATCGCGGTGTCGCGGGTTCGGGTGACGAGTCGGGAACGGACGATTGTGTCTGCGTTGCTGTCGGCGTTCGGGGTGTAGTCGTTCATCGTGCGTCGTTCTGTCAGGCGCGGCGGAGGGTGTCGCGCGGGTACTCACCGTGCTGGTCGGCGTAGGCGGCGGAGAACCGGCCGGCGTGAGCGAACCCCCACTGCTTCGCGACATCACCGATGCTCGTCGACGCCGGGTCGCCGGCGAGGAGGGCGTCCCGGACCCGGTCGAGCCGCACCCGCCGGATGTAGGCGTTCGGGCTCAGCTGGAACAGCCTCCGGAACGCGTGCTGGAGCGCCCGGAGGCTGAGGTTTGCAACCTGGGCGATGTCGTCGCTCGTGATCGGCAGGTGCGCGTGTTCGTGGATGTACTCGACCGCGAGACGGATGTGGCTGTTCTTTGGCAGCAGAAGCTCGTCCGGCAGCGCTGCGGACGCCACCGGGTACAGCTCCAGCAGCGCCAGAGCACCGAGCCTGCCCATCTCAGCCTGCAGCAGCGGCGAGGCGTGCCGGTCCATGACGGTGTGAGAGATCAGATGCACGCTGCTGCTCCACACCTGCAGGGCCCGGTCGTCGGGCCGGATCGTGTGATCCAGCTGCAGGTTCCCGGCTGAGATGCCGCGTTCACCGGCGACTGTCTCGAGCGCGGTCCGGTTGATCTGCACGATGCGTTGGTCGTAGTCGTCGTACGAGAACGAAGCGCCCTGCTGCGGCCAGAGCTGCGGCCGGCCGTGCTCCATCTCGATCGTGGCGGTATCGGTCGTGATGGTGCCGCGGCCCTTGTTCGTCCACTGGACCACGAAGTCCTCGGACGGCGTCATGACCCCGTCGAGGTGCCCGTCGAACCGGATCGTCCGGAGTGTCATCGCCTGGTCGCCGACGGCGGTGTACCGGAACGAAAACGGCTGCCGGGTCTGGTCGGCGCTCCACTGCTGTCCCGCGTACGCCTCAGCGAGGAAGTCGCGAGCGACATCAAGGTCGGTGCTCTGCGTCTCTTCCTGCACTCGGGTCGATTGTGAGTCAGTCATGGGATCGGCAGCAGCATGCCCGACCACCTCCCTGTATCCGGTCCAGTATCCACGGAACGTCACGACCAATGCGCGCCGTCGCTTCTCCTCCGCCGCCGCGCCGCGCCGTTCCCCGCGACGCTCGGAGCTCGCTTATCCGCCCGATGACATGCAGCCGACGCTCCCACATCCGGGAATCGACACAACTGCCAGGCCGGCTCGCGGCTCGGTGCGTGCTCCTCTTACGGTCGGATCATCGCCCGGCGCCGCTCCGGTGCCTCCAGACGAGGACGACACCATGACCACGATCACCGCCACCGATTTCCAGGTCGCACCCCGCACCGCACACGACGCCGTGTCCCTGCGCCGCACCCGGTCCACGCATGACAACCCGTTCAGTGAGGTCCGCGAAGCCCGCCGGCAGCACATGCTCCAGGTCGCCGCGGTGAGCACCGGGATCCTCACCGTCACCGTCGCCGCGTCCGCCGCGATCGTCCTCACCCTCACCGCATGAGCGCCGCAACGCTCACGTACGACGCCGTGATGACCCAGCCAATCGACATGACCACGCTCCTTGCAGAACAGGACCGCACCCATGAGTAACCGCCACACCCTCGCCGAGCTCCGCCTCAACCCGACCGAGTGGCACCGCCGCGGCATGAGCGCGCCGATCGATATCGACAAGCGCGTCTCCGCCCGACTGGGCTACCGCTACACCAGCGACACCCAGCACACCGCGGAGCCGTCCTTCGCGGACTTCTTCGTCGCCGCCTAACCCCTGGCAGCGACCACCGGCAACCCGGTCAGACCCCGACCGGTAGCCTCAACACACCGACACCACCAGGTCTATGACGCTTCTCACCCTCACTCCCAGCATCCGCGAGACGACGACGCAGCGCGCCGCATCCGGCGCTGCTGACGCGCTCTTCACCGAGCACGGCGTCATCCCGGTCACTCTCGAGCAGGTCGCCGACCGTGCAGGGCTGACCCTCGCCGAGCTGTTGAACGCGTACCCGACGAAGCAGGCGCTGGTCGTTGCGGTGCTGCAGCGGTGGCACGGGTCGTGGCGGCGTGCACTCGAGCACATCACCACCGTGTCGGACGACCCGCGCGACGAGGTCCTCGGGATCTTCGGGTACCTCGAGGAGTGTTTCGAGGACGAAGGCTGGCGCGGCTGCGCGTTCATCAACGGCCACGCCGAACTCGGCCGACAAGACCCCGACATCGCGGCCCTTGCCCGCGAGCACTTCCTCGACATCGAACGTCACCTCACGCTTGTCTGCCAGCGCGGCGACATGCCGGCCCACGTCGCGCAGGGCTTGTCGCTGCTGATCGAGGGGGCCCGTGTCGAGTCCGCTGTCCAGCGCTCCGCGCAGCCGGCCCGCTCAGCTCGTCTCACCGCAGCGATGCTCATGTCCGTGTACGAGAGCCGACCCGCTTTCTGATTCCGCGGCCGCGCGGATGCCCGCCCAGTAGCCGGTAGCGACGCAGCCCAGCAACATCTTCGAAGGCGGCGAGCCCGGCAAGCCACACGGGTGGTGTCGAAAGTTCGCCGCGCCCGCCCCACCAACAGAACAGGCCAAAGCCGTTCCTTCCACCCCGTGCCCCAGCTCCTTTGACCGGTGGCGCTGCACCCTTTCCGCCGGTCACAACGGACTGCACTGCTGTGCCGAACCAGCAGCCACGACGAAGTGGAACGACAACGCCGCCGGTACTACCCTCCGGGCTCTCTTCCGCGGGCCATCGCACGACGCGAAGCGACCTCGCCGTGGCCCGTTTGAGCGATGACGACTGACCCGATGCAGGAGCATCGAGGCTTCTGCACCGCGGCCTACCAAGACCATGCCGTCGGACTGCGCGGGTTCGTGTCAACGATCGTCATCGACCCGCACCTCGCCGAGGACGTCGTCCATGAAACCTTCCTCCACCTTTGGCTCCACCCGGGCCAGTGGAACCCCACCCGTGCCGACCTGCTGTCCTGGTTGCGGACCATCGCCCACCGCCGGGCGATCGACCGGATCCGCAGCCTCGAAGCGTCCCGGCACCGCGACCTCCGCATCGGGATCCGCGACCACGACAACGTCGATCACGCGGACGACCGAGACACGCTCTACATCCGGGCGTGGCTCAGGGATGCCCTCGCCGAACTAACCGACAAGCAGCGCGAAGCGGTGCTCCTGCGCTACCTCGGCGAACGCACCGTCCCAGAAGTCGCTCAGCACCTTGGCATCAGCGTCAGCACCGCAGGCACCCGCGTCCGTGACGCTCTCATCGCCCTCCGCCACGCACTCACGCCCCGAACTCCAACACAGGACAAACCCAGCTGC
This sequence comes from Curtobacterium sp. SP.BCo, assembly GCF_051903265.1. GTDB lineage: Bacteria > Actinomycetota > Actinomycetes > Actinomycetales > Microbacteriaceae > Curtobacterium. The sequence goes on from NZ_CP194337.1 coordinate 3,247,551, forward strand.
ACTGTCCGACAACCGGCCAGCGGACGCCGAGTGCTGGAACGATGAGCGCGTGACGTTCCACACCGTGACCGAGCATGACGTCGACCGCCTTCGTGCTTTCCTGCTCGACGCCGACCTCACCCTTGCCGGTCTCGACGAGCCGACCGTTCACCTCTGGATCGAACAGGACGAAACCGGGACGGTGATCGGCAGCACCGGCTTCGAGCTGAGCCGGGACGGCACCCACGCGTTGATCCGGAGCGTCGCCGTCGCGCCCGACCGCCGTGCGGCCGGCGCCGGCTCGCGCCTCGCCGTGTTCGCACTCGAACAGGCGGCACAGGCGGGGGCATCATGCGCTTGGCTGTTCTCGCGACGGTCAGGGCCGTTCTGGCAGAAGCTCGGCTTCACCACTGCCGACCGCGAACGCCTGACGGCCGTGCTACCCGAGACGCAACAGGTACGCCTGTTCGTCGGAACCGGCCAGCTCGGCACCGAAGTCGCATGGTCGCGCACCCGCACCGACCTGTCTCGATCGGCGATCGGCTAGCGGGCGATCCGTGCGAGCCAGTCGCGGACCAGGGCGGCGGTGATCCCGGGTTGCTCGAGGTGCACGTTGTGTCCAGCACCGTCGAGGACGACGAAGCTCCCTCTCGGGTAGTGGTCTCGGAGCGCGAGCCCGTCCTCGTACCCGACGACGTCGTCCTGCCGACCGAACAGGTGCAGGGCCGGAGCAGTGAACGGATCCGAGTGGCGCTCCTCCGGCACGGCGTCCAGTGCGTAGTCGGCGGCGATGCGGTCCATCACCGCAGGGTCGGCGCCACGGAGACCAGGCAGCACGTACCGCTCGAACGCTGTCAACGCGGCGGCGTCCTGGATGACACTGACCTCCTCGAACGCTCCTCGCGCGTCGCCGGCGGCTTCGAGGACGGACGGTTCGGTGTGCAGCACGGTGCGCTCGGGAACGTCGCGGTCTGCGTGGGCAGGATGCACGACTCCCGCCAGGGTCGCGACGCCGAGCACGTGGTCTCGGCGTTCGTGCGCGACGTGTCGGGCGATCATGCCGCCGAACGAGTTCCCGATGACGGCGAAGGGCTCGTCGCCGAGGTGGTCGTCGATGTCGGCGAGTACCTCGTCGGCCACGCCGCCCGCGCTCTTCGCGGTTGCGGTCGCCGCGGCGGCTTCGGCCCACGGCAGGTCGAGGAGCACCAACCGCCACGGGAGGTCCTGCACCGCGTCCGCCAGCGGCAGCATGATCCGGTGGTCGACACCGAACCCGTGGAGGGCAACGAGCGGACGACCAGAACCCAGAACTCGCGCGATCACCCAGCAAGCCTACGAGCAGCCCATCGTCGCCGCGCGCCGACGTCGTTCCAGCTGCTTCGGGTCCTCCGCGAGCCGGTTCAGGACACCGGCCCCCCGGGCGCCGTCCGCGTTCGCTCGAGCAGGATGGACCCGATCGCCCGGTACAGGTGGACGAGTTGCGCGTTGGCGGCCAGTTGGGCGCGCGACCGGGTCACGGTGACACGGTGACGGATGGAACGGAGGGTGGCGTCGTACTCGCTGGGCAGCGCGGAGTGTTCGGTCATCCGCCGATGGTGACCACCGCATGGAGCTCGCGTCCACCATTCCGTGTGCACGTCACGCGCCGGCCCGACTCGCCACCCCGTCGATGCAACCGGTTCTGCTGACGTGCCGAAGCTCGGCTCCAGGGACACACTTCGCGCTCCGGCGCCCGCGAACTGTCCGCGGAACCGAGCCTCGGCGCCGGCCAGCGCCCGCCGGCCGGCGCCCGCCCGCCCGTCAGCGCACGAACGCCGTGCGCCCGAACCGCTCGTCCGTCGCCTCGAGCACCCGCAGCACGTTGCCGCCGGCCAGCGCACGCAGGTCCGCAGCCGACCACCCGCGGCGCCGCAGCTCCTCGGCGAGCACCGGGTACCGCGACACGTCCCGCAGGTCCGGCGGCAGCACCGGGGTGCCGTCGTAGTCCCCGCCGAGGCCGACGTGCGCCGCTCCGGCCACCGCACGCGCGTGCTCGACGTGGTCGGCGACGTCGGCGACCGTGACGAGGGGCGCCTCCCCCGACGAACCGGCGGCGTACCACTCGGCGTACGTCGCGGACACGAACTGGGGCACGAAGGTGATCATCACGACGCCGCCGTTGTCGGACAGCCGGGCGAGGACATCGTCGGGCACGTTCCGCGGGTGGTCGTTGACGGCGGTGGTCGAGGAGTGGCTGAACACGATGGGCTGCGTGGCGACGTCGAGGGTGTCGCGCATCGTCGCGGGCGCGGTGTGGGACAGGTCGACGAGCATGCCGATCCGCTCCATCTCCGCCACCACCTGCCGGCCGCGGTCGGTGAGTCCGCCGTGCGGGTGCGACCCGGTCGCCGAGTCCGCCCACGGGGTGTCGTCGTTGTGCGTGAGCGTCATGTAGCGGACGCCGAGCCGAGCGAGGTCACGGAGCACCGCGAGGTCGTCCCCGATCGAGTGGCCGCCCTCGGCGCCGAGGAGCGAGGCGATCCGACCGGAGTCGATCGCCGCACGGACCTCGGCCGCGGTCCGCGCCAGGGCGAGCGTGTCCGGGTACCGCTCGATGATCCGGTGCGCCACGTCGACCTGCTGCAGCGTCGTCCGGACCGGGTCGGGGTCGTCCGCGGGGACGAACACCGACCAGAACTGCCCGACGACCCCACCGGCGCGGAGCTTCGGCAGGTCGGTGTGCAGGGACCCGTCCTCGGTGTCGATGCCCTCGACCCCGGAGTCGTGCGTGTCGCGTCGTTCCCACGGCAGGTCGTTGTGACCGTCGATGACCGGGAACGGGAGCGCGTCGAACGTCATGCCCCCGACGCTACCGCGCTCCCCACGGTCGTTAGGCTCGGCGGATGGACCCCGTGACGCTGCGCACCGACCGGCTGGTGCTCTCGATCCCCGAGCCCGGCGACGCCGAGGACGTCGTGGCCTACGCGAACGACCCCGACGTGATCGCGTACACCTCGGTGCCGGTGCCGTACGGGCACGCCGAGGCCCGGCAGTGGATCACCGAGGTGGTCCGGACGGGGTGGGCGACGGACACCAGGTACGACTTCGGGATCCGGCGGACCGACGACCTCCGGCTGCTCGGCACGATCGGGCTGTTCGGCTTCGACGGCGGCGCTGCCGAGGTCGGGTACGCGGTGCACCCGGACGGCCGCGGCCACGGCTACACGACCGAGGCGGCCCGACGCGTCCTCGACTGGGCGTTCGCGCCCGCGCCGGAGGGCCTCGGCCTGGTCCGCGTGCAGTGGCGTGCGATCGCGACGAACACGCCGTCGGCCGCGATCGCCCAGCGGCTCGGGCTGCGGTTCGAGGGCCGGTTGCGCCTCGGCGTCGCACACCGCGGTCGACGGCACGACCAGCTCGTGGCGGCCGCGCTGCGTGACGACGACCGTTCGGCGCCGACGATCTGGCCGGCGTCGTGACGGTGTCGTTCCGGGTCGTCACCGAGCTCGATGCCCCGCCCGAGCGGGCGTTCGCGCTGTCGTTGGACATCGGCGCGCACGAGCGGTCGATGGCCGCCACCGACGAGCGCGCCGTCGCCGGCACGACGACGGGCACGATCGGCCTGGGCGAGAGCGTCACGTGGCGCGCACGGCACTTCGGGATCGTGTGGCGGATGACGAGTCGGATCACCGCCCTGGAGGCGCCGCACCTGTTCGTCGACGAACAGGTGCGTGGTCCGTTCGCCCGCTTCCACCACGTCCATCGCTTCGAGCCGTCGGCTCACGGCACCCGGATGGTGGACGAGATCGAGTTCCGTGCGCCGCTCGGACCGCTCGGCGTCCTCGCCGAGCGGATCGCGCTGGCGCGCTACCTGCCGCGGCTCATCGCCGAGCGGAACGCGTCCCTCGCCGCCGAACTGCGTGCCGACGGGCCGGGGGCGGCGAGCTCACCGAAAACCGCGTAGGCCCTCGCGACGGCGGGGTGACGCACCCGACGACGCGATCGCGGTGTCGATCGACCATCGCGCTGAACGCCGACGTGCCGCCGGCTCGCGCCTCGGCCCACGCCTCGGCCTCACCGGAGGAGATCATTCCCGTGCCCACCAATGTCCGCTCGGCCCTCGATGATTCCGTCTTGCAGGACGGTCAGGAGCCGGCGAGTTCCCCGAGGGTGTCGTACGCCGCGGCGACGGCGTCGACGTGCGCCCGTCCAGCGGGGCCCGACGCCTCGTAGACGTCGTTCGCGATCGCTGCGACCACCGCGAACAGCGCCGCGAGCGAGTCGAACGCGGACGGCGAGTCGACCGGGCAGAGGATCGTCGTCGCGGCCGACGCAGCGATGACGGCAGCCGTCGGGTCCCCGATCACGACGACGTCGGCGCCCGAGGCCACGCAGTGCCGCACGAGTCGGTCGATGCCGGCCGCGTGGCGCCGGACGGTCACCACGACGACGAGGTCCCGTCGGTCGAGGTCTGCTACCTCTTCCCCGAGTCGTTGCCCGGGTGCCGGGCCCACCCGGACGTCCGGCCGGACCTGTGCGAGCTGCGCCCGGAGCTGCAGCGCGATCGGGTGGGCGCCGCGCTCCCCGAACACGAGGACCCGGCGCGCCCGCATGATGCGTCGGGCGAGACGGGGGCGTTCGGCACGGGCGAGCGAGGCGAACGCGGCGTCGAGGTTCCGGGACTCGACGGCACGCTGGTCGACGTGCGCGGCGTCCTCGGCGGCCCAGGGCAACCCGCTGCCCCGCGCGGACATCAGGTTCTGCCGGACCTCGGCGGCGTCCTGGAACCCCAGGGAGCGGACGAGACGCGAGACCGTGGCCTTCGAGGTGCCCGACTCGGCGGCGAGCTCCGCTGAGGTCCCGACGAGCAGGAGCTCCGGGTCGTGACGGACCATCGCGGCGACCCGGCGTTCGGCCGGGGAGAGCTGTTCCCACACCGAGTCGATGCGGGCGCGGACGTCGGGTCCGGCGGTGCTCATGCCCGAGCCGCCCGTTCGACGGCGACCGCGAGGGCGTCGAGGCCGAGGGCGATGTCCTCGGTGGACACGAACTCGTCCGGGTGGTGGCTGATGCCGTCCGGGTTGCGGAGGAACAGCATCGCGACGTCGGTGACGAGCCCGAGCGACATCGCGTCGTGCCCGGCACGGGAGAACAGCTCCATCGGGGAGGTCTCCCCCGTCGACTCGATCCCGGCCCGGACGGCGTCCATCAGCCGCGGCGCGCAGAACACGGCGGGCGCCCGGTGCACCTCGGTCGGCTCGACGCTCACGCCACGGCGCTCCCCGATGAGCGCGAACGCCGTGGTGATCTCGTCCCAGACTGCGTCGCGTCCCTCGTCGAACTCCCCGCGGAGGTCGACCGAGAACCGTGCGAGCCCGGGAACGACGTTCACGGCGCCCGGTTCGACGACCATCGTGCCGACCGTCCCGACGTGCTGGGACGCCCGGCAGATCCGCTCGACGGCGAGGGCGGCCTCGGCAGCGGCGAGCAGCGCGTCGTGCCGTCGGTCGTAGGGGGTGCCACCGGCGTGCCGGGCCTCGCCCACGGCCTCGACCGTGAACCGTCGGGCGCTGGCGATGCTGGTGACGACACCGAGGGCCTGACCTGCCTGCTCGAGGTACGGCCCCTGCTCGATGTGCGCCTCGAGGTATCCCGCGAGGGTCGACGGCTCGACGGCGGCCTCGCCGACCCGCGCCGGGTCGAGCCCGAAGTCCTCGAAGGCACGGCGGAGGGTGACGCCGTTGCCGTCCGCGAGGTCCCACCACGACTCGTCCCACACGCCGGCGACCGCCGAGGACCCGAGCAGGGCTTTCCCGAACCGGGTGCCCTCCTCGTCGGAGAACGCGATGACCTCGAGCGCCACGGGCAGCGGGCCGTCGGCGGTGACCCGGGCGACCGCGCGGATCGCCATCAGGACGCCGACGATCCCGTCGAACCGGCCGGCGTCCACCACGGTGTCGAGGTGTGAGCCGAGCAGCAGCACGGGCGCGTCCGGTGCCGCGCCGTCGACCCGACCGTGCAGGTTGCCCGCTCCGTCCTGCCAGGTGGTGAGTCCGGCGTCCTGCATCCAACCGGCGACGATCGCGTTGACGCGGGCGTGCTCGGGCGAGAGGTAGACGCGCGTGATCCGACCGGTCTCCTCGGTGACGAGTGCGAGTTCGTCGCACCACCCGGCGACGAGCTCGGCATCGGCGATCGCTGCTGCGGTGGCGCGCACCGCGGACGCGGCGGTCACGCCGACACCCCGACGGGTGCACCCGCGTAGACGTCGAGCGCGGCGTCGACGCCACCGCCCTGCGGCACCGCGTGGCCGGCCCGGCGCAGCGCGTGCTCGAGCGCGGCAAGGGTCGTCACGACCGTGTCCTTCCGGGCGTTGTAGCCCATGGTGCCGATCCGCCAGACCTTGCCGTGCAGGGGCCCGAAGGAGGTGCCGATCTCGATGCCGTGGTCCTCGAGCAGCGACGCCCGTACGGCGTCGCCCTGCACGGAGGACGGGATCGAGACCGCGACGACGTTGTGCATCTTGTGCGCGACGTCCCCGAACACCTCGAGCCCGAGCGCCTCGACGCCCGTGGTCATCGCGCGTCCGGCGAGCTCGTGCCGGGCGATGACCGCGTCCCGACCTTCCTCGAGCAGGATGCGGGCGCACTCGTTCGCGGCGTAGAGCATCGACGCTGCCTCGGTGTGGTGGTTGAGCCGACGCGGTCCCCAGTAGTCGAGGATCATCGCGAGGTCGAGGTAGTTCGACCGGATCGGCTCGTCGGACACCTCGTCGCCGGGCTCGCGGATGCCGGCCTCGACGCTGCGGCGCTGATCGAGGACCGCCACGGCCTTCGGCGACACCGTGAGCGGCGCGCTGCCGGACGGTCCGCCGAGGCACTTCTGCAACCCGGCGCTCACGGCGTCGATGCCCCACGCGTCGACCTCGAGCGGGTTGCCGCCGACCGTCGCCGTCGCGTCGGTGTAGAACAGCACGCCGTGCCGCTCGCAGATCGCTCCGAGCTCGTCGAGGGGCTGGTTCATGGTGGTCGACGTGTCGCCCTGCACGATCGCCAGGACCTTCGGCCGGACGCGCACGACGGCGTCCTCGATCGCGCTCGGCGTGAAGACCTGCCCCCAGGCGGTCTCGATCGTGTGGACCTCGGCGCCGGCGCGGCCGGCGATCTCGGCGAGCAGGTGCCCGAAGCGGCCGAACACGGGCACGAGCACGCGGTCCCCGGGGGCGAGCAGCGAGACGAGCGCCGCCTCGATGCCGGCGCGGGAGGTGCCGTCGACGAGCACCGTGGCCTCGTTCTCGGTGCCGAACACCCGACGGTAGAGCGCCTGCGTCTCGTTCATCGTCGCCGTCATCCACGGGTCGTACTGACCGACGAGCGGCGTCGACAGGGCACGGAGCACGCGCGGGTCGGCGGTGATCGGTCCCGGCCCCATGAGGAGGCGGGCGGGCGGGTTCACTGGGAGCATGGAGTCGGTCCTCTCGTTCCGGTGGAGATCGTATCGGAACGATCGTTACAGTGGCGTTTCGACGCGTGCGGCGACCGGACGCGCGACGAGCTGCCCCGTGACGGCCGTGACGCCCGCGTCGGCGGAGGCGACCATCCGACCGTGCAGCCAGGTCTCGGTGACGCGGCCCCGTGCCTCCAGGCCGGCGAACGCGGAGACCGGGTTGCGGTGCGCGAGCCCGGACACGTCGATGACGGCTGTGGCGGACGGGTCGAAGACCGCGAAGTGGGCCAGCGCGCCGGGTGCGATGACGCCACGGTCAGCGAAGCCGGCGAGTGCCGCCGGGCCGGTCGTGAAGAGCGGTAGGAGCTCCTCGAGCGCGATGCCGCGGCGCGAGCCCTCGGTCCAGACGGCCCGGAAGCCGACCTGCAGTCCGGCGATGCCGCCCCACGCGAGGCCCCAGTCGTCGACCTTGAGGTCCGCGGTCGACGGCGAGTGGTCGGACACCACCATGTCGATCGTGCCGTCGAGCAGCCCGGCCCAGAGCGCGTCGCGGTTCGCGTCGTCCCGGATCGGTGGGCAGCACTTGTACTCGGTCGCGCCGTCCGGGATGGTGCCGGCCTCGAACGCGAGGTAGTGCGGGCACGTCTCGACGGTGATCCGCACCCCGTCCCGCTTGGCCGCGCGGATCATCGGCAGGGCCCCGGCGTCCGACAGGTGCAGGACGTGCACCCGTGCGCCGGTCTCCCGAGCCCCCTCGATGACCCGGGCGATGGCGGACCGCTCGGCGTCGACCGGACGCGTGACGAGGAAGTCCGCGTAGTGGCCGCCGAGCGCGTCGTGGTCGACGAGGTACGCGGGGTCCTCCGCGTGCACGATGAGCAGGGCGTCGATGCGGGCGACCTCCTCGATCGCGGCGCGTAGCTGCACGGCGTCGAGGTGCGGGAACTCGTCGACGCCGGACGGTGCGGTGAAGCACTTGAAGCCGAAGACCCCGGCGTCGTGGAGTCCGCCGAGCGAGCCGAGGCTCGCCGGGACCGCCCCGCCCCAGAAGCCGACGTCGACGGCGACGCGACCGTCGGCACTGGCGCGCTTGACGTCGAGCGCCTCGACGGTGGTCGTCGCGGGGATCGAGTTGAGCGGCATGTCGATGATGGTCGTCACGCCGCCGAGGGCGGCGGCCCGCGTGGCGGACGCGAAGCCCTCCCACTCGGTGCGTCCCGGTTCGTTGACGTGCACGTGCGTGTCGACGAGTCCGGGGAGCAGGACCTGGTCGTCGGGCACGGTGCGGTCCTCGGCGGCGTCGACGGGTGCGTCGAACGGCAGCACCGCGGTGACACGGCCGTCGCGGACGACGACCGTGGCCGGGCGGAACGCGCCGTCGACCCAGGTGCGTCGGGCGCGGAGGACGAGGTCGGCGCGGTCGGCGCGCTCGGCGGTGTCGGCGCGCTCGGCGCTGTCGGCGCGCTCGGCGGTGTCGGACGGGAGGCGCGTCATACGCCCGCCCCGACCGTCGCGTCCGCCGCCGGGTGGCGTTCGAACCCCGCGAGCAGCCCCGCCATCGGCTTGGCCGGTGGTGCCGCGTACTCACCGCTCCGGCCCGTGGTCAGCCCGAGGCGGACGAGCGACTCTGCGAGCACCGTCGCGGCGGCGACCCCGTCGACGACCGGCGCGCCGATCGCCCGCGAGACCTCGGCGCAGAAGTCCGCCATCCCGGCGCAGCCGAGCACGACGGCGTCCGCTCCCCCGGCGAGGACCGCGCGGCACTCCTCGATCACGAGCGCCCGGGCTCCGGAGGCCGGGTCGTCGAGTTCGAGCACGGGGACCTCGCACGCCCGGATCTCGGTGACGAGCGACGCGAAGCCGTACCGTTCCGCGAGCTCGTGCGCCCGCCCGACCGTCCGGCCGAGGGTGGTGACGACGCCGAACCGCCGGCCGAGCATCGCCGCGGCGTGGAAGCCCGCCTCCGCGATCCCGACGACGGGTCCGGAGGCGGCCTCCCGCGCGGCGTCCAGCCCGGGGTCCCCGAAGCAGGCGACCACGTACGCGTCCACCCCCTCCTGCTCCCCGATCGCGATCTGCTCGAGGAGCCCGGGGACGGCCAGGGCCTCCTCGTAGTGACTCTCGATGGACGCCGGCCCCATGGTGGGGTTGACGGCCTCCACGACCGTGCCGGGCCCGGCGACCGCGGCGGCGGCGGTGCCGATCGCCGCGGTCATCGAGCTGGTGGTGTTGGGGTTGACGACGCGGATGCGCATCGGGGTCCTTCCGGTGGTGCAGTGGTGCGGGATGGTGCGGTGGCGCTGGTGGTTCAGGCGCGGCCGACCGCGGCACCGTCGTCGACCGTGGGGTCGTCCGCGGCGAGCTCCGGCATGCTCGGGCGAGCCCGCTCCATCCCCCAGAAGACCACGAGTCCGAGTGCGCAGCCGATGAACCAGCTGTAGTTCGACAGCCACGGGACCACCCCGAGTGCCGACGGCAGGACCGCGCTGGCGACCGAGACGACCCCGGTGATCACGAGCGTCCAGATGGCGTTCGGGTTGAAGCCCTTCGCGTACCAGTAGCGCGCGCTCGGGTCCTTCGTGTACATGTCGTCGACCGCGACCCGCTGCTTCGCGACGATGTAGTAGCCGGCGATGAGGATGCCGAACAGCGGGCCGATCAGGGCACCGAGCACCCCGAGCGTGTACAGGATCGCCTGGTCGTTGCCGTACCAGTTCCACGGGGTGAGGAGGACGGAGCCGACCGCCGCGATCATCCCGCCGGCACGCCAGCTGATCTTCCGCGGGGCGACGTTCGAGAAGTCGAACGCGGGGCTGATGAAGTTCGCGACGATGTTGATCCCGACGGTGGCGGTGACGAACGTCAGGCCGCCGAGCAGGATCGCGAACGGTGCGCCGATCGCCTGCACGGTCTCGATCGGGTCGGTGATGAGCTTGCCGAACACCGGCACCGTGGCGCTCGCGCAGAGCACCGTCAGCACCGAGAAGAACAGGAAGTTGATCGGCAGACCCCAGAGGTTGCCGCGCTTGACCGCCCCGTAGGACTTCGCGTAGCGGGAGAAGTCGCCGAAGTTCAGCATCGGGCCGGAGAAGTAGCTCACGACGAGTGCGATCGCCGACAGCATGACCGGGATGCTGGCGCCGAACGAGAGCGGCTCACCGGCGGACAGCGTGAACGAGATGTTGCCGATCCCGGCCTGCCCGACCAGGTACACGGCGAGGGCGATCATCACGACGTACACCGCTGGGCCGGCCCAGTCGATGAACTTCTTGATCGCGTCCATGCCCATCCAGAACAGCGCACCCTGCGCGACCCAGAGGATCGCGTAGGAGATCCAGCCGAGCGCCGAGAGCCCGAGGAACGAGTGCTCGAGCAGCCCGGCCGACGCGGGGACGAACTTCAGGAAGACGATGTTGAGCGACTGCGCGGCGAGGAAGGTCTGCACGCCGTACCAGGCCATCGCGATGAGTCCGCGGATGATCGCCGGGACGTTGGCCCCGAGGACCCCGAACACCGCGCGGTTGATCACGGGGTAGGGCACGCCGGTCCGCTGCGACGGCTTCGCGACGAGGTTGGCGAACACCTGGACGATGAGGATGCCGACGACCAGGGCGATGAGCACCTGCCAGCTGGCGATGCCGAGGGCGAAGAGCGACCCGGCGGTGACGTACCCGCCGACCGAGTGCACGTCGGACATCCAGAAGGCGAAGATGTTGTAGCTCGTCCACGTCTGCTTGCGCAGCGGGGCGAGGTCTTCGTTGGTGAGGGCCGGGTCGTACCCGGGCTTGACGACGCCGGCACCCGCAGGGGCTGCCGTCGTGAGGGGGGCGTGGGGCGCGGCGACCGGGGTCGCGATCTCTGTAGCCATGGCGTCCTCCGAAGGAGTGGGAAGGGCGAGCGGTGCCCGCCTCTGCCCACGAAGCTACGGAGCGACTTCGCCCGGCCCGTTACCCCCGTGTAACGGTCGTGTGTCACGGCACCCGTGTTGGAACGATCGTTCCGAACGCCCCCCCACACCGCTCGACCGGTGGACTCGTCAGAGCGCGTGCGCTCCCAGTACCGCCCCGGCCGCGTACGTCGCGGCGAGCGCCAGGGCTCCCCCGGACACGACGCGGATCGTGGCCCGGGCACGCGGGGCCCCACCCAGCGTCGCACCGGTCGTCCCCGTGGCGGCGAGTGCGAGGAGCACCGCCACGACCGTCACGACGACCCGGACGGACTCGGGGGCGAGGAGCATCGCCAGGAACGGCAGCGCGGCACCGGTGGTGAACGTCGCGGCCGACACCCAGGCCGCTCGCCACGGGCTCACCACCTCGTCCTCGGCGTCGCGGAGCGCTGCGGCGGCCCGACGACGCCGGACCTCGGGACGGACGAGTTCCTCGGCGACCGACGCCGCGACCGCGTCGGTCACGCCGAGCGCCCGGTAGTGGGCGGCGATGGTCGCGGCGTCCTCCGACTCCGCCTCGAGCTCGGCCTGCTGCGCGGCCTGCCCGGTGCGCTGGGCGTCCCGCGCTCCGCTGACCGACACGTACTCGCCGAGCGCCATCGACACCGCACCGCCGACGAGGGCCGCTGCGCCCGCGGCGATCACCGGGCCCTGACCGACGCCCGTGCCGGCGACACCCACCAGGACCGCCGCGACGGAGACGATTCCGTCGTTGGCGCCGAGCAGGCCGGCGCGGAGCCAGTTCAGCTTCGCGGCGCTCGTGGCGTCGTGATCGGTGGCGGGGAGCACGAGGTCCGATGCGGTCGACATGCCAGTCAGGATGCCACTCGAACGACCGCTCCGCCAGCAAGGTGAGGCTGCCCTGATCAGGGGTTTTCAAGTGAGGACAGCCTCACCTGACCCGGGCTCCGGTGCGGGATGCCGCATCGGTTCCCGCACGGGTGCGGGCCCGGTGGGAACGGGCGTCGGGCCCGGTGTTATGAATCTCCCATGACCAGGGGAATCAGGATCGACCACGTCGGTGTCACCGTGCCCGACATCGACGCGGCCACGGCGTTCTTCGAGGCGGCGTTCGACGCCGTCGTCCTGTACGACATGCGCTGCCGGACCGAGGCCCCCAACCGCACGCCCGAGGCGCACGGCTACCTCGGGATCCCGCCGACGATGGCCCAGGGAGCGATGCGGATGCTGGCGCTGCCCGAGGGACCCGGCCTGGAGCTCTTCGAGTACCTCGGGCCCGACCAGCACGGCGCCGTCCACCCGTCGGACATCGGGTGGCAACACCTCGCGGTGTACGCGGACGACCTCGACGACGCCCTCGCCCGGGTCGAGGCGGCCGGCGGCACGCGCAACTCCGACCCACGGCCCCTGCGCGGGCTCGAGGCGGGCGACGGGAACCGGTTCGTCTACACCCGGACGCCGTGGGGCTCCACGCTCGAACTCGTCAGCTACCCGTCGCCGCAGCCGTACCTGCTCAGCGCCCCGCGCGCGAAGTGGGCGCCGTGGCCGACCGCGGACGAAGCACTCCCGATGCCGATGTGACGTCCCGCGATACGCCGACGAAACAGCGATGACGGTCTCCTGGACGCCTCGGCACCGACCGGTGCCGGGACGCCGAGAGAAGGGCAGTCATCATGCACACCACGAAGCAGCTCGCCGCGACGGTGCTCGTCCTGGGGGCGGTCGGTGCGGCCGTCGTCGGAGGAGCCTCCGCCGCGAACGCCTCCGGGGCGACCACTCCCGCAGGCGATGGCGGACGGACCACGATCACGTCCGACGGGCCGGTGTCGAGCGGGGCTCCGGCCATCGCCGTCACGCGGAGCGGTGACGGTTCGGTCACGATCCGCGACGCGAGCGACGAGCCGACGCCGACGGACCTGCGTCCGACCGGTCGCTGACCGGGCACCGGTGGCCGGGAGGCGCGTGGCGGGCCCGCCACGCGCCTCCCGGCCGATGGCTCACCCGACGGGCGACTCCTGACGGACCCGGAACGCGGCACCACGGTGCTCGTCGGGCAACCGGTCGCCGCGGCCGTGCAGCTTGTGCCGCAGCGAACCCTCCTGGTACCCCTCGGGGTAGACGCCGCGCGCCCGGAGCTCCGGGACGACGAACTCGATGACGTCCTCCCACGTGCCCGGCGTCACGGCGTAGGCCAGGTTGAAGCCGTCGACGTCGGTCTGCTCCTGGATCTCGACCAGCCGGTCCGCGATCGTCGCGCCGCCACCGACGGCGACCGGGCCGAGGCCACCGATCGCGGTGTGCCGGGCGAGGTCCCGGATCGTCCACGTGGACCCGTCCTCGCCGGTGGCGCTGGCGATGTTCGCCGCCACCGACTGGATCGCGTTCGACTCGACGTCGCCGAGCGGTTCGTCGAGGTCCCACTGCGACAGGTCGACGCCCATCCACCCGGAGTTGAGCACGAGGGCGCCGAGCTCCGACGCGTACGACAGGTAGTCCTCGTACTTCGCCTGCGCGAGTTCGTCGGTGGCGTCGGTGATGACGGTGAGCAGGGTGTAGACCTTCGCCGCGTACCGGTCCCGGCCGGCGGCTTCGAGGGCGTCGCGGATCTTCGCGACCGTTGCGGCGAGCTGTGGAACAGTGGGGGCCCCGACGAACACCGCCTCGGCGTTCTCGGCGGCGAAGCGCACCCCCCGGGGCGAGGCGCCGGCCTGGTAGATCACCGGGGAGCGCTGCACGGACGGCTCGGACAGGTGGATGCCCGGCACGTCGAAGTGCGTCCCGTGGTGCTCGATCGGGTGCACCTTCGCCGGGTCGGTGAAGACCCCGGTCTCCCGGTCCTCGACGACGGCGTCGTCCTCCCACGAGCCCTCCCACAGCTTGTAGAGGACCTCGAGGTACTCGTCGGCGACGTCGTACCGGTCGTCGTGCGACAGCTGGTCGGTCTGCCCCATGTTCCGCGCGGCGCTCGGCAGGTACCCGGTCACCACGTTCCAGCCGATGCGGCCCTTCGTGAGGTGGTCGAGCGTGGAGATCCGCCGGGCGAACGGGTAGGGGTGCTCGTAGGCCGTGCCCGCGGTGATGCCGAAGCCGAGGTGCTCGGTCACCGACGCCATCGCCGACACGAGCAGGATCGGGTCGTTCACCGGCACCTGGGACCCCGTCCGGAGCGCGGCCTCGTTCGAGTCGCCGTACACGTCGTAGGTGCCGAGGACGTCGGCGATGAAGATCCCGTCGAAGGCCCCGCCCTCGAGCAGCTTCGCCAGGTCGGTCCAGTAGGACAGGTCGTTGTAGTGGCGCGACCGGTCGCGCGGGTGTCGCCACAGTCCGGAGGACTGGTGCGCCACGCAGTTCATGTCGAACGCGTTGAACCGGATCTGCCGCTGCTTCGGGTCGCTCACGATCGCGACGCTACGTGCCGACGGCGCCCTGGTCACGCACCGTGACGAAGCGTGACACGGAACCGACCGGCGGCCTGGAGGCGCGGGGCGGGCCCGCACCGTGCCTCCCGTCCGGTGTCCGGTCGCGTCAGCGGGCCGCGCTCGCCTCGCGCACGGCGGCCTCCGCCGCCACCCACGCGAGCATGCCGCACTTCACCCGCATCACGAACTTCGAGACGCCGTGGAAGGCGACGAGGTCCTCCAGGACGTCCTCGTCGGGCTCGCCGGTGCCGCGGGACCGCATCATCGTGCGGAACTCCTCGGTGAGCGTCACGAGCTCCGGGACCGTGCGGCCGACGGCCATGTCGGTGAGGACGGAGGCGGATGCCATCGAGATCGAGCACCCGTCGCCCTGCCACGCCAGCGCGGCGATGCGGTCGGTACCGGGTTCGAGCCGGACCCGGACGGTGATCTCGTCACCGCACGTCGGGTTGCGTTCGAAGTGCTCGGCGTCGGGGGCGTCCAGCGGACCGTCGCCGTGCCGGGCCTTCGCGTGGTCGAGGATGACCTGCTGGTAGAGCGAGTCGAGGGCGTTCACGAGGCTGCTCCCTCCGCTCCGAAGTAGGCACGGACGGCACCGACCGCGTCCAGGAACCGGTCGACGTCGTGCTCGGTCGTGTACACGTACGTGCTCGCACGGCTGGTGGCGACGATCCCGAGGCGCCGGTGCAGGGGCTGGGCGCAGTGGTGACCGGAACGGACCGCGATGCCCTGCGCGTCGAGGTACTGCGAGACGTCGTGGGCGTGCACGCCGTCGACGTCGAACGACACGAGACCGGACCGCGGGACGTCGGCGGCTGGCCCGACGACACGGATGCCGGGGATCGTCGCCAGGCCCTCGAGCATGCGACGGGCCAGGTGCTCCTCGTGCGCACGGACCCGCTCCATGCCGATCCCCTGCAGGTACCGGACCGCCTCGGCGAGGGCGACCGCCTGCGACACCGGCTGCGTGCCGGCCTCGAAGCGCTCCGGTGCCGGCATGAAGTCGGTGTGCTCCATCGTCACCGTGGTGATCATCGAGCCGCCGGTGCGGAACGGCGGCAGGGCGTCGAGCAGCTCCTGCCGACCCCAGAGCACGCCGATGCCGTTGGGCCCGAGCATCTTGTGGCCGGAGAACGCGGCGAGGTCGACGTCGAGCGCCCGCACGTCGAGGGGACGGTGCGGTGCGGACTGGCAGGCGTCGAGGACCACGAGGGCGCCGTGCGCGTGCGCCGCGGCGACGACCTCCGACACGGGCGCGATCATGCCGGTGACGTTCGACACGTGCGCGAACGCGACGACCTTGGTGTGCTCGGTGATGCGCGCGACGGCGTCCGCGGCGGTCCAGGTGCCGTCGTCCGCCACCGGCACCCAGCGCAGCGTCGCACCGGTCAGCGCGGCCAGCTCCTGCCACGGCACGAGGTTCGCGTGGTGCTCGGCCTCCGTGACGAGGACCTCGTCGCCGGGACCGATGCGGAAGCGTTCCGCGGCGGCTCCCCCACGGCCACGGCTGGCGTTCGCGATGCCGTACGCCACCAGGTTCAGCGCGTCCGTCGCGTTGCTCGTCCAGACGACCTCGCTCGGCGACGCCGCGCCGATGAAGCCAGCGACGGTGGCGCGGGCGTCCTCGTAGGCGTCGGTGCTCAGCGCGGCGAGGGTGTGCGCGCCGCGGTGGACGGCGGCGTTGTCGTGTTCGAGGAAGCGGCGCTCGGCGTCGAGGACCTGCCGGGGGCGTTCGGCGGTCGCCCCCGAGTCGAGGTAGGCGAGGGGGAAGCCGTTCACCTCCTGCTGGAGGATCGGGAAGTCCCGTCGGATCGCCTCGACCTCGGGCTCGGTGAGCGGTTGGTCCGGAGCAACGAGAGTCACCTCCCCATGGTGGTCCTTCGCGGCGCCGTCGTCCAATCGTTCTCCGGGTCCCGGTGGCCCGTCACGACGAACGGCCCCGGACCACACGGTCCGCGGCCGTTCGTGCCGGACGACTACTCGTTGCCGACCTGCTTGTCGGCTGCGTCGCGTGCGCCGTCGATCTTGTCGTCGAACTTGCCGCCCGTCGCCTTCTTCACGGCGTCGGCGACCCCGTCGAGCACCTTGTCGCTGATGCCCTCGGCCTTCTCGCTCTTCAGGGCGTCCTGGACCTTCCCGTCCTTCAGGAAGTCCTGGGCCTTCTTCGTGATGTCGTCGAACCCCGCCATCGCCTGCTCCTCACCTCGGTCCGGAGCCCGGCGCCCCGTCGTGCAGCCGATGGTAGGCCTGACGGCCACGATGCGTGCCCGATCGTGACGAACTGTTCAGTCGACCCGTTCAGACCATCTGGGCGCTGCGCCGACGGGCGAGCACGTAGCCGACCGCGACGGAGCCCGAGACGGCCAGGAGGGACGGGATGAGGATGTCCGTGCCCTGCTGCGTGAACTCGACCACGAGCACGAGGGCGGTGAACGGGGCGCGCATCGTCGTGGCGAGGAACGCCGCGGCGCCGATGAACGCGAACGCGGTGAGCCCCGGACCGTCGGCCGGCCAGAGCAGGAGCCAGAGGCCGCCGAGGCCACCGCCGACGGCCGACCCGATCGCGATGGACGGGGTGAGCGTGCCGCCCACGGCACCGGCGCCGATGGTGGCCGAGGTCGTGATGGTCCGGATGACGCCCAGGACGAGGAGGAACAGGATCGGGGACAGCCCGGCGACCGAGCCGGCGTCGAGGGACGCGTTCATCGCCACCAGGCCGAGCGCACGACCGTTGCCGAGGATCTCGGGGAACGGCACCGCGATGAGTCCGACCATGGCGAAGACGACCGGCAGCACCACGAGCAGGTGCCAGCCCTTCGGCGCGAGACCCTGCAGCCGGTTGGTCAGCTTCACGAAGCCGACACCCGCGAACCCCAGGACCGGTCCGACGATCACAGCCCAGACGAGCAGCGACGGCGACAGGTGCGTCGCGGGCACGTGGTACAGCACCTCGTCCGGGATGACCGACCGGGCGACCAACGCCGCGATCGCGCTCGTCGCGAAGGCCGGCAGCGCGGTCGCGAAGGTGAGTTCGCCGAGCAGGACCTCGACGGCGAAGAGCGCCCCGCCCAGCGGCACGTCGTAGACGGCGGCGAGACCGGCGGCGGCACCGCAGGCGACGAGGATCTTCGTCTCGCGCCCGGTCAGGCCGGCCCGGGCGGTGACGAGCTGCGACAGCCAGGCGCCGATCTCCCGTGGTGCGACCTCCTTGCCGATGGACGCGCCGAGGCCGACGGCCAGGATCTGCACGCCGGCGTTCGCGACCGTCGCCAGCGCGGGCATCCGCTTCCCGCCGACGGCAGCGGGGACGGACACGACCGGCCGCCCCCAGCGGCGCAGTGCCCACCAGGCGACACCGGTCAGGACGCCCGCCGCGACGAGCGCCAGGAAGCGGTTCAACGCGGACGGGGCGTCCGATGCCTCGAGGTGGCCGCCGAACGGGTACCCGAACGCGACGAACTGGATGAGCTGCAGTGCGAGCCACACCGAGACGCCGGCGACCCCACCCGCGACGCCGACGAGGCCGGTCACGACGGCGAGTTTCAGTGCCCAGACGGGGGTCGTTCGTGTCGCGTGTCCGGTGTGCGGCATATCGGGAAGCCTAACGGCTCCGTCGCGGCCGGAGCGCCGCCGGCCGTCACCGCGGCCGCAGCGCCGCCGGCCGTCACCGCGGCCGCAGCGCCGCCGGCCGTCACCGCGGCCGGAGCGCTGCCGGCCGTCACCGCGCTCAGACCGCCGTCAGCCGGAAGGGCACCACGCAGTCCGCCGGGACGAGCGGCGGCTGCAGGCCGGCCCGTCCCAGCGCGCTCCCGGGGAACACCCGGTCGCCGCTCCACCAGGCCGGCGCGACGAGCTCGTCGCCGGACCCGATGACCACTGGGTCGACCCGGTACGCCGTGTCGGGGTCGAGGTCGCGGAACGTGATCCGTCCGGTCCCCGACACCTCGGACCGCCCGACGCTCGCGAAGAAGAACAGCGCCTGCCGCTTGTCCGGCGCGACCGTCCCGTACACGAGGCGGGTGTCGTCCACCTCGTCGACCCGCACGAGGTCACCGCCGTGCAGCAGCGGGCGCCACTCCCGGTACAGCGCGATCCACTCGGCGAGCGCGGTCTCCTCGGCCGGGGTCGCCTGGGCGAGGTCCCACTCGACGCCGAAGTGCCCGACGATCGCCGTCCCCGCACGGAACGCCAGGTCGTGCACCCTGCCGGTGGTGTGGTTCCGCCCGCTCGCGACGTGCGAGCCGAGCATCTCCGGCGGCAGCAGTTGCTGGGTCCAGCGGTGCATCTGCTGCCGCTCGAGGGGGTCGATGTCGTCCGACACCCACACCCGGTCGGTGTGCTCGAGCACGCCGAGGTCGACGCGTGCGCCACCCGACGAGCACGACTCGATCTCGAGTCCGGGGAAGCGGTCCTTGAGCGTTGCCATGAGCCGGTAGGCGGCGAGCGTCTGCTCGTGCACGGCCGCGCCGCCGCCCGGGGTGCCGGCCTCGACGAGGTCGCGGTTGTGGTCCCACTTGACGTACTCGACGCCGTACTCGCCGATGATCGCCGTCATCCGTTCGAGCAGGTACGAGAAGGCCTCCGGGATCGACAGGTTGAGCACCTGCTGGTCACGGGAACGGACCGGCAGGCGGCCGTCGGCCTGCATGATCCACTCCGGGTGGGCGCGGGCGAGGTCGCTGTCCTCGTTGACCATCTCGGGCTCGAACCACAGGCCGAACTGCATGCCGAGCTCGCGCACCCGGTCGACGATCGGGCCGAGGCCGTCGGGCCAGACGTCCTCGTCGACGTACCAGTCGCCGAGTCCGGCGTGGTCGTCGCGACGGCCGCGGAACCAGCCGTCGTCCAGGACGTACCGCTCGACGCCGAGCCGGGCGGCACGTTCGGCGAGGTCGGTCAGGCGTGCGAGGTCGTGGTCGAAGTACACCGCCTCCCAGACGTTCAGGGTGGTCGGACGCGGCGTGGTCGGGTGCTGCGGTCGGCTGCGGAGCCAGCGGTGGAAGCGGCGGGCCTGGTCGTCGAGTCCGTCACCGTAGGCGGCGAAGACCCACGGGCCCTCGTACGTCGCGCCGCGCTCGAGCCGGACCTCGCCGGGCAGCAGCAGCTCGCCGCCGCCGACGACCTGGCGCCCGGTGGCGAGACGCTCGGCGACGTGACGGTGGTTGCCGCTCCACGCCGTGTGCACGCCCCACACCTCGCCGCGGGCGAAGCCGAAGCCCGGGGTCCCGACGCTGAGGACCGTCGCGGCGTCGGCTCCGGTCCGTCCCTTGCGTCCCTCGCGCTCGTGCGTGCCGACGACGAGCTCGCGTCGCTGCGGCGCGCGTTCCTTGCCCCAGCGGCCGGCGAAGTCGAGGACCTCGCGCGCGTGGGACGGCACCGGGAACGCCACGGTGAGGTCGTCGACCGTGTACGGACCGTCGGCGGTGTTCGTCACGGCGGCACGGGTCCGGACGAGTCCCGACGCGAGCATCTCGACCGTGATCCGGACCTCCAGACCCGCGGTGCGGTCCGCCGCGCTGGCGGTGACGGAGTCGGCGGTGACGTCGAGGGCGGTCACGGTGAAGGCCGGGGACCAGTCCCGACCGTCGCGGTGCCCGGACAGCCCCGGCCGACCGGTCCAGCCACGGTGCGGCTCGGGCAGGATCGCGACCCGGACCGGGACGTCGGCTTCGTTGTTCGCCACCGGCATCACGTCGGCGTCGGCGACGGCGCGCAGCTCGACCTGGTCGAGGTCGCCGAGCGCCGCACCCCAGTGCACGATCGCCGGGAGTGCCCGGTCGCGGCAGTCGAGCACGAGGGACACGCCCCCGGCGGTGAGGTGGACGATCTCGTCGGGCATCGGTTCTCCAGTCGGCGGCGGCGCAGGCGGCGGTGGTCCCGGAGATCGTGGCAGTCTGGGAGCGCTCCCAGCAAGTCGACGCGCGGAGCGGTGCACGCGGGCGTCGACCGCTCAGAACCAGCGCTTGACCTTGAACACCACGTAGAGGGCCGCCGCGAACACCACCATCGCCACGATCGCCAGCGGGTAGCCCAACGGCCACTGCAGTTCGGGCATGTGGGTGAAGTTCATGCCGTAGATCGCCGCGACGAGCGTCGGTGCGAAGAGGATCGCCGCCCACCCGGAGATCTTCTTCGTGTCGTCGTTCTGCTTCTGGGCCGCGAGGGTCGAGTCGACCGTCAGCGCGTTCTGCAGCAGCTGCCGGAAGGTGTCCAGGCGCTCGACCGTGCGGATCGCGTGGTCGAGGACGTCCCGGAAACGACGCTGCATCTCGACCGGCAGGTGGTACTTCTCGGCACCCCGGTGCAGGTTCTCGATCATGTACACGAGGGGTCGTGCGGCCCGCTGGAAGTCGACGACCTCGCCGAACAACTCGTAGATGCGTCGAGACACCCCGGCCTCGCCCGCGAACAGCTGGTCCTCGATCTGGTTGATGTCCTCCTCGAGACCGTCGATCACCGGCACGTAGCCGTCGACGATCGAGTCCATCAGCGCCCAGAGCTGCGCCTGCGGACCCACCGTCACGAGCCCCGGCTTGCCGCTCATCCGCTGGAGGGCCCGTGGCACGTTCTGCGCACCGCGCGGATCGGCCTGCACGACGGCGAGGAAGAAGTCCTCCCCGACGAAGGCGTGCACCTCGCCGAACTCGACCTCCTCCGCCCGGTCGTTGTACAGCGCCGGCTTCAGGACCACGAACAGGGTCGTGCCGTAGCGCTCGAGCTTCGGCCGCTGGTGCCCCTCCGCGGAGTCCTCGACCGCGAGCTCGTGCAGGCCGAGCGCGACCGCGACGTCGCCGAGCTCCTGGGCGTTGGGCTGGTGCAGCACGATGCACGCGCTGGCGCCCTGGTCCTCGAGCATCCGGAAGGTGTCGTCGAGCGACGGACTCGCGATCGGGGCGATCCGGTCGACGTAGACGGTGTTGAGTTCGACGGTCACGGCACCACCGTACGCAGCCGCCGCCGTGACGGACGGGAGGCGCGTGGCGGGCCCGCGCCGCGCCTCCCGTCCGCCCGTCCCCCGCTGGCTGGACGTGCGCTGCGCGCCGGGCGCGGCCAGGCGCCTACGGTGCAGGTCATCAGCATGCTGACGAAAGGAACGGTCATGAAGAGGATCTGGAAGCGCATCGCCGTGGCGGTCAGCGCCGTCGTCGCGGTCGTCGGGGCGTTCGTGGGCTCCGGAGCGGCGGGCGGCACGCCGATCCAGGACGCGGCGGGCGGAGCACTGTCGGCGTCGTCGACCGCGATCGCGCCGGACGGACCGGCCTTCTCGATCTGGAGCGTGATCTACGTCGGGCTCCTCGCGTACGCGATCCGGCAGTGCTTCCGCACCGCTGACGACGACCGGCACGACCGCCTGACCGTGCCCGTCGTGCTGTCGCTGTTGCTCAACGCCGCGTGGATCCTGTCCGTGCAGTTCGGGTTCCTGTGGCTCAGCGAGCCGATCATCGTTGCACTGCTCGTCGTGTTGATCTGGACGTTCGCGCTCCTGCGTCGCTCCCGGCCGTCCGGCGTCGTCGAGGCCGTCGTGACCGACGGCACGTTCGGGCTCTACCTCGGGTGGGTGTGCGTGGCGACGGCGGCGAACACCGCCGCGGTGCTCACGGCCGCGGGTTTCCGGGGCTTCGGGCTCGGCCAGGACGTCTGGGGTGTGCTCGTCGCGGTCGTGGCCGGCCTCGTCGGGGTCCTGCTCGCCGTGTGGGGTCGGGGGCGCCTGGCGCCCGCCGCGTCCCTGGCGTGGGGTCTGGCGTGGGTCGCGGTCGCGCGCCTCGACGGGCCCCTGGTGTCGACGCCGACCGCGGTCGCGGCGGTGGTGTCCGCGGCTGCCGCGGTCGTCGTGACGCTCGTGGTGCGGGCGCGGGCCGGGTGGCGCGAGGCGCCTGCCGGGCGGCCCGTGGCGGCGTAGCCGGCGCTGCCGGCGCAGCCCCGAGTCTCGGCCGGTCGCGGCCCGAGTCTCGGGGTCAGCGACGTTCCTCGGGCGCTCAGCCACGCGACGTGTCGCTGGGGCCGAGACTCGGCCCCGCGGACAGTGCGCGGCGGCCGCAGGCCGAGCGGTGTCCGCCGAGCCGAAGCTCGGCGCAGCCGGGCGGGCCCGTCGGCCCGCGGGCCCGCGGGCCCGCGGGCCGACGGCGCTGCCGCGAGTCTCGCGGCCAGCGACACTCCTCGGGCGCGCGACCCCGCGACGTGTCGCTGGGGCCGAGACTCGGCCCCGCGGACAGTGCGCGGCGGCCGGAGGCCGCACGGTGTCCGCCCAGCCGAAGCGCGGAGCAGCCGGGCGGCCCGGCCGGCCGACGGCGCTGCCGCAAGTCTCGGGGTCAGCGACGTTCCACGGGCGCGCGACCCCGCGACGTGTCGCTGGGGCCGAGACTCGGCCCCGCGGACAGCGCGCGGCGGCCGGAGGCCGCACGGTGTCCGCCGAGCCGAGGCTCGGCGCGCGCTGGCGCAGCCGGGCGGGCCGGCGGGCCCGCGAGCCGGCGGCGCTGCCGCGAGTCTCGGGGTCAGCGACACTCCTCGGGCGCGCGACCCCGCGACGTGTCGCTGGGGCCGAGACTCGCCCCCGCGGACAGTGCGCGGCGGCCGCAGGCCGCACGGTGTCCGCCGAGCCGAAGCTCGGCGCAGCCGGGCGGGCCGCAGCCGGCGCCACGGCCGCCGCCGCCGCTACCGCGCGGCCGGCGTCAGCCCGTGCGCGGCGGCCACCGCCGCGTTCACGACCTGCCCCGCGTGCACGTTCACCCCGAGGGCGAGCGCCGGGTCCGCAGCCGTCGCCGCCTCCCAGCCCTGGTTCGCGATCGCCACGGCGTACGGCAGCGTCGCGTTCGTCAGCGAGATCGTCGAGGTGCGGGGCACCGCGCCGGGCATGTTCGCCACGCAGTAGTAGACGGCGTCGTGCACGGCGAACGTCGGGTCGTCGTGGGTGGTCGGGTGCGATCCCTCGAAGCAGCCGCCCTGGTCGATCGCGATGTCGACGAGGACGGACCCGGGCTGCATGTCGGCGACCATCGCGTCGGTGACGAGCTTCGGCGCCGACGCCCCCGGGATGAGGACCGACCCGATGACGAGGTCGGCGTCCTGCAGCGCCGAGGCGATGGCGTGCGAGGAGGACCGCAGCGTCGTGATCCGGCCGTCGAACCGGGCGTCCAGTGCACGGAGGCGGGGCAGGCTGATGTCGAACACGGTGACGTCCGCGCCCATGCCGAGCGCCATCGTCGCGGCGTGCTCCCCCGCGACGCCGCCGCCGATCACGACGACGCGGCCCTTCGGGGTGCCGGGGACGCCACCGAGCAGCAGCCCGCGGCCGCCCTTCGTCCGCATGAGGTGGTTCGCGCCGACCTGCGCGGAGAGCCGGCCGGCGATCTCGGACATCGGGGAGAGCAGCGGCAGCGACCGGTCCGGCAGCTGCACGGTCTCGTACGCGATGGCGGTCGCGCCGGAGCCGATGAGCGCATCGGTCAGCGGGCGGTCCGCCGCGAGGTGCAGGTAGGTGAAGAGCACCTGTCCGGGGCAGATCGAGGCGTACTCCGACGCCACCGGCTCCTTCACCTTGAGGACGAGGTCGGCACGGGACCACACGTCGGCGGCGGTCGGCACGATCGTGGCGCCGGCCGCGGCGTACTCGGTGTCCGGGAAGGACGACCCGTCGCCCGCTCCGGCCTGCACCAGGACCTGGTGGCCGTGCAGCGCCAGCTCGGCGACCCCGGCCGGGGTGGCCGCGACGCGGAACTCGTTGTTCTTGATCTCGGTGGGGACGCCGATCAGCATCTCGGACTCCTTCGTGGGCGGTGCTCGTCTGCACACCACGATGCGCCGAAGTTCGTTACGGGTGGATTTCCGCCGAACATCTGTGCAGGAAGATGCCGTTCGATGCGATCAGATTCGGCAGGGCCGTCAGAACACCTTGCCCGGGTTCAAGATCCCCGCCGGGTCGAACACCCGCCGGATGCCCCGCTGCAGCTCGAGCACGTCGTCGCCCAACTCGTCAGCGATCCACCGCCGCTTGAGCACCCCGACGCCGTGCTCCCCCGTGAGCGTCCCACCGAGTTCGATCGCCGCACGGAACATCGCGTCCGCCGCGTCCCACACGTGCGGGGGCACCTCGTCGCCCTCGAAGACGAAGTTCGGGTGCAGGTTACCGTCGCCGGCGTGCGCCACGGTCGGGATCGCGATGCCGTACTCGACGCCGATCGCCTCGACCCGCGCGAACATCTCGGCGAGTCGGCTGCGCGGCACCGCGACGTCCTCGATGAGCACCCGGCCACGCGCCTCCATGGCCGGGTGGAACGAACGACGGATCGTCAGCAGGCGGTCGCGTTCCGCCGTCGACCCGGCCAGTCGGACGGTGCCGCCGGCCGCCTGGAGGCCCGGTACAGCTGCCAGCGCTGCCTCGGCCGCACCCGGCCCGTCCCACTCGACGAGGAGGAACACCCCGTCCGCTACCGTGCTCCCCAGCGTCTCGGTCACGACCTGCGGACCGAGGTACGCTGCGATCCCCTCCAACGCCGCCCGGTCGAGCAGTTCCACCGTCGACGGGCGGGCCACGTCCGTCACGACGAGGGCCGCGGCCGACGCGGCGCGCTCCACGTCCGGGTATACCGCTGCCAGGGTCGCCGACTCCCCCGCCGGAACCGGCACGAGGCGCACGGTCGCGCCGACGATCACACCGAGGGTGCCCTCGGAGCCGACGAGCAACGCCGTCAGGTCCAGGCCGGTGACCCCCTTCACGGTGCGGTGCCCGGTGGACACGAGTCGGCCGTCGGCGAGCACGACGTCGAGCCCGAGGACGGCCTCGCGCGTCACGCCGTACTTCACGCAGCGCAGGCCGCCGGCGTTGGTGGCGATGTTGCCGCCGACGCTCGCGATGGCGGCGCTGGCCGGGTCCGGAGCGAAGCGGAGGCCCAGCTCGGCGACCGCGCCGTTCAGGTCGCCGTTCAGGACGCCGGGCTCCACGACGGCGTACTCGTCCTCCGTGGAGACCGACACGATCCGGTCCATCCGCGCGACGCTCAGGACCACCGTCCCCGCGGTGCCGTTCGCGCCCCCGGCGAGGCCGGTGCCGGCGCCGCGCGGGACCACCGGGACTCCGAGCGCCGAACACGTCCGGAGGGTGGCCTGCACGTGCTCGACCGTCCGTGCCTCGACCACCGCGACGGGGCCGCCGGGTGCGGTCCAGCCGGACTTGTCGGTCCGGGCCGCGTCGAGCACGTCCGGCTCGGTCCGGACGACGGCACCGTCCGGGTCGGCGAGGGCGGATCGGAGGGCGACGACGGTGTCCATCCCGCCACGCTACGGCAGCGCACCGACGGTGACCGTCCGTGCGCCCCGGCCTCAGTGCGTCCGCAGGGTTTCGCTCGGCAGCTCGCCGAACCGGGCCCGGTAGGTCGCCGAGAAGCGTCCGAGGTGCCCGAAGCCCCATGCCCGGGCGACG
The DNA here is from genome assembly GCF_051903265.1 of Curtobacterium sp. SP.BCo. Classification (GTDB taxonomy): domain Bacteria; phylum Actinomycetota; class Actinomycetes; order Actinomycetales; family Microbacteriaceae; genus Curtobacterium. The sequence continues at coordinate 3,273,697 of NZ_CP194337.1, forward strand.
TCCGCGACCGAGATCTCGTCGCGGTCACCGTGCGCCAGGTCGGTGCGGGCGCCGTCGAGCCGCACGCTGCGGAGCAGGTCGCCCGGTGTCTGGTCGAGGTGCCGACGGAGGGACTGCTGCAGCCCGCGCGGGCTGAGGCCGGCGGCGGCGGCGATCTCCGGGGTGCCGATCGGCTCCCGCGCGTGCTCGTGCACGAACTCGAGCGCCCGGCGCAGCCGATCGTGCTCCGGACCGCTGCCGGTCACGGTCGACCGCCACTTGCTGCGCTGCGGGAACGCGGCGACGGCTGCGTGCGCGAACGCCTCGGCGATGTCCCGGCGGGCGGTCGGGCCCAGGTCGTGCTCGACGTCGAGCCAGGTGGACGAGTGCGCACGGACGACCGACTGCCACGCACGCAGCCCCTCGGCCGTCGGACGGCGCATCGGTTCGAACGTGAAGTCGTCGTCGCCGACGACCGCCCGCAGGAACGCGGAGTCGAGGTGCACGAGGTTGAGGCCGATGTCGCGATGGTGGAGTTCGTACGTGTCCGCGAACGGCAGCACGACCGGGACGCCGGGCTGCAGGTCGTGGCTCTCGCCGTCGTACGTGATGGTGCTCGACCCGCTGCGCATCCACGCCACGAGGAACTCGTCGTCGACGCGGCTGTCGCTGCGCAGGTCCACCATGAAGCGCGACGACCGCAGCGACATCCGGCAGTCACCGACGCCGGCGAAGTCCCAGTGCGACTGCTGGTGGGTGCGCCGAACCGAGGGTGAGCGGAAGTCGTAGTCGCCGCTGAAGAACGCGATCGCCTGCTCGACGTCGGTGCCGACGATGCGTCGGAAGTACCGTTCGTCGGCGCGCGGCTCGGTCCTGGGCATCATGTCCGAGAACCTACGGCGCACCACCGACAATCCGGACCTCAGGGCTGCAGGATCGCCTGGCCGACGCTCTCGTCCAGGATGAGGTCCGTGATCAGGCCGGCCGCGAGGGCACCCCGCAACGACGCGGCCTTCGAGCGTCCGGCGACGACGCACACCCGGCGGGGCGCGCGCTTGATCGTGTCGAGGTCCGGGGCCCCGGCACGGGCGTTGACTCCGATGTCCTTCCACGAGCCGTCGGCACGGTAGAACACGGTCGAGACGTCGCCGACGACCTGGGCCTTCGTCAGCTCGTCGCGGTCCGACGGGTCGAGGTAGCCACCGGAGTACACGTGCGAGGGCACCGGCGCCTGGGGCGCACCGACGCCGAACACGACGAGGTCCATCCGCTCGTGCAGGTCGAGCACGCGACGGATCGAGCGCTCCCGGAAGAGGGCTTCCTTCGTGGCCGGGTCGTCGAAGAACGCGGGCACCGGGAACTGCTGCACGAACGCGCCGTACGCCTCACCGAACCGGCGGAGGATCTCGGACGCGTAGACGATGCCCGTCGTCCGGGTGTTCGCGGCGCCGTTGATCTGCACGACGGTCGACCCGTGCGTGGTCTTCGGCACGAGGTACCGGCTGACGGCGCTCACGGTCGAGCCCCATGAGATCCCGATCACCATGTTCGACTCGACGTACTGGGTGAGGATCCGGGCGGCGGAGAGGGCGACGCGCTCGAGCCGGTCCACGTCGCTCGTGTGGTCCGGCACCGGGACGACGTGCGCGTGCACCCCGAACCGTGACCGGATGCTGCGGCTCAGAGCGGCGGCCTGGTCGAGCGGCGAGCGGATCTGGATGTCGACGAGCCCGGTGTCCCGGGCGTACTTCAGGAGCCGCGAGACCGAGGACCGCGACGTCGCCAGCTCGTCGGCGATGGCGTCCATCGTGAGGTCCTGCAGGTAGTACAGGTGCGCCGCACGCAGCGCCTGCTGCGTCCGCATGGGCTGAGCCGCATCGCTCATGGTGCTCCGATCTCTCGAACGCAACCATGCACGGACGTGCACGGCCTCTGCAACCCCTGTCGCGCCTCCAGGCCCCGTGTCGGGCCGTCACTACAGGTGTGCTGCACGTTCGTGCACGTGAGTTGCCCGACCTCTCACACAGGCGCACGATCGATGACGAACCCCCCACGAACCGACCAAGGAAGCGACGCACCATGTCGAAGAAGACGCAGCCCCGGAACACGGTGAACGCGCTCACGGAGCGCCCGAACGCACAGGTCCTCGTGGTCGGTGGCGGGATCAACGGCATCGCCACCTTCCGCGACCTCGCACTGCAGGGCGTCGACGTCGCCCTCGTCGAGCGCGGCGACTACGCCTCCGGCGCCTCCGCGGCGTCGAGCCACATGATCCACGGCGGCATCCGCTACCTCGAGAACGGCGAGTTCCGCCTCGTCCGCGAGAGCGTGCAGGAGCGCAACGGCCTCATCCGGATCGCGCCCCACTACGTCAAGCCGCTGCAGACGACGATGCCGATCTTCTCGACGTTCTCCGGCATCATGAACGCCCCGCTGCGGATGCTCACCCACAAGCAGCGCTCCACCAAGGAGCGCGGCGCGATGCTCATCAAGATCGGCATGACGATCTACGACTCCTTCTCGCGCGACGGCGGCTCCGTGCCGAAGCACGTCTTCCGGACGAAGAAGGCCGCGCTCGAGGACATGCCGGCCCTGAACAAGGACCTCAAGTACACGGGCACCTACTACGACGCGTCGGTGCACGAGCCGGAGCGCCTGGCGCTCGACGTGCTCAAGGACGGCATCGCCGCGGGCTCCGGCACCGGCTCCGCCGCGACCGCGCGCGCCACGAACTACGTCGAGGCCGCGGGCACCCGCGACGGCGGCGTCGTCCTGCGTGACCGCGAGACCGGCGACGAGTTCGTCTTCACCGCCGACGTCGTCATCAACGCCTCCGGTCCCTGGACCGACCTCACGAACGGTGCGTTCGGTGGCGAGACGAAGTTCATGGGCGGCACCAAGGGCTCGCACATCGTCGTGCAGAACGACGAGCTGCTCGAGGCCACCAAGGGACGCGAGCTGTTCTTCGAGAACAACGACGGCCGCATCGTCCTCATCTACCCGCTCAAGGGCCGCGTCTTGATCGGCACCACCGACATCGACGCCGACCCGTCGAAGCCGGTCACGACCACCGACGAGGAGATCGACTACTTCTTCGGGCTCGTCAAGCACGTGTTCCCGCAGATCGAGGTCACCCGCGACCACATCGTCTACAGCTACTCCGGCATCCGCCCGCTCCCCCGCCACGAGGACACCGCCCCCGGCTTCGTCTCCCGTGACTACCGGATCGTGGACACCCCCATCGCCGGACTGCCGAAGAGCACCGTGCTGTCGCTCGTCGGCGGCAAGTGGACCACCTTCCGCGCCCTCGCCGCGCACCTCTCCACCGAGGCCACCACGAAGCTCGGCGTCACCCGGACCGTCGACACCACCGGCATGCCGATCGGCGGTGGCAAGGAGTTCCCGACCACCGACGCGCAGCGCGCACTGTGGATCTCGGCGCACCGCGACGGCCTCGACGAGTCCGTCGTCGAGGGGCTGCTCGAGCGCTACGGCACCCGTGCCGCCGAGGTCGTCGACGTCCTGGTCGACGGTCCGGTCCAGCCGCTCGAGTCCGACCCGGCGCTCACCCGCGCCGAGGTCGCGTACTTCGCCGAGCACGAGCAGGCCGTGCACCTGGTCGACGTGGTGCTCCGGCGCACGAACCTCGCATTCGTGGGCGGCGTGACGATCGACCTGCTCGACGAGCTGGCCGACGTGCTCGCCGGCGCCCTCGGGTGGACGCCCGAGGAGCGCGCCGACGAGGTGCAGCACACGCTCGACGTCCTGCGCGAGTCGCACGGTGTCATCGTGCCGCTGACGTCCGCGTCGCAGCTCGCGTAGTCGGCGCTCCGACAGGTCGGACTGGAGGCGCGGTGCCAGCTGGCACCGCGCCTCCTGTCCGTTGCGGGGTCGCGTCCGGCGACCCGCTGCCCGGAACCGCTACTCAGAACCGCTGCTCAGAACCGCTCGCCGGTCGGGTCCTGCGCCGTCCGGTCGATGAGCTGCTCGCCGCCGACCGGTTCGCCCTCCCAGTCGACCAGGCGCCAGCCGTCGGCGAACGAACCCTCGAGCTCGACGATCCCGGTGTTCTCGAGGTGCCGCTGCGTCCCGAACTCGTCGGGCGTGTTCTGGGCGACGGCACTCGCCCACGTGCGGATCGCCGCGCCGTGGCTGACGGCCGCCGCGACGTCGACGCCGGTGGCCTCGATCTGCCGGACCGCGCCGTCGTAGCGCGCGAAGAACTCGTCACCGCTCTCGGCACCGGGCATCCGCGTGCTGCGGTCCCCCGCCGACCAGCCGTGCACCGTCGAGATGTACATCTGCACGGACACGGTGTCGCGCTTGCCCTGTGTGTCGCCGGCCTCGATCTCGCGGAGCCCCGGCAGGACGACCGGCTCGAGCCCGAGCGACGCGGCGAGCGGTGCGGCGGTGTGCTGCGTCCGCACCATCGTCGACACGAACAGCCGCTCGATGCCCCGGTCGGCCAGTGCGGCCGGGAGTGCGTCCGCCTGCTGCTGCCCGAGGTCGGTCAGGCCCGGTCCGGGCACCTCGGCGTCGAGCACGCCGTTCACGTTCGCGGGGGTCTGGCCGTGGCGGATGAGCAGCAGTCGCATGGAGCCACCCTACGGAACGCCGGTGACGTCAGCCCTGGCGGGTGTTCCAGCGCGGGTTCTTCTTGTTGATGACGTAGACGCGACCCCGGCGGCGGACGACCTGCGAGCCGGGGATCTTCTTGAGCGCCTTGAGCGAGTTGCGGACCTTCACGGAGCCTCCTTCGACGACGTCCTCTTGTTGAGAACGATGATCATGTACATTAGCCCACATGCGTCCCGCCGCCATCACCCTCGTCACCGCCCTGCACGACGTCGACGCCGACCGCGTCGCCGCACGGATCTCGACGGGGCACCGGATGCACGTCCGCGGGAGCGCGTTCGCCGCCGCCCGCGCGATCGCCGAGCGCGCCGAGCAGCTCGACCGTGTCTGCGGTCCCGACGCCGACCACGGGCTGGTCGTCACCCTGCCGCCCGGCGCCGACTCCCGGGCGGTCGGGATGATGCTCGCGAACGCCGCGCGGTCCGAGACCGGGGACGACCGGATCCTGCGGCACGTCGTGAGCGTGCTGCGCGCCGACGACGTGGCGCACCTGCTCTGGTCCGACGTCGACGACGCCTTCGTTGCCGCCGACCGGGTCGCCTCCCTCGTGGAGTACGCCACCGTCATCGCCCTCGACCGTGTCGAACCCGTGCCCGTCGGACGTCGTCGCGCCCTGCTCGCCCTGCTGCACCGACTCGCACCGCAGGCCGTGGTCGTCGCGGTGTCCTCCGTCCGGAGCGCAGCGGACCTGCCGGCGTCGAACGGCGGGGCGGCGCGGGTGCTGGCGACCGGGGCCGGGTGGATGCGGGCGCTGTCCGGTTCCGTGGGTCGGGACCCGGGCGACGGCCTCGTCGCGCTGCGGTACCGGGAGCCCCTGCCGTTCCACCCGGGACGGCTGGCCGCGGTGATCGAGCACGACCTCGCCGCCGGCGTGCACGGGCGCGTCCTGCGGTCGAAGGGGTTCTTCCGGCTCGCCTCGCGTCCCGACCACGTCGGAGCGTGGTCGAGCCTCGGGGCGATGCTGGCGCTCGACCCCACGGCGAACCCGTCGTGGGACGAGGACGCACCGATCGGACAGGCACTCTGGTTCGTCGGCGAGTCACTCGACGTCGCCGCGATCGAACGGGCGCTCGACGGGGCGTTGCTCACGGCGCCGGAACTGCTCGCCGGGCCGGACCTCTGGCGGAGCTGGGCGGACCCGTTCCCGGTGTGGCCGGCGCTCGACCCGTCCGGGGAGCACCGGCGCGAGTGAGCGGGGCGGGGTGGGTCGGGGTGGCGCGGCGGACTCGGAACGACGAGTCCGACGTCGTACGACATCGGACTCGTCGTTCCGAGTCGGCAGCCGACCTCAGCGCGTCGCGGCCAACTCCGCCGCACGCGCCTCCTCGCGTGCCCGACGTGCAGCATCCTCGGCAGCGAACGGCAGGTCGCCGAGGTCCAGGTTCGGGTTCGTGTCCTGCGTGAGCACGAGCTCGCGGGCCTCGTCCTCCGTCTCCACCGCCGGCATCGAGCCCGGCAGCGGGCGGCGCGAGGACTCCTTCATGCAGAACACCCCGACGGCACCGAGGACACTCGTCGCCATCAGGAAGTACGCCGGCGCGAGCTCGTCGCCCGTCGCCGTGAGCAGCGCCTGCACGATCAGGGGCGTCGTCCCGCCGAACACCGCGATGGCGATGTTGTACGCGAAGCCCATGCCGCCGTACCGCGTCGACGTCGGGAAGAGCGCCGGCAGCGACGCCGCCTGGTTCGACACCCAGAGTGCCGTCATGAGCGCGAGCAGCCCGAGGCCGGCGAGGGTGGACCACTGCGCGCCGTGCCCGATGAGCAGGAACGCCGGGACGACGAGCACCACGGTCGTCGCCGCACCGATCCACATGACCACCCGGCGGCCGAGCGTGTCGGACAGCTTGCCGGTCAGCGGCAGCATGACCGCGAGCAGCAGGAGCACCGGGATCGTCAGCAGGGTGCCGTCGAGCGCGGAGTAGCCGAGCGAGTCGGTGAGGTACGTCGGCATGTACGACGTCAGCGCGTAGCCGACGGTGTTCGAGGCCGCGACGAGCATCACGGCGATGACGATCGGGCGCCAGTGGTCGCGGACCATCACGAACACGTTCGCTGGGCGTTCCCCGTCGAACGAGGCACGGGTGGCGCTCGCGGCCTCCTGCGCCGCCTGGGTGGCCTGGAACACCGGGGACTCCTCGATGCGCAGGCGGAACCAGATCGCCACGACACCGATCACACCGGCGGCGAGGAACGGGAAGCGCCAGCCGTAGGCGGTCATCGCCTCGTCGCCGAGGGTCAGCTGCAGGACCGAGACGACGGTCGCACCGAGCGCGAAGCCCAGGTAGCTGCCGAAGTCGAGGATGCTCGCGAAGAACCCGCGGCGACGGTCCGGCGCGAACTCCGTCACGAACGTGGTCGCTCCGGCGTACTCACCACCGGTCGAGAACCCCTGCGCCAGCTTCAGCACGACGAGGACGATCGGCGCGAAGACCCCGATCGTGGCGTACGCGGGCAACGCACCGATGAGGAACGTCGACGTCGCCATCATGATCAGCGTCGTCGCGAGCACCTTCTGCCGGCCGATGCGGTCACCGAGCCGCCCGAACACGATGCCGCCGAGCGGACGTGCGATGTAGGTCGCGGCGAAGACACCGAGGCTGAACAGGATCTGGACGGAGGGTTCGGCGGTGGGCAGGAAGACCTTCCCCATCGTGACGGCGAGGTAGCCGTACACACCGACGTCGTACCACTCCATGGTGTTGCCGACGACCATGCCGCTGACGGCTCGGCGCATCATGCTCTTGTCGACCACGGTGACGTCGCTCACGCGGAGGCGACGTCCGGGCCGGGTCGGGGTACTGCTGGGATCGGAGCCCATGCATCTCTCCTCGAGGATCGGCGGGCCGACGGGTACCGGCCCGGGAACAGCGAGCGACGTTACCGAGCGACCGAAATGTCATTGGCCGGTGATTCACAGGGAGCGGCGTGTCACCCGGACGGGGCACACGGCCGATCCGCGCGCTCGTGGCGATCGGCAGCGAACCGTAACGAGGCCATAACATCGCGACATGGCGATCGAACCCGAGACGAAGAACTGGACCTGGGTCATCGAGTCGGCGTGCCCGGACTGCGGGTACGACGGCAGCACGGTGTCGATCCGGGACGTCCCCGGGATCATCGACGCGAACACCTCGGCATGGCCCGCGGTGCTCGACCGCGAGGACGTCCGCGACCGCCCCGACGACCGGACCTGGTCGCCGCTCGAGTACGGCGCGCACGTCCGGGACGTGCACCGGAAGATGGCGGAACGGCTGGCGCTCATGCTCACCGAGGACGCTCCGACGTTCCCGAACTGGGACCAGGACGCCACCGCCGTCGAGGACCGCTACGGCGACCAGGACCCGGTCGTCGTGGCGCGGGAGCTCGGCGAGGCCGCGCACCGTGCGGCCCGCGCGTTCGACGAGGTGCGGGACGACCAGCTCGCGCGCACGGGCCTCCGCTCCGACGGCAGCGCGTTCACGGTCGCGACGCTCGCCACCTACTACGCGCACGACCCGGTGCACCACCTCTGGGACGTGCGGCGCGCGCACTAGCCGCACCGCGCCTCCCGTCCCGACCCGCCGTGCCGGGCCGCGCGCCCTGTGGGCCGATCCGCGCGTGGGAGGCCGAAACGTGCATACCTGGCCGAAAGAACCAGCCTGGTGCGCGCGAAAGCGCTTCCCACTGCACGCGCGATGGGAAGGAACGCACGCCACCACCGGACTGGAGGCACGGCGCAGCCCCGCTCCGCGCCTCCCATGCCGACGTGCCGGGCCGATCCGCGCGTGGGTGGCCGAAACGTGCATACCTGGCCGAAAGAACCAGCCTGGTACGCGCGAAACCGCTTCCTACCGCAGGCGCTATGGGAAAGAACGCGCGCGACGGACGGAGCCGCGCTCAGGCGAGCGCGTCGAGCACGGCGCGCGCCGTCGCGGCGTCCGTCACCAGCTCGTTCACGAGTCCCCCGCGCACCGCCCCGACGATGCTCGGCACCTTGGCCGCGCCGACCGCCACGCCGACCGCGTGCGGGACGGCAGCCAGGAGCTCGCGGGACGTGCGCACCATCCGGTCGCTCCCCGGGAACTCGATCGCAGAGCCGTCCGCCGCGTAGAAGTTGAGGCACACGTCGCCGGCTGCCTGGTCGAACACGGCGTCCTCGACGGGGACGCCACGGGCGAGGGCGTCACGGGTCGGGGTCGGCGCGCCGATGCCGAGGATCGCACCCTTCGCTCGACCCCAGAGCCCCACGACGTGCTGGAACGCCGGGTCCTCGTCGAGCGAGGAGCGCATCGCGGGCGACGGCAGCGCCTGGGCGAAGAGGAACGCGGGGATGGCACCGGAGTGCTCGGCGGCCGTCCGGGTGATCTCGTTCGTCTGGAACCACGGCATCGGGTCCGCCTGCCCGCCCACCGTCGGCACGAGCTGGACACCGGCCAGCGGCGGCATGCCCGCGTGCGCGACGTCGTACACCGTGCGCCCCGACGACATCAGGACCGCGTCGCCGGGGACGAGCCCCATGCCCTCGACCGCGGCGGCGAGCGGCGCGGCGAGATCGGCACCGAGGGTGGCGGTGTGCGTCACGGCGGCGAGGTGCACCGCACGGATCCCGAGCACGACCTGCAGCCGTTCGGCGAGTGCGACCGTCTCGTCCTGGAACGGGTCGACGACCTCGATGCGGACGAGCCCGGCCCGGCGTGCTTCGGCGACGAGCCGCGAGACCGTGGGACGCGAGACCCCGAGACGCGAGGCGATCTCGACCTGCGTGGCGTCCTCGAGGTAGTACATCCGCGCCGCCTGGTACACGGTGTCGAGCGGGAAGCGGGTCCGCGCACCCTCGGCGGCAGGGTTCTCGGCGGACATGGGGCGATCGTAGTCCCGGCGCGCCTCAGCGGATCGTGAACCCGCCGTCCACGCGGAGGTCGGCGCCGTTCACCATCGCGCTCGACTCCCCCGCCAGGAACAGCACCGCGGCGGCGATCTCGTCAGGGGTGGCGAAGCGGCCGGTCGGGATCTCGTCCTGGTGCCGGATGCCCTTCTCGTTCGCCCACGCCGCCCGGCCGAGGTCGGTCAGGACCACGGTCGGGGACACCGTGTTGACGGTGACCCCGCGGCCGCCCCACTCGAGCGCGAGCACGCGGGTGAGCCCGATCACGCCGGCCTTCGACGCGCAGTAGGCGGCGTGACCGTCGATGCCGACGTGCGCGGCCTGCGAGGCGATGTTCACGATGCGGCCGTAGCCCGCGGCGAGCATGTGCCGCCCGGCGGCCTGGGCGACCCGGTGGGTGCCGGTGAGGTTCACGTCGATGGTCCTCGACCACGTCGCGGCGTCGAGGTCCTCGGCGGGGGCGAGGGCGGCGATGCCGGCGCAGTTGACGAGGACGTCGATGCGACCGAAGTGCGCGGAGACGGCGGCGATCGTGCGGGCGACGGAGGCCTCGTCGGTGACGTCGCACCCGAAACCGGCGTGGACGCGGGCCTCGGCAGCCGGCAGGTCGGCCGCAGACCGTTCAGCCGCAGGCAGGTCGGCCGCGGCAGCTACTGCCCCGTCGGCCCGGACGTCGACGATCGCGACCCGTGCCCCGCGTGCGGCGAGCGCCCGGGCGATCGCGTTCCCGATCCCGGACGCTCCCCCGGTGACGATCGCGGTGCGGCCGGTGAAGTCGTTCGTCAGGTCGACGGTGTCGGGGCCCGGGCGGAGGGCGGCAGCGAAGTCGGTGGTCGTGCTGGTGGTCATGTGCGCTCCTTTGCGTCGTTCGAGAACCTACCAGAAATTGTGTTCTGGACAAACGTTCCGCAGGGTGTACAGTCGTCGCCGAAGCCACCCAACGGAGGAGCAGCTCATGTCGACGACGACACAGAACGCGGCCAGCACCACGGCCGACACGACCATCCCCACGACGATGCGCGCCGTCGTCGTCCACGGTCCGGGCGACTACCGCCTCGAGACCCGCCCCGTGCCGACGCCCGGTCCCGGCGAACTCCTGCTCCGCACCGACGCCGTCGGCATCTGCGCGAGCGACCTGAAGTGCTACCACGGTGCCGCCAAGTTCTGGGGCGACGAGAACCGCGCCGCCTGGGCCGAGACGGACCGCATCCCCGGCCACGAGTTCGTCGGCACGATCGTCGCCGGGGACGACGACACCCTGGCGAAGCGCAAGGTCGACCTCGGGGACCGCATCGCCTGCGAGCAGATCGTGCCGTGCTGGGAGTGCAGGTACTGCCTCGAGGGCGCGTACTGGATGTGCAACGTGCACGACATGTTCGGCTTCAAGGGCTACGACGGCGCGATGGCCGAGTACGTCCTCGTGCCGGCGAAGGCGCTGACCCACCCGGTGTCCAGTGCCCTGCCCGGCCAGGTCGCCGCCTTCGCGGAGCCACTGTCCTGCGCCTTCCACGCCGTCGAGCGGGGAGACATCAAGTTCGGTGACACCGTGGTGATCGCCGGCGCCGGCCCGATCGGCCTCTCCGCCATCGCGGGCGCCCGCCAGAAGAACCCGCTCCGGATCATCGCGCTCGACGTCGTCGAGGCGAAGCTCGAACTGGCCCGCAAGGTCGGCGCCGACATCACCATCAACATCGCCGAGGACGACGCCGTCGCCCGCGTCAAGGAGCTCACCGACGGCTACGGTGCCGACGTCTACATCGAGGCGACGGGCCACCCGTCGGCGGTGCCGCAGGGCCTCAACCTGCTCCGCAAGCTCGGCACCTTCGTCGAGTACTCGGTCTTCAAGGACAACGTGTCCGTGGACTGGTCGATCATCTCCGACGACAAGGAGCTCGACGTCCGCGGCGCCCACCTCGGCCCGCACACCTGGCCGGCCGCGATCAAGCTGCTCGAGACCGAGACCCTGCCGATGTCGGAGATCTGCACGCACCAGTTCCCGCTGGAGCGCTTCCAGGAGGCCCTCGACCTCGTCGGCGACTCGGCCGGCGCGAGCGTCAAGGTCTCCATCCTCCCGTCCCTGCAGGCCTGAGCCCACCGACCACAGGAGTCAGCAAGCATGTCAACGACGACACAGCGCGCCACGGGTGCGCCGGCAGCGGCCCGCACCGAGGGCCACCTCGACCGGATGGGCATCCCCCGTCCCCTCGCGCTCGGGTTCCTCGCCGTCCTGGTCTTCATGACCGGCAACGGCGTCGAGTCGAACTTCATCACGCCGCACATGGTCGCGGTCCTCGGCAGCCCCGAGGCCACGGTCGCGACGATCGTGACGTTCTACAGCCTCGCCGCCCTCATCGGCAGCTACGTCTCCGGTGCGCTGTCCGACCTCGTCGGTCCGCGCCGGGTGATGATCCTCGGCTTCGCCGTCTGGGTCGTCTTCGAGGTCCTGTTCCTGCTCGCCCTGAGCCTCGGCAGCGTGCCGTTCGCGGCGGTGACCTACGCGATCCGCGGCTTCGGGTACCCGTTGTTCGCGTTCGCGTTCCTCGTCTGGGTGAACATCACCACGCCGGTGGAGCGGAACGGCTCCGCGGTGGGCTGGTTCTACGTGGCGTTCACCGGCGGCCTGCCGACCCTCGGCTCGCTGTTCGCGATCGGTGCGATCCCGGTGTTCGGCGGCGGCACGGCCGGTGAGACCGGCGCGATGATCGCCTCGATCGGTCTGGTCGTCATCGGGTTCCTGATCCTGCTGTTCGGCGTCCGCCTGCCGAACGGGTTCCAGCGGATCGCCCCGGCCGGCGAGAGCGCCTGGCGGGTCCTGACGAGCGGCATCCGGCTCACCGCGACCCGACCGAAGATCCTGATGGGCTTCCTGGTCCGCCTGATCAACACCGCCCCCGAGTTCGGCATGTTCGTCGTCCTGCCCGCCGTCATCGCGAACGAGCGCGGCTGGGGACAGAGCCGGTGGCTGCTCATGACCGTGTGCGTCTACGCGACGAACATCCTCGTGAACGCCCTGTTCGGTTGGGTCGGCGACAAGATCGGCTGGCAGCGCACCGTGAAGTGGTTCGGCATCGTCGGCTCCGCGACCGGACTCGTCGCCTGGTGGTACGTCCCGCAGCTCGTCCCCGCCGGCTCGGACTGGGGCTACGTGCTCTCGGTCGTCGCCGGCTGCGTGTTCGGCTGCCTGCTCGCCGGGTTCGTCCCGATGGGCGCGATCATGCCGGCGCTCGCCCCGGAGCACAAGGGCGCCGCGATGGCGATGTACACGACCGCAGCGGGTGGCGCGGCGTTCCTCGGCACCGGTGTGGTCGCCGCGGTCCTCGCCCTCGGTGGTGGCGGCCAGGCCGTCACCTGGACGTTCGTCGGCCTGTACGCCTGCGCGTTCGTGATGATCCACTTCCTCAAGGTGCCCCAGGGCCGGAGCGCACACTGAGTTCCGGGCGACGGCGGCCGTCCCGCCGTCGCCCGGTGCACCACCCCCCACACGACCGAAGGACACGCACCATGACCACGATCCACGACGACCCCGACGAGTTCGCCGAGGACCAGCTCGCCGGCTGGCTCGCCCTGTACGCCGACCGCGTGCGCGGCGTCCACGGCGGCGTCGTCACCCTCCCCACCGCGGGCGCCGACCCGCAGGTCGCCGTCGTCGTCGGCGGCGGGTCCGGCCACTACCCCGCGTTCTGCGGCATCGTCGGTCCGGGCTTCGCCACCGGGGCCGTCGTCGGCAACATCTTCACCTCGCCGTCGACCGCGCAGGTCTACTCCGTGGCGAAGGCCGCCGACCAGGGCAAGGGCGTCGTGCTGTCGTTCGGCAACTACGCCGGCGACACGATGAACTTCGGGCTCGCGGCCGAACGGCTCCGCGCCGAGGGCATCGACACCCGCATCGTGGTGGTCACCGACGACATCGCCTCTGCCGACGACGAGTCGAAGCGGCGCGGGATCGCCGGCGACTTCTCGGTCTTCAAGGCCATGGGCGCCGCCGCCGCGACCGGTGCGACGCTCGACGAGGTCGAGCGGATCGGCAACGCGTCGAACGCGGCGACCCGCACGATCGGGGTCGCGTTCTCCGGCTGCACGATGCCCGGCGCGACGGAGCCGCTGTTCACCGTCCCGGCCGGCCACCTCGGCCTCGGGCTCGGCATCCACGGCGAACCGGGCATCCAGGACGTCCCGCTGCTCCCTGCGACCGAGCTCGCGAGCCTGCTCGTCGAACGGCTGCTCGCCGACCGCCCGGCGGACGCGGGCAGTCGGGTCGCGCCGATCCTGAACGGCCTCGGCGACACCAAGTACGAGGAGCTCTTCCTGCTCTGGGGTCGCGTGCTCCCGCTGCTGCGGGACGCCGGGCTCGAGGTCGTCGAGCCCGAGGTGGGCGAGCTCGTCACCAGCCTCGACATGGGCGGCTGCTCGCTGACCCTGCAGTGGCTCGACGACGAACTCGAGCCGCTGTGGACGGCCGACGCCTACACGCCCGCGTACCGCAAGGTGGCGGCGCCGGTGGCGGCGCTCGTGCCGGCCGACGCGGTGGACGCCGCCGAGGACGAGGCGACGCTCGTGCCGGACGCGAGCGGTGCCTCCCGGCAGGCGGCGCAGACCGCTCGCGACGCGATCGAGGCGATCGACACGCTCCTGCGGGAGCACGAGGAGGAGCTCGGCCGCATCGACGCGGTCGCCGGCGACGGCGACCACGGGCGCGGCATGGTCAAGGGGATCGGTGCGGCCCGCAAGGCGGTCGACTCGGTCGGCCGGGAGGCAGGGGTCGCCTTCGTCCTCGGACGCGCCGGTGACGCGTGGGCCGAGTTCGCGGGCGGCACCTCCGGGGTCCTGTGGGGTGCGGCGCTCGAGGCGTTCGGTCGGTCGCTGCGCGACGACCGCTCCGCGTACGGAGCGTCCGACGTCGTCGACGCAGCACAGGCGTTCGCGGACTCGATCGTGCACCTCGGCGGGGCCTCGCGCGGGGACAAGACCCTGCTCGACGCGCTGCTGCCCTTCGTCGACGAGCTGCGGAACGCGGTCACGGCTGGTTCGTCGCTCACCGACGCGTGGCAGGCTGCTGCTGTGGTCGCGGTCGACGAGGCGCGGGCGACCGCGGACCTCACGCCGAAGGTCGGGCGTGCTCGACCGCTGGCGCAGAAGAGCCTGGGGACGCCCGACGCGGGTGCCACCTCGATGGGGATGATCCTCACGCGGGTCGGCGAGGTCCTCGCCACCCGTTCGAACGAACTGGAAGGAACGCACGCATGACGTACCGTCTCGTGATCGGCTCGGACGATGCCGGGTTCGACTACAAGGAGATCATCAAGCAGGACCTGCAGGCCGACCCGCGCGTGGCGTCCGTGGTCGACGTGGGCGTCGACGCCGACGGGCACACCGCGTACCCGCACGTCGCCGTCGACGCCGCCCGCCTCGTGGCGAACGGCGAGGCCGACCGGGCGATCCTGATCTGCGGCACCGGGCTCGGTGTCGCGATCAGCGCGAACAAGGTCCCCGGCATCCGGGCCGTCACCGCGCACGACTCGTTCAGCGTCGAGCGGTCCGTCCTGTCCAACGACGCGCAGGTGCTCTGCATGGGCCAGCGCGTCATCGGCGTGGAACTCGCACGGCGCCTGGCGAAGGAGTGGCTCGGCTACGAGTTCGACCCGTCGTCCGCGAGCGCCTCGAAGGTCCAGGCCATCTGCGAGTACGACGGCAGCGCACCGGCGGGCGTCGACGCGTCCGCGGGCGCGGGCGCCTAGGGCTCTGGACCACGGATCCGACGTCGAACCGGCCCTCGTGCCCGGTTCGACGTCGGATCCGCGGTTCGACCGGGCGCGATCGGGTCAGCCGCGCGCCGCCAACCGGTGCACGACGGCCTTCGTCGCGTCGTACAGCTCGCGGTAGTCGCGGTACCCCGGCTCGTACGCCGCGGTCGCCGCCGGGTCCGGTTCGATGCGCGTCGCCGGCGGGTTCCACGCGGTGACGTCCACGTCCTCCACGAGTCCCGCCGCGAGGAACGCCGACCCGTAGCAGGCACCGATCGTCACGCTCGGCACCGTCTGCGGCAGCCCGGTGACGTCCGACACGATCGTCGGCCAGAGCCGCCCGAGCAGTCCCCCGCCGGCGCCGACGAGTTCGCGGACCTCGACCCCGGCCGCCCGCAGCACCTCGACGTTGTGCCGCACCGCGTACGCCGTCGCCTCGAGGGTCGCCCGGTACAGGTCCCCGCGGGTGTGCCGGACCGTCAGCCCCACGATCACCCCGCGCGCGTCCGGGTCCGCGATCGGCGTCCGCTCCCCCGCGAAGTACGGCAGCATCAGCAGGCCGTTCGCGCCGATGCCGGAGCACCGGGCCTCCTCGAGCATCGTCGACCACTCGCCGTCGACGAGCCGCCGCAGCCAGTCGGTGATCGCACCCGAGGTCGCCATCCCGCCGGAGACGCTCGGCTGCCCCGGGTGCGTCCCGACCGTCGTCCACATCCCGGGCACCGAGGTCGGTTCGGCCGTCGGCGCGATCATGAACATCGTGGTGCCGTACTGCAGGAACATCCGGCCCGGCACCGACTCCCCGACGCTCACGCCCTCCGCCCAGGCGTCGATGGTCCCGGCCGTCACGGGGATGCCGGCCGGGAGGCCCGTGGCCGCGGCCGCCTCGTCCGTCACCACCCCTGCCCGGTCGCCCGACCAGAGGAGCCGCGGCATCTCGAGACCGGGCGCGAGCGCGGCGCACCACTCCGGGATCCAGGCGTTCCGGTGCACGTCGTACAGCGGGGTCGTCTGGCTCGCCGAGTGGTGGTCGAGGACGTACTCCCCGGTCAGCAGTTCCACGACGCGGGACGACGGCATCGTGCAGCGGACCGCGCGGGCCCACACCGCCGGTTCGTTCCGGGCGACCCATGCGAGCTTCACCCCGGCGGCCTGCGTGCTGAGCGCCGAACCGCACCGGGCCCGGACCGCGTCCTCGCCGCCGAGCTCCGCGGTGACGTCGTCGAGCATGTCCGCCGTCCGGGTGTCGACGCCGTACAGGATCGCGGGACGCAGCGGCTCGCCGTCGGCGTCGGTGAGGAGCACGCACGGGCCGATCCCGCTCACGCCGACCGCCGTCACGTCGACGTCCGGCACCCGGTCGAGGAGCGCACGGGTCAGCGTCGTGAACTCGTCCCACCAGACACCGGCGTCCATCTCGACGAGGCCCTGCTCCGGCCGGTCGACCTCGTGCCGCCGGCTCACCTCGGCGATCACGGTGCCGTCGAACCGCGCGAGCAGGGCCTTCGTGCTCGACGTCCCGATGTCCAGACCGAGCACCGCCCGCATGCCGTCTCCCTCGTCGCAGCCGACCGTCGTCGGTCGTCCCACGAGTCTACGAACGCCCAGGCTCCTGTCGGGGGCGGGACGTACCGTACTCCCGACTCCGATGCTCCACCGAGGGGAAACCGATGAAGAAGTCAGCCTGGCTGCCCGCAGTCATCGCGCCGGTCGTCGTCGCCGGCGCGGTCGCCGCACCGATGATCGCCAACGCCGCGAACGACCCGATCGCCGGGAAGCAGCCGACCGCCGCCGACGTCATCGCCAGCATCGCGCAGTCCTCCGACGCCCGGTACTCCGGCAAGCTCGTGCAGACGAGCGACCTCGGTCTCCCGGAGCTCCCGACCGGGTCCGGGGGGTCCTCGCTCGAGGGCAACGCCTCCGACGCCCTCGGACTCCTCACCTCCTCGCACACCGCCCGCCTCTACGTCGACGGCGCCGACAAGCAGCGCGTCCAGCTGACGCAGCAGCTCGCCGAGCAGGACCTCGTCCGCAACGGTTCGGACGTCTGGACGTGGGACTCGAAGGAGCGCACGGCCACCCACGTGATCCTGCCGGAGCACGCCGCGACGCCGGAGAACGGCGCGACCACGCCGGCCGACATCGCGAAGCAGGCGATCGACGCGATCACGCCGTCCACGACGGTCTCGAAGCCGACGGACGTCCGGGTCGCCGGACACGACGCGTGGCAGATCACGCTGACCCCGAAGTCCTCGGACACGCTCGTCGGCTCCGTGCGGCTCGCGGTCGACCAGCAGACCGGGCTCCCGCTCCGCGCCACGATCGAGGCGACGGGGCAGTCCGACCCGGCGGTGCAGGTCGGGTTCACCAGCCTGCAGTACGGCGCGCCGGCCGCGCGCCTGTTCGACTTCACCCCGCCGTCGAACGCGAAGGTCGAGACGAAGGACCTCTCCGACGCGACGGCGAAGGCCGAGGCGCACGCGAAGGCCGAGGCCCACGCGAAGGGCGACGCGGGGCACGGTTCCGCTCCCGTCGGCGACGAGCCCACGTTCACCGGGACGGGCTGGAGCACGATCGCCGAACTGCCGAAGGGCACGGTCGAGCAGGGTTCCCTCGGTGACGACGCGTCGGGTCTGCTGGACCAGCTGACGAAGTCGGTCGACGGCGGGCGCGCGGTGCAGACCTCGCTCGTGTCGGTCTACCTGACCGACGACGGCCGGGTCCTCGCCGGCGCCGTGCCGGTGTCGGCCCTGGTCGCCGCCGCGAAGTGAGCACGACGGAACCACCCACGGCGGACGCCACGGGCGCGGCGGACACGGCCGTGACCACCCTGGCGACGGCGACCGACCTCGCGATCCGCACCACGGGCCTCCAGAAGGTGTTCCGCAAGCAGCGCGCGGTGGACGGCATCGACCTGGCCGTGCCCCGGGGTGCCGTCTTCGGCTTCCTCGGGCCGAACGGGTCCGGCAAGACCACGACGATCCGCATGCTGCTCGGGCTGTCGAGCGCGACCGGCGGCACGATCGAGGTGCTCGGGCAGCCGATGCCGAAGGCGCTGCACGACGTCCTGCCCCGGGTGGGGGCGCTCGTCGAGGGGCCGGCGTTCTACCCGTACCTGTCCGGCCGGGCGAACCTGCTCCGCTTCGACGCCGCCGACCCGACGTCGGACCCGAGCACCCGGAAGGCCCGCGTCGCGAGTGCGCTCGACCGCGTCGGGTTGACCCACGCCGCCGACAAGAGGGCCCACGCGTACTCGCTCGGCATGAAGCAGCGCCTCGGCCTGGCCAACGCGTTGCTCGCGCCGCGCGACCTCCTGGTGCTCGACGAACCGACGAACGGCCTCGACCCGCAGGGCACGCGCGAGGTCCGCAACCTCATCCGTTCCCTGGCGGACGACGGCACGACGGTGTTCGTGTCGAGTCACCTCCTCGCCGAGATCGAGCAGGTCTGCACGCACGCCGCGGTGATGCGGACGGGCAAGCTCGTCGCGCAGGGCTCCCTCGAGGAGCTCCGCTCCGCCGGGGTCCGCACCGTCATCGTCCGCACGCCGGACCTGGGTCAGGCCGGTTCGGTGCTGATGCGGCTCGGCCTGACGCCGCGGCACGAAGGGGGCGCCGACGTCCTGGTCGCCGACTTGCCGCACGAGGTCCTGCCCGAGACGATCACCGCGGAGCTCGTCCGAGCCGACGTCCGGGTTCGTGGCCTGACCGTCGGCGGGGGCACCCTCGAGGACCTCTTCGTCGCGCTCACCGGGGAGGGATTCGATGTCGCAGCCTGACACCGCCGTCCAGCAGACGAGCGACGACCGAGCCCTGCCCCGCCGTCGGCAGCGCCCCTTCGCGCTGCTCGGCTCCGAACTCGCGCTGGTGTTCCGGCGCCGACGCACGTGGGCGATGCTCGGCGCGCTCGCACTCGTGCCGATCCTCATCGCGGTCGCCGTCCGGGTCGCCACCGGGGGTGACCAGGGCGGGCCGGCGTTCCTCGGTGACATCACGAACAACGGGCTGTTCGTGTCGTTCACTGCGCTGACGGTCTCGATCCCCCTGTTCCTGCCGCTCACGGTCGGGGTCGTGGCGGGCGACACCGTCGCGGGCGAGGCGAGCCACGGCACCATCCGCTACCTGCTGGTCGCGCCGACGGGTCGCGTGCGGTTCATCCTCGTCAAGTACGCGGGAGCGGTCGCGTTCTGCCTGGCCGCCACGCTCCTGATCGTGCTGGTGGGCGCCGCGATCGGCGCGGCGCTGTTCCCGATCGGCCCGGTCACGCTGCTCTCCGGCACCCAGGTGGACGGCTGGTCCTACGCCGGCCGGGCCCTCCTGCTGGCGCTGTACGTCACGTTGTCCATGCTCGGGTTGGCGGCGATCGGACTGTTCGCCTCGACCCTGACGAGCGTGCCCGTCGGGGCCATGGCGGCGACGGTCGTCCTCGCCGGGGCGTCGCAGATCCTCGACCAGCTCCCGCAGCTCGAGTGGCTCCACCCGTTCCTGTTCTCGCACCAGTGGCTCGGGTTCGGCGACCTGCTGCGCGACCCGATCGCCTTCGACTCGTTCGGGTCGAACGCGGTCCTGCAGCTCGGCTACGTCGTGGTGTTCGGCGCGCTGGCGTACAGCCGGTTCGCCAGCAAGGACATCCTCAGCTGACGGGGTCCCGGAGGTCGCGGGACTTCTCGGACTTGTACCAGTGCAGCCGGGCACCGGTCTCGACGGGTTGCATCCCGACGACGACCTTGCCGCGGGAGTGCATCTCGGCGAGGTCCTCGTAGGCGTCGACGATGTACTCGAACGGGTAGTAGCCGGAGATGATGAACTGCACCTTGTGCCGTTGCACGAGGTCGCCGAGCGTGGTGAGCATCTCCGCCGCCTCGGTGTCGTCCCCGGGCGCTCGGAGGAACCGGATCTCCAGGTCACGCCGGTCCTCGCTCGACACGAAGCGCTTCGGGTCGACGCCGAGCCGCGATGCGAGTTCGACGTTCTCGCCGTGCTCCCGGTTGTCGATGAACGCCGTGATCGGTCGGTCCTCGGCGATGTCGCGGATCCGCTGCTCCTCGCCCTCACCGTAGGCGACCGGCAGGACGCCGATCTGCCGCAGGGCGTCGTGGTTGCGGGGACTGCCGAGGCCGATCACGGTCGCACCGGTGTCGCGGGCGAGCTGGCACTCGATGTGCCCGACGCCGCCCGCCGCAGCGCTGATCACGACGGTGTCGGCGGGCCCGAGCTTGAGCGACCGGACGACCGACAGCGCCGTGCACCCGGCGAGGTAGAGGCTTCCGGCGACCTCGAAGGTCATCGTCGACGGCTTCTTCACGACGGCGCCGCGGGGAACGGTCACCCAGGTCGCGTGCGATCCCCCGTGCGGGGCGTGGCCCATCACCTCGTCGCCGACGTGCAGGTCGCGGACGTCGGCGCCGCGGGCCCGGACGACGCCGGCGAAGTCGACGCCCTGGTGGGCGGGGAACTCGAGGTCGATGAACTCACGGAGCTGTCCCTCGCGGAGGAACCGCTCGATGTGGTTGAGTCCGGCGACGGACACTTCGACGACGACCTCGCCCGGTCCGGGCTCCGGCTTCTCCTGGGGGACGAGTTCGACGACGTCGAACCCGCCGTACCGGTCGTACTGGACTGCGCTGCCGATCCGCATGGCGTGCTCCTTCGCTGGAGGTGTGGCACCGGCCTACTCGGAGTTCCCGCGTGCAACCCGAACGTGCGGGGTACCGACGTGCGGACCCCACCGACGGGAGGCGCGGTGCGGGCCCGCCCCGCGCCTCCCGTCCGTCGCCGCGCAGCAGGGTCCCCGCCGCCTACCGCCCGGTGGCCGCGTCGATGATGCGGGTCACGGTCTCCGCGTCGAACGCGAAGGCGAGCGGGTCGGCGTCCGGCCGCGGCACGCGGACCGGGGTCGACCAGACGGAACCGTCCTCGGCGACGTCGACCACGAGTGCGCCGGCGTCGACGTGGGCGGACTCCTCGGAGTACGGCCCGGTCACGTCGGTGTCGTTCGCGACCCCGGGTGCGACGAGCACCGGCACACCGGCGAACGATCCCGCGAAGTGGTGGTGGTAGTGCCCGGCGAGGACGACCCGCACGTCCGACCCGCGGAGCACGTCCGCCAGCGCGTCCTGGTCACGGAGCTCGAGCGCGGCGTGCAGGGCGGTCGGCGCCGGCATCGGCGGGTGGTGGAGGACGACGATCGTGCCGTGCGGCGCATGGTCGCCCGCGAGGGCAGCGCGCAGGCGGTCGAGGGACGCCTCGCTGATCGCGCCGTACCCGGCACCGGGGACGCTCGTGTCGACGGTGACGACGCGACGACCGGCGACGAGCGACTGACCCCAGACCGGCACCGTCGGCGGGTGGTACTCCATCGTGTGCATGAGCGGACGGCCGTCCTCGCCGAGGACGTGTCCGTTCGCGAGGACCTGCCGGAAGCCCTCGCGGAGGTCGTGGTTGCCGGGCACCGTGACGAGCGCCGCTCCGTGCCGTTCCGCCCATCCGCCGACGCGTTCCAGCAGCGCGGCGTACGACTCCGGGCTGCCGTCCTCGGAGACGTCCCCGGAGACCACGACGAGCCCGACACCGGGGACACCGTCGACCCGCGCGAGGACGTCCTCGAGCGCTGCCGTCGTGTCGACCGAACCCTGGTGCAGGGCGCCGTCGCCCGTCAGGTGGGTGTCGGACAGGTGGAGGATGCGGAGGGTTCCGGCTGCGGGCGGCTGCATGGGCCCACGGTACCGAGGACCCCTTGCGGTCCCCGGTGCCCACGGCCCGTGTTCGGTGAGCAGCAATGGTCGGGTCCGTCGAGCGGACTCGACCATTCCTGCTCACGAAGGACGGGGGTCAGTCGGGCAGCACGTCGTCCGGGACGTCGCGCAGGAAGATCTCGATCGTCTTCGGGCCGACGCCCCGCAGGTCGCCGAGCCGATCACGCAGTTCCTCCCGCGAACCCGCGGTCCTCACGAGGTGCGACACCGAACCCTCGTCGGCGTCGAGCGTGTGCATCGTCTCGTGCAGGGCATCGGCCATCTGGTGGTCGAACCGTGCGTACCCGCCCTCGTCGAGGACCCGGCGGAGCTGCTCGTGTCCGACCCCCGCGAACTTCCCCGGGCTCGTGAACCCGTGGTCGATCAGCGCGCGGTAGGTCTCCGCGGCCTGCTGCTGCCGGATCGGCCGCCCGAAGAGCATGCTCGCGAGGAACCACCGGTAGAGCTGCTGGGGCCTCCCGTCGGTCAGGTCGATGCCGAGGTCCTCGGCGTGCAACACGTCAGCCATGTCCCGGACCGTACTCCGCCCGGGGGGGCAACCCCACCCCGGTCCGGGTGCGAGCGCCATTCTGCCCGGGAACGGTCGCCGAGACGATGGGTTCATGCACAGGAACTCCTCCGACCGATCCGCCTTCACCGCCGCTGCCGCCGCGCTCGGTCTGGCACTCATCGGCGTCACGCTCGCCGGCTGCAGCGTCATCGAGCCGTACATGCCCGAGCAGCAGAAGCACTTCGACAGCGCCGCCGACGCACCCTCGAAGGCGAACTCCGAGGACCTCGCGTGGTTCATGCCGTCCTGGGTGCCGGAGGACGCGACGGACATCGACGTCCGGCTCGACACGAGCGACCCCGGCTACGCGATCGCGTTCACGTCGGCCTCCGGTGTCGACACCGCCAGCTGCACCGCGGTCGACGGGACGAAGGGCGGCCCGGCGATGGCGGCGGACTTCCTGCCGGAGGCCCTGCCGACGAGCGGTCTGGTGACCTGTGGCGACGGACGGGTCACCGCCGAGGTCGACGGCCGCTGGTACGGGTGGACCACGAAGGAGGCGATCGCCGGCGGCGGGAACGACACCCTCCGCCGCGATTCCTGACGTCCCCAGCGCGGCGCAGGCGCAGGCGCAGGCGCATCGTGAGCAGGAACGGTCGGGTCCGTCGAGCAGACCCGACCGTTCCTGCTCACGAAGGGCGGGTCCCGGGCTGCCGATCTCCCGGCAGGTCTCCCGCGAGGGCGCGGTGCTGCACCGCAGCGAGCACCACGGCGACGCGACACCGGGCTCGGCGGTCCGGATCGAGGTCAGCGACGTCGTCGCGCTGCAGCGGGAGTTCGAGGAGAACACCGTGTACCCGCTCCGGATCGGGATCGACCACCAGTCGTGGAGTGACGACCTCGACGTCCCCGACCCGTTCGGCAACCGGTTGGTGTTCCACTCCCCCACGCGCTGACCGGGACCCTGCGCCTCAGTCGGCGGCGGCCAGCTGGTCCTCGAGGTTGAAGACCTCGGGCAGCAACCGCGCGGTCTGGTCGGCGCGGCCGGTCGCGCCGTCGAACAGGTCCTGCATGTGGGACTCCCACGCGGCGGCGACCTCCGAGGCGGCGAGCGACGCGTCGGCATCGGCCACCGAGTCGGTCTCGTAGTACCCGATGAGCAACCCGTCGTCGTCGAGGAAGAGCGAGTAGTTCCGACGTCCGGCGCGGGCGATCGCGCGCAGCATCGCCGGCCACACGGCGGCGTGACGCTCCCGGTAGGCGTCGAGGTGCTCGGCCGCCACCTGCAGACGGAAGCAGACGCGGGTGACGTGATCCGTGCCTCCAGGCCCGGTCATCGCGCGCCCCGCGCGCGCTCGCGCTCTGCGTGCTCCTCGGCGGTGCGGACCGTCCCCGTCGCGCTGGTGACGGTGCCGTAGCGTTCGGCCTCGATCTCCTCGAGGCTCTTGCCACGGGTCTCCGGCGCCCAGATCGTGCCGACCACGAACGACACCGCGAGCAGCCCGATGATGAGGCCGCCGAGCGGTCGGAGGCCGATGTCCGTCAGCAGCAGCGGGAACCACATGCTCAGCAGACCGACCGTGACGCGTGCCGCCAGGAACAGCACTCCCTGCGCGCTCGCACGGTAGCGGGTGGCGAAGAGCTCGCTCGTCCAGAGGCCGTAGAACGCCTGCGCGCCGATACCGGAGGAGATGCCCCAACCGATCGCGAAGAACAGCAGCGTGCCCAGGTTCGCCGGGCCGTAGATGAGCACCGCCCACGTGACGATGGCGAGGGCGGCACCGACGGCGAAGAGGACCCGCCGACTGATCCGGTCGCCGTACCGCATGAAGACGAAGTACGTCGTCAGCACGGTGCAGAACCACACCAGGACCTGCAGCGCGTCCTGCTCGATCACACTCGTGACCCCGGTGGCGGCGTAGATCCGGGGCTGGAAGATGCCGGCCTGCCCCGCGACCGTGTTCCACATCGCGTAGACGCCGAACAGGAACGCCATGGCGACGAGGTTGACCTTCTTCGAGAAGAGCTGCCCGACGCCGTGCAAGAAGCTCGTCCGCCCCGCGGCCGCGCGTTCGTCCTTCCAGATGCCCGACTCCGGCAGTCCACGGCGAAGCCACCAGACCACTGCGGCGACCACGAACAGGTGCGCGAAGATCAGCCGGCTGCCGAGGAGGCCGAGCGGGGCGGCCGCGATCGCCAGCGCGAACCCGACCATCGGCCCGATCGACCAGGCGAGCTGCGCGGTGCCGACGTGGGCGGCGCGCTTGCCGGCCGGAGCCTGCTCGGCGATGTAGGTCCAGCTCGCCGGGACGCCCGCGCCGACCGCGATCCCGCACAGGACGAAGCCGGTGAGGAGCATGCCGTAGTTACCCGCGAACACCGCGAGCAGGACGCCGACCATGTACAGGACCAGGTCGTACGTGTAGATGAACTTCCGGCCGTACCGGTCGCAGAGCGGACCGCCGATCGCTGCGCCGATCGCCGCCCCGAACGCGTTCGAGGACAGGCTGGCGAGCAGCCCGACGCCGAGGTCGCCGATGTGGAACTGTGCCTGCCAGAAGACGAGGCTCGTGGCGATCGCGATGATCGACCCGGACTCGATGTAGTTCGACATCGCCACCGAGATGGTGGCCTTCCAGCCGGTCGTGTTGCTGGCTCCGATACGGACCGCCATTGGTCCTCCGTTCGTGCGTGTTCGTCAGTGAATCGTTTCAACGGTGCTGCGAGGACGTTACCCGGGGATCGACGCGAGGGCAAGCCCGGGGTGCGGAGCGGGGCGGTTCCGGGCGTACCGAGCGCTTCCGCGCGTACCGAGCGCTTCCGCGCGTACCGAGTCGTTCCGCGCGTACCGAGCAGTTCCGCGCGTACCGAGCGCTTCCGCGCGTACCGAGCGCTTCCGCGCGTACCGAGCGCTTCCGCGCGTACCGAGCGCTTCCGTGCGTACCGAGCTGGTTCTTTTGACCCGGTATGCGCGATTCCGCTTTCCAGTACACCCGTGAGGGGAAAGAACTACCCCAACAACCCCAGGGAACGCCGGGAACGCCAGCCCCCGCGCCCCCACGCCCCCGACAACCCCCGGGAACGCCGGTCACCGCGCCGACACCACCCCCGCAACACGCCGATCGACCCCCGGGATGCCAGGATGACCCCATGGCAGTGAGTGTTCGGGAGGTCGCAGCACTCGCCGGCGTGTCCCTCGGCACCGTCTCGAACGTGCTGAACCGGCCCGACAAGGTCGCTCCCGGCACCGTCGAACGCGTGCAGTCCGCCATCGCCGCGCTCGGGTTCGTGCGGAACGACTCCGCACGCCAGCTCCGGGCCGGCCGCAGCTCCACCGTCGGGCTGATCGTGCTCGACGGCGGCAACCCCTTCTTCACCGACGTCGCCCGGGGCGCCGAGGACGCCGCGATGCGGAAGGGCCTCGCGGTCCTCGTCGGCAACTCCGACGAGTCCGTCGACCGCGAGCACACCTACGTCGACCTGTTCGAGGAACGCCGTGTCGCCGGCCTCCTCATCTCCCCCGCGGGCGACGACCTCACCCGACTCGGGCGGCTCCGCGACCAGGGCACCGCCGTGGTGCTCGTCGACCGCCGTGCCGACGACGAGCACTTCGCCTCGGTGTCGGTCGACGACGTCGCAGGCGGGCGCATCGCCGTGTCCCACCTCACCGAGATCGGTCGCCGGCGCATCGCCTTCGTCGGCGGACCGTTCGGGATCCGGCAGGTCGCCGACCGGCACGCCGGGGCCGTCGCCGCAGCGGAGGCCGCCGGTGCCTCGCTCGAGGTGCTCGCCACGACGTCGCTGTCCGTCCTCGAGGGCCGCCGCATCGGCGAGGAGCTCCAGGCGCGCCCAGCGGCCGAACGCCCGGACGCGGTGTTCGCGGCGAACGACCTGCTCGCCGTCGGACTCGAGCAGGCGTTCATCATGCGCGGGTCGATCCGGGTGCCGGACGAGATCGCGATCGTCGGCTACGACGACATCGCGTTCGCCGAGGCCGCGGTCGTCCCGCTCACCTCGGTGCGGCAGCCGGCGCAGGACCTCGGCAGCCGGGCGATCGAGCTGCTGCTGGCCCAGGTCGAGGAGGGCCACGACGTCGAGACCCTCCACGTCGAGTTCACGCCCGAGCTCGTCGTGCGCCAATCGACCGTCGCCGAGCGCTGACCGCGCCACCGAGACTCGCCGCACACCCACCGAGTCTCGGGCAGGGCGACACTCCTCGCGGCCGGGTCCCCGAGAACGGTCGCTGACCCCGAGACTCGGGCCGCGTCCGCTGCGACGGGGCGGACGGGAGGCGCGGGGCGGCGCCGCACCGCGCCTCCCGTCCGGTGGTGGGCCGGGACCGCACCCCGCGCCGCCTACGATCGGAGCATGGTGCATGTCCCCCGGCGCGACGGACCGCCGAGCGTGCACCACGTCGCCGCTCGGGCCGGCGTCTCGCTCGCGACCGTCTCGAACGTCCTCAACCACCCGGAGCGCGTCGCCGACGCCACCGCGGCCCGCGTGCGCGACGCGATCGACGCCCTCGGGTACACGCCGAACCGCAACGCGCGCGCACTGGTCTCCGGGAGCACCCGCGCGATCGGCCTGGTGGTGTCCTCGTTGCAGAACTCCCTGTTCACGGACATGGTGAGCGGAGCCCAGACCGCCGCGCGCGATCGCGGGAACACGCTGCTCGTGGCGAGCAGCGAGAACGACCTCGTGGCGCAGGGCGAGCATCTGGCGTTCCTGGAGAGCACGCGGGTGTCGGGCATCCTGCTCGCCTCGATGACCGAGTCGCGCGACCAGGTCGAGGCCGCGAAGCAGCACGGCCGGCCGATCGTCTACGTCAACTACGAGCCGGCCGAGGTGGACGCCTGCTCGGTCGTCGTCGACAACGAGCAGGCCGGGTACGTGGCGGCGAAGCACCTCGTCGAGCAGGGCTGCCGGCGGATCGGGTTCGTGAGTGCCAGGCCCGACCTCCAGCCGGTGTCGCGCCGGCGGGCCGGACTGCTCCGGGCGATCGCGGAGCACCCCGACGTGCGCCTGGTGGACGTCGACGCGGGCGACATCGACCCGCCGGGCGGCACCGACGCCGGTGTGCGGATCGCGGCGATGCCGGTCGAGGAGCGCCCGGACGGCGTGCTCGGGGTGACGGACCTGCTGGCGATGGCCGTGGTGACCGAACTGCGCGCGGCGGGCATCCGCGTGCCGGAGGACATCCCGGTGTCCGGCTGCGACCACAACTCCGTGGCGTGGGGCGGTGCGGTGCCGCTCACCTCGGTGACGATGCACGGCGCGGAGATGGGTGCGGCGGCGGTCGACCTCCTGCTCGCCGAACTCACCGACGACCCCGCGGAGCACGTGCACCGGACGGTGGTGCTCGGCAGCGAGCTCGTGCCGCGGGAGAGCACCCTCGGGCGGGCCGGCGCGGCAGCGGCGGCGGCGAGCACGCCCCCGCCGAGCGACCCGCGGCGCACCGAGGCCTGAGCGACGGCAGCGCGCCGGCACGGCGGCACGCTAGCGCCCCGTCGACGCCGAAGCTCGGCCCGACGGACACGCTCGCCCTCACGCACCCCGGACACTGTCCGCCGGGCCGAGGCTCGGGCACCGCCGCGACGACGCGCACCCCGCCGCCCCGGCCCGCGCCGGCTTCCGTAACGAATCCGAATCGGTGATTGACACGCTTCAATCCGCATGGTTCCATTCCGATTGAAACGTTCTAAACAGCACTACCGGAGACCGCATCGGCGCGGACTCCGGGTCGTTTCACCCGGGGTCGACCCCTCCCCGGGCCTTACGAGGAGGTAAGGATGTCAGCTCGTTCCCTGACCACCCGGCTGATCGCCATCGGCGGCGCCACGGTCCTCATCGGCGGCCTGGCCGCCTGTTCGTCGGGCGGCTCCGCCGACACCGGCAGCGGCGGCACGGTGCAGATCACGTACCAGGCCGACAACTCGCCCGCCACGGCCGCCACCGCGAAGCCGCTCATCGCCGCGTTCGAGAAGGCCAACCCGGACATCACGGTCAAGTTCGACACCCGCCCGCAGGGCACCGACGGCGACAACCTGGTGAAGACGCAGCTCTCCACCGGCGAGATGGCGGACGTGTTCAACTACAACTCGGGCTCGCTGATGCAGGCCCTGAACCCCGACAACACCCTCGTCGACCTCAAGGACCAGAGCTGGGCGAAGGACGTCGACCCGCAGTTCACGAAGGTCGTCAGCACCGACAAGGGCATGTACGGCGCACCGTTCGGCACCAGCTTCGGCGGCGGCGTGATGTACAACAAGAAGGTCTACGAGAAGCTCGGCCTGAGCGTCCCGACCACGTGGGACGAGTTCATCAGCAACAGCGAGAAGATCAAGGACTCGGGCGTCGACCCGATCATCCAGACGTACGGCGACACCTGGACCAGCCAGCTGTTCGTCCTCGGCGACTTCGCGAACATCACGGCGCAGCAGAAGGACTGGGCCTCGCAGTACACGAAGCACAAGGAGTCCTACGCGAAGGAGCCGGCACTCGCCGGGTTCGAGCACCTCGCCGAGGTCAAGGACAAGGGCCTCGTGAACAAGGACTACGCGTCCGCGACGCAGGCGAACGGCCTGAAGATGCTCGCCGACGGCACCGGGGCGCAGTACCCGATGCTGACGAACGCGATCTCGACCCTGCAGCAGGACAGTCCCGACGCGGTGAACGACATCGGCGCCTTCGCCCTGCCGGCCGAGAACGCGGACGACACGAACCTGACGATCTGGGAGCCGAACGGCCTCTACATCCCGAAGACCTCGACGGGTGACAAGCTCGCGGCGGCGAAGAAGTTCATCGCCTTCGCGAACTCGTCCGAGGGCTGCAAGGTGCAGAACGACACCGGTACCCCCGGTGGCCCGTACGTCATCTCCACCTGCACGCTGCCCGACTCCGTCCCGACGATGATCGGCGACCTGCAGAAGTACCTCGACGACGGCAAGGCGTCGCCGGCACTCGAGTTCCTCTCCCCCATCAAGGGCCCGAACCTCGAGAAGATCTGCGTGCAGGTCGGCTCGGGCATCTCCACCGCCGCTGTCGGCGCGAAGCAGTACGACCAGGACGTCGTGCAGCAGGCGCAGCAGCTCGGCCTCAAGGGCTGGTGACCGGCGTGACCGCGACGCTCACGACGGCGGTGGCACCGCCGCAGACCCGCAAGGCCGGGCCGGGCCCCGCTCGCCGCCGGATGCGATCGTTCTACCCGGCGTGGTTCTTCATCCCGGCGATCGCGTTGTACGTCGTGTTCTTCGCGGTCCCGACCTTCGCGGGGTTCTACTTCTCGCTCACCCGCTGGACGCTGTTCGACCAGACCTTCATCGGCTTCGACAACTTCGTCCGGTTCTTCCAGGACCCGCAGCTCGTCTCCGGGTTCGTGCACACGTTCGAGTACGGGTTCGTGACGAGCGCGGCGAAGGTGGTCCTCGGGCTCGCCCTCGCCCTGCTCCTCACGAGCCCCGTGCTCGGACGCGGGTACCTCCGAGCGGTGGTGTTCTTCCCCGTGCTGGTGTCGACGATCGGCATCGGCATCACGTTCAAGGCACTGATGGACCCCTTCCACGGGATCATCAACGGCGTCCTGGGTTCGGTCGGCCTCCCAACCCCGGGCTGGTTGACCGACCCTGCCCTCGCGCTGTGGAGCGTCGCCGCGGTGGACGTCTGGAAGGGCGTCGGCATCGCGACGCTCATCTTCATCGCCGGCATCGTCGCGATCCCGCAGGAGTACTTCGAGGCCGCCCGCGTCGACGGCGCGAGCGCGTGGACGATCTTCAAGAACATCACGCTGCCGCTGTCCCGACCGGCGATGGGGACGGTCATCATCCTGTCCCTGATCGGCGGCCTGCGGTCCTTCGACCTGATCTGGGCGATGACCGGCGGCGGACCAGGGTTCACCAGCGACGTCATCGCGAGTGTGATCTACAAGCAGTACCAGGCCGGGTTCTACGGGCTGTCGACCGCCGGCAACGTCGTGCTCTTCATCGTCGTCACGGCGATCATGGTGCCGATCTCCTGGCTCATCAACCGGAAGGAGGCGGACCTGTGACCACCATGACCAGCCCCCGCGTCGGCAGGTCGACGCCCAGACGCCACAAGCGCGAGACCACCCGCAAGTGGATCATCGGCTCGATCGCGATCGTCGTCAGCTTCGTCGTCTTCCTGGTGCCGTTCGTCTTCGTCCTGTTCCAGGCGGCGAAGAACCCGGCCGAGGCGAACCAGCTCGGCTTCAGCCTGCCGACCCAGTGGCAGCTGTGGCAGAACCTGCAGACCGTGTTCCAGTCCGGTGACGGCGGCATCCTCCGCGCCTTCTGGAACAGCGCGGTCCTCACCGTGGGCAGCGTCGTCATCATGGTGGTGTTCTCCGCGATGGTCGGCTACGTGCTGCAGCGGCGGCCGAGCAAGTGGAACGGCCTGATCAACTTCTTCGTCCTGGCCGGGCTCATCGTGCCGCCCGCGATCGTCCCGACGATCTGGGTGCTGCAGGGCCTGAACCTGTTCAAGACGATGGGCGGGATGATCCTCGTCGAGGCGACCTTCGGCCTGTCGTTCTGCATCCTGCTCTTCCGGGCGTTCGTCGCGACGATCCCGAAGGAGCTCGACGAGGCCGCCGTCCTCGACGGTGCGGGCCCGATCCGGCTGTTCTTCGGGGTGGTCCTGCCGCTCCTCAAGCCGGTCATCATCACGGTCGTGCTCGTGCAGTCGGTGACGGTGTTCAACGACTTCACGAACCCGCTGTACTTCCTGCCCGGGTCCGAGAACGCCACAGTCCAGCAGACGCTGTACTCGTTCCAGAGCCAGTCCGTCAGTCAGCTCAACCTGCTGTTCACCGACGTCCTGCTCATCACGATCCCGCCGCTCATCCTCTACGTCTTCTTCAACCGCCAGATCGTCGCCGGCATGACCAGCGGCGCCGTCAAGGGCTGACGCCCGACCCCGGCCTGGAGGCACGACCCGCCTCCGCCGCACCACGCACCGTGGGCGGTCGGCCGGGCCCACGACCCCGCACCGGTCGACGACGACCGGTCGCGTGAAAGGACCACACCACATGACCACCTGGACCGCACCGTTCATCGCGGCGGACGACGACCTCGGGAGCGCACCGATCCTGCGCCGGGAGTTCACCCTCGACGACGGCCACGGCGCCGTCCGCAGCGCGACCCTGGACGTCAGCGCCCTCGGCGTCGTCGAGGCGTGGCTCGGCGGGCAACGTGTCTCCGACCACCTGCTCGAGCCGGGGTGGACGAGCTACGAGTGGCGCGTCCGCGTCGTCTCGCACGACGTCACGGCGCACCTGGGCGACACGGATGCCGGCGACGCCGCCGTCCTCGCGCTCGTGCTCGGCCGGGGCTGGGCAGCCGGCCGCCTCGCGTGGGGTGGCGGCGGCGGTTGGTACGCCGACGAGGTCGCCGGGTTCGCCGAACTCCGCATCGTGTTCTCGGACGGCCACGAGCAGCGGGTCGCGACGGACACCGACTGGCAGGCGCTGTCGAGTGCGATCACCGCCGACCAGCTCTACGACGGCGAGGACATCGACGCCCGACTCCGCGACGGCTCGTTCCTGACGCCCGGCGAGGTCACGACGCCGAGTGTCGACGGGCACGAGGGCCGCACGAGCACCGTGCACACGGTCGACCTCGGCGAGCGCGAGCTCGTCGCCGACACCGTCCCGCCGGTCCGCCCCCTCGCCGAGATCGCCCCGGTCGAGGTCTGGACGAGCCCGTCCGGCGCCACACTGGTCGACTTCGGCGTGAACCTGGTGGGTTGGGTCCGGGTGGTGGTCTCCGGGCCCGCCGGCACGGTCCTGACGCTCCGGCACGCCGAGGTCCTCGAGCACGACGAGCTCGGCACCCGTCCGCTCCGGACAGCGCTGGCGACCGACCACTTCACGCTGAGCGGCAGCGGCCCGGAGTCCCCGGACCGCTTCGAGCCGCGCTTCACGTTCCACGGCTTCCGGTACGCCCAGGTCGACGGCTGGCCGGGGACGCTCGAGGACCTCCGCGCGGCGCTCACCGCGGTGCAGGTCGGCTCCGACCTCGTCCGCACCGGCACGTTCGAGTCGAGCCACGAGCTGCTGAACACCTTCCACGACAACGTCGTGCGGGGCATGCAGGGCAACTTCCTCAGCGTCCCGACGGACTGCCCGCAGCGCGACGAGCGGCTCGGGTGGACCGGCGACATCGCGGCGTTCGCCCCGACCGCCTCGTACCTGTTCGACACCCGGACGTTCCTCGGCGACTGGCTGCGCGACGTGTGGCTCGAGCAGCAGCACGCCGACGGTGTCATCCCGTTCGTGGTCCCGGACGTCCTGAAGTACTCCCCCGCCGAGGACTTCGGCAAACCGGACGCGACCGCGATCTGGTCGGATGCCGGCGTGTGGGTGCCGTGGACGCTGTACCAGGCGTACGGCGACACCGCGGTGCTCGAGGAGCAGTTCGACTCGATGGCCGCGCACCTGCGTCGGATCCGCGACCACCTGTCGCCGCAGGACCTCTGGGACACGGTGTTCCAGTTCGGGGACTGGCTCGACCCGGACGCCCCGCCGGAGGACCCCGCCGCGGCGAAGGCCGACAAGGGCGTCGTCGCGACCGTCTGCGCGTACCGGTCCGCGACCATCGTCGCGGAGGCGGCGGAGCTCCTGGGCGGCCACGAGGCGGAGGCGGCGGAGTTCCGGGAACTCGCGTCGCGCCTCCAGGCCGGGTTCCGCACCCACTACCTGCAGGAGGACGGGCGCATCCTGTCCGACTCGACGACCGTGTACACGCTCGCGATCGTGTTCGGGATCCTCGACGCCGAGGACGAGGCGCGGGCGGGCGACCGCCTCGCGGAGCTGGCGGAGGCGTCCGGGTACCGGATCTCCACCGGGTTCGCCGGCACCCCGTTCATCACGGACGCGCTGACGCAGACCGGCCACCTGGAGGACGCGTACCGGCTGCTGCTGCAGACGGAGTGCCCGTCGTGGCTGTACCCGGTGACGATGGGCGCGACGACGGTCTGGGAGCGCTGGGACTCGATGCTGCCGGACGGCACCATCAACCCGGGCGAGATGACCTCGTTCAACCACTACGCGCTCGGTGCCGTGGCGGACTGGATGCACCGGGTCGTCGGTGGCCTCGCGCCGCTGGACCCGGGGTACTCGTCCGTCCTGGTGGCACCGCAGCCGGGCGGGGGTCTGACGTGGGCGTCGACCTCGCTCGACACCGTGCACGGGCACGTCGCGGTGCGCTGGGAGCTCGTCGACGGCGAGGTGCTCGTGCGCGTGACGGTCCCGGACGGGGTCACGGCGGTCGTGCGACTGCCGGGCGTGCCCGAGCAGCGCGTCTCGGGCGGCACGCACGAGCTGCGCGCGCCGGTCGCGGTGCCCGCGGCGTAGGGCGCGGCGGCGCCGGGTCGGGCGCGTGTTCCGGCACGTGTTCCGGCGCGTGACCGCTCCTGCCCGCACGTCGTCCGTCCGGTTCGCGCCCCCGAACGAACACCGCGCCCCCGCAGAACGGGGCGCGGTGTCCGGAACGGGGCGCGAACCGGCCGCGGACCCAGCACCACGGCGCACCACGAGACCCCACCACCACGGCGCTTGCGCGGACCCCGTACAGCGCGTACCGTATGAAACGATTCAATCGACCACGAGGAAGTGCAACGATGACATCGACCCCGACCTTCGGCGGCATCGCCGACCAGCTCGCGCGGCAGGCGATCGAGCTGCCGAGCTGGGCGTTCGGCAACTCCGGCACCCGCTTCAAGGTGTTCAGCACCCCGGGCACGCCGCGCGACCCGTACGAGAAGATCGCCGACGCCGCCCAGGTGCACCGGCACACCGGGCTCGCCCCCACCGTGGCGCTGCACATCCCGTGGGACCTCGTGGACGACTTCGCCGACCTGAAGCGGCACGCCGAGGAGCACGGCGTCGCGCTCGGCACCGTGAACTCCAACACCTTCCAGGACGACGACTACAAGTTCGGCGCCCTCACCCACGTCGACGAGTCGATCCGGCAGAAGGCGATCGACCACCACCTGCGCTGCATCGACGTCATGGACGCCACGGGCTCCCGCGACCTGAAGATCTGGCTCGCCGAGGGCTCGAACTACCCGGGGCAGGAGGACATGCGCTCCCGCCAGGACCGCCTGCACGAGTCCCTGTCCACGATCTACGACCGCCTCGGCGCCGACCAGCGGCTCGTGCTCGAGTACAAGTTCTTCGAGCCGTCGTTCTACCACACCGACGTCCCGGACTGGGGCACGAGCTACGTGCAGACCGCGGCACTCGGCCCGAAGGCGATGGTCTGCCTCGACACCGGCCACCACGCCCCCGGCACGAACATCGAGTTCATCGTGATGCAGCTGCTGCGCCTCGGCAAGCTCGGGAGCTTCGACTTCAACTCACGGTTCTACGCGGACGACGACCTCATCGTCGGCGCCGCGGACCCGTTCCAGCTGTTCCGCATCCTGGTCGAGGTCGTCCGCGGCGGCGGCTACGACAACCCGGACGTCGCGTTCATGCTCGACCAGTGCCACAACATCGAGGACAAGATCCCCGGGCAGATCCGCTCGGTGCTGAACGTGCAGGAGATGACCGCCCGCGCGCTGCTCCTCGACCGTGTCGCACTGACCGCGGCACAGGAAGCGCACGACGTCCTCGGTGCGAACGAGGTCTTCATGGACGCCTACCAGACCGACGTCCGCACGGATCTCGCCGCGTGGCGGGAGTCCCGCGGGCTGCCGGCGGACCCGATGCGCGCGTACCGCGAGTCCGGGTACCAGCAGTCGATCGCCGAGGACCGCGTCGGCGGCGTCCAGGCCGGATGGGGAGCGTAGACACGATGACGAGCACAGGACTGGAGGCACGGGTGGACCCCGACGCGCTGGGCACGGCAGAACAGGTGGTCGCGGACCTCATCGCCCGCTCGAACGCGCTCGGCTCGGACCCGCGGATCACGAACTACGCGGGCGGGAACACCTCCGCCAAGGGCACCGCCACCGACCCCGTCACGGGCGAACCGGTGGAGCTGCTCTGGGTGAAGGGCTCCGGGGGCGACCTCGGCACCCTCACCCCGGCGGGCCTCGCCGTCCTGCGCGTCGACCGCGTCCGGGCCCTGCAGCAGGTCTACCCGGGCGTCGAGCGCGAGGACGAGATGGTCGCCGCGTTCGACTACACGCTGCACGGCACCGGCGGGGCGGCTCCGTCCATCGACACGGCGATGCACGCCCTCGTCGACGCCGCGCACGTGGACCACCTGCACCCCGACGCCGGCATCGCGATCGCCACGGCGGCGGACGGACCGGCACTGACGGAGCGCATCTTCGGCGACCGGGTCGTGTGGGTCCCCTGGCGCCGTCCCGGGTTCCAGCTCGGGCTCGACATCGCGGCGATCCAGCGGGACCACCCGCAGGCGATCGGCACGATCCTCGGCGGCCACGGGATCACCGCATGGGGCGCGACGAGCGACGAGGCCGAGGCGAACTCGCGCTGGATCATCGACACCGCCGAGCGGTACATCGCCGAGCACGGCGCGGACCAGCCGTTCGGTGCCGTCCGGCCGGGCTTCGAGGCGCTGCCGACCGACGAGCGCCACCAGCGTGCCGCTGCGCTCGCCCCGACGATCCGCAGCATCGCCGGCCACGACAAGCCCGTCGTCGGGCACTTCACCGACAGCGACGTCGTGCTCGACTTCCTGGCGTCGTCGCGCGCCGAGGAACTCGCGGCCCTCGGCACGAGCTGCCCGGACCACTTCCTCCGCACGAAGGTGAAGCCGCTCATCGTCGACCTGCCCGCGTCGGCGAGCGTCGAGGCCACCCGCGAGCGGCTGCGGACCCTGCACCAGCGGTACCGCGAGGACTACCAGGCGTACTACGACCGGCACGCGACCCCGGAGTCCCCCGCCATCCGCGGCGCCGACCCGCTCATCGTGCTCGTCCCCGGCGTCGGGATGTTCTCGTACGGCAAGGACGCCCAGACCGCCCGCGTCGCCGGCGAGTTCTACGTCAACGCCATCAACGTCATGCGGGGCGCCGAGGCACTCTCCACCTACGCCCCGATCGACGAGGCCGAGAAGTTCCGCATCGAGTACTGGGCCCTGGAAGAGGCGAAGCTCCGGCGGATGCCCGCCCCGCGGAAGCTCGCCACCCGGATCGCCCTCGTCACCGGAGCCGCCAGCGGCATCGGCAAGGCGATCGCGAAGCGCTTGGCGGCCGACGGCGCGGCGGTGGTCATCGCGGACCTCGACGTCGACAAGGCCACCGCTGCGGCAGCCGAGATCGGCGGCCCGGACCAGGCCGTCGGCGTCGCGGCGGACGTCACGAGCGCGGCGGACATCGAGCGGGCGATCCAGCAGACCCTGCTGCACTTCGGCGGCCTCGACCTGATCGTGAACAACGCCGGCCTGAGCCTGAGCAAGAGCCTGCTCGAGACCACCGAGCAGGACTGGGACCTGCAGCACGACGTGATGGCGAAGGGGTCGTTCCTGGTGTCCAAGGCAGCTGCTGCAGTCCTCATCGAGCAGGGCCTCGGCGGCGACATCGTGTACATCTCGTCGAAGAACTCGGTGTTCGCCGGACCGAACAACATCGCGTACTCGGCGACCAAGGCCGACCAGGCCCATCAGGTGCGGCTGCTCGCGGCCGAGCTCGGCGAGCACGGCGTCCGGGTCAACGGCATCAACCCCGACGGCGTCGTCCGCGGCTCCGGGATCTTCGCGTCGGGCTGGGGTGCGAACCGCGCGAAGACGTACGGGATCGACGAACAGGACCTCGGGAAGTTCTACGCCCAGCGCACGATCCTGAAGCGCGAGGTCGTGCCGGAGAACGTCGCCAACGCCGTCGCCGCGATCTGCACCGACGACTTCTCCCACACCACCGGGCTGCACGTGCCGGTGGACGCGGGCGTCGCCGCGGCGTTCCTGCGGTAGGGCGCCGTGACGAACAGCGGCAGCGTCGCCGCCGTCGACCTCGGCGCCACCAGCGGCCGGGTGATCGTCGGCCACGTCGACACCGAGGGCATCCGGATGGAGCACGTCGCGCGGTTCCCGAACGGCCCCGTCGCGCTGCACGAGGACGACCGCGAGGCCCTGCACTGGGACGTCGTCGAGCTCCACCGGCAGGTGACCGACGGCCTCCGCGACGCGTTCGGCAGGCACCCGGAGATCGCGAGCATCGGCATCGACTCGTGGGCGGTCGACTACGGGTTGCTCCGCGACGGCCGACTGCTGGGTCTGCCGTACCACTACCGCGACGAGCGGCACGAGCACGGCGTCGACCGCGTGCACCGACGGATGGACGCAGCGGAGCTCCACGCCCGGAACGGCCTGCAGCACCTGCCGTTCAACACGGTGTTCCAGTTCGCCGCCGACCCGTCCGTGCGGCTCGCACAGCGCGCGCTGCTCGTCCCGGACCTGCTCGGGTACTGGCTGACCGGGGTCGAGGCAGCCGAGCGCACCAACGCGTCGACCACCGGGCTGTTGAACGCGACCACCCGTGGGTGGGACCCCGCGCTGCGGGCCGCTGCGGGCCTCCCGTCCGGACTCCTCCCCACCCTGCGTGACCCGGGCGAGCGGCTGGGGGCGCTCCTGCCGTCCGTGGCCGACGCCGTCGGCGGCCGGGCACCCGTCACGCTCGTCGGTTCGCACGACACGGCGTCCGCCGTCGTCGCGGTCCCCGCGACGGAGCCGGACTTCGCGTACATCTCGTCGGGCACCTGGTCGCTCGTCGGCGTGGAGCTCGACGCACCGGTCCTGTCGGACGCGGCCCGCGCGGCGAACTGCACCAACGAGGGCGGCGTCGACGGCCGCGTCCGGTTCCTGAAGAACGTGTCCGGCCTGTGGCTGCTCTCCGAGAGCGTCCGCACCTGGGAGCGTGGTGGCGCTCCGGTCGACCTGGAGGCGCTCCTCGCCTCCGCCGCGGCGGTCACCGCCCCGGTCCCCGTCTTCGACCCCGCCGACGAATCGTTCACCGCGCCCGGCGACATGCCCGCACGCATCGCGTCCTGGTGCACGGCGCACGGGCTGAGCGCCCCGGCGAACCGCGCCGAGTTCGTCCGGTCGATCCTCGAGTCGCTGGCCACGGCGTACGCAGCCACCCTCGAGACGATCACGGCGGTGACGGGCAGAGACGTCCGACAGGTGCACATCGTCGGCGGCGGCTCGCAGAACCGACTGCTGTGCCAGCTCACCGCCGACCGGACCGGTCTCCCGGTCCTCGCCGGACCCGTCGAGGCGACCGCACTCGGGAACGTGCTCGTGCAGGCACGGGCCGAAGGCCTCGGCGGACTCGGTGGCGCGTCACTCGAAGCGCTCCGTGACCGGGTCGCGCGAACCGTCGAACCGGTGCGGTACACCCCTGGTTCCTCCGCAACTCCCTCCCCCCGATCCACCCCGAGACGTAGGATGTCTGTATGACCTCGATCGACGACCAGCACCGAGTCGACCCGGCGACGGGCGCACCAGCAGCGACCCCGGGCGCTCCGTCGGCCCGGCGGACGCCGATCAAGCGGCAGCTCCCGACGGTGCGCGACCTCGCTCCGCTCATGCAGTTCAAGAAGCCCGACCTGAACGCCAGGCGGCGGCGACTCGAGCAGGCGCTCACGATCTGGGACCTCCGCGACATCGCCGCCCGACGCACCCCGCGCGCCGCCTTCGACTACACCGAGGGCGCGGCCGAGGCGGAGATCTCGCTCGCCCGTGCCCGCCAGGCGTTCGAGGACATCGAGTTCACCCCGGCGATCCTGCGCGACGTCTCGGCGGTCTCCACCACGCGCGAAGTCCTCGGCGCGCCCGTGTCGTACCCCTTCGGCATCGCCCCGACCGGATTCACGCGGATGATGCAGACCGAGGGCGAACGTGCCGGAGCCCGTGCCGCCGGACGCGCCGGCATCCCGTTCTCCCTGTCCACGATGGGCACCACCGCGATCGAGGACGTCCGCGACGCCAACCCGCACGGCCGCAACTGGTTCCAGCTGTACATGTGGAAGGACCGCGAGAAGTCGATGGCGCTGGTGTCCCGCGCCGAGAAGGCCGGGTTCGACACGCTGCTCGTCACGGTGGACGTCCCCGTCGCCGGCGCTCGTCTGCGGGACAAGCGGAACGGGTTCTCCATCCCGCCGCAGCTCGGCGCCAAGACCATCCTCAACGCGATCCCCCGACCCTGGTGGTGGTTCGACTTCCTCACCACCGAGCCGCTGGCGTTCGCGTCGCTCGACCGCTGGTCCGGCACCGTCGGGGAACTCCTCGACCACATGTTCGACCCGACCGTCACC
Organism: Curtobacterium sp. SP.BCo; assembly: GCF_051903265.1. Taxonomy (GTDB): domain Bacteria; phylum Actinomycetota; class Actinomycetes; order Actinomycetales; family Microbacteriaceae; genus Curtobacterium. The sequence continues at coordinate 3,313,402 of NZ_CP194337.1, forward strand.
TACGAGGACCTGCAGTGGATCCGCGACCAGTGGAAGGGCAAGGTCGTCGTCAAGGGCGTCCAGTCCCTGGCGGACGCGCGCCGCCTGGCCGACCTGGGCGTCGACGGGATCACGCTGTCGAACCACGGCGGCCGCCAGCTCGACCGCGCTCCCGTCCCGTTCCACCTGCTTCCCTCCGTGGTCAAGGAGGTCGGCAAGGACACCGAGGTGCACCTCGACACCGGCATCATGTCCGGCGCCGACATCGTCGCGGCGGTCGCCCTCGGCGCGCGGTTCACCATGGTCGGTCGGGCCTACCTGTACGGGCTGATGGCCGGCGGCGAGGCCGGGGTCGACCGGATGATCCAGATCCTGTCGGAGCAGGTCGAACGGACCATGCGGCTGCTCGGTGTGGCGTCGCTCGACGAGCTCGAACCGGGGCACGTGACGCAGCTGCAGCGGCTGCAGCCCATCGCTCGACCCTGAGTCCCCGTCCGGCGAGATCGGACAGGACCCCCCCAAAAGGGGCACAGATGATGCATGATGTTCGGGGACCCGTCACCGAAATCCGTGGATCGCGCCACGGAACGGGTCCCCTCCATGCCCGAGCCCCACCCGAGGAGCCCGACATCGCTGCTTCGAAGAACGTGCACGCCCGCGCGCGGCACGCATCGACCACGAACCGTCCGAACCACCGCCGCCGCCGCATCGTCATCGCGGCCGCCACGGTCAGCGCACTGCTGATCGGCGTCCCCACCGCCGCTTCCGCCCACACCTGGTGGGGCTGGGGCGGGCGCGGACACCACGCACCCCCCACCGCGCCGGTCTCCCCCACCCCGACCGACGAGGCATCGCCCTCCGACGATCCCACCCCCTCGGACGAGCCGACCGACGGATCGACCCCGAGCGGTGCGCCGATCACGGCGGCCCCGGAGCCGACCGAGTCCGCCGAGCCCGACACGCCCGCCGCGGACGCCGCCGACGCCGACGCCGACCAGTCGACCCTCGCGCCGGCCGCCTCGTTCGTCGAGGACTTCGACGTCCCCGCCGTCGCCGGCACGCTGTCCAACGCCTACAAGCAGGCGTGGCAGCCGTACCCGGACGGCACCTCCGGCATCTACGTGCCGAGCAAGACCGTCTCCGTGCACGACGGCGTGATGGACGTCGCGCTCGGTGGTGCCGGCGCTGCCGGCACGTTCGGCTCCACGACCGGCGCGTACTCCCACGTCGGCGGGTCGTTCTCGGTCCGCGCGAAGGCCACCGGCGGCGACGGGAACGGCGCAGCGTTCATGCTGTGGCCCAGCTCCGACAAGTGGTCCGACGGTGAGATCGACTTCCCCGAGGGCAACTTCGAGTCGCGCCCGTCGGCGTTCCAGCACTCGATGACCCCGGGCCAGGAAGCCGAGCGCACCCAGCTCGACTCCGGGGTCTCCTGGCGTGACTGGCACACCTACACGATCGACTGGGACCCGGGGAAGTCGGTCACGTACAAGGTCGACGGCAACGTCATCGGCACGATCACGCACGACGTCCCGACGACCGAGCACCGGTTCATGTTCCAGACCGGTAACTGGGGTGCCTCCGGCAACCTGCTCATCGACTGGGTCTCGACGACCGAGTAGCGGTCGCTCCGCGACGACGGACTGGAGGCGCGGTGCCGGCTGGCACCGCGCCTCCAGTCCGTCAGTGGTCGCGACCGAGGTCGCGGGCACATCGTGAGCAGAAACGGTCGGGTCGCCCGATCGCACCCGACCGTTCCTACTCAGGAAGTCGGGCGGTCGGCTGTCACGGAGTACCGCTCGAGCGGGAGCTGTCGGTGGCGCGACCGCGGTCACGACGGGCTGTACCCCGACGTCGGACGACGAGTGTGCCGATCCCCTGGACGATGCAGGTGACACCGCTGGCGACGATCAGGATCGAGATGACGAGCCGGACCACGGACGGCCCCTCGATCGTGACGGGGACGACCGCCACAGCGATGAAGATCCCGCCCATCACGATCAGGACGACGGGGTTCGGTGCGACGAAGAAGCGTCGACCGCCGTTCGCCTCGGCGATCGCGCGGTCACGGGCATGCGGAACGGCGTCCGGCGAGCGACCCGCCTGTCGTTCGCGTCGTCTCCATCGCGCCCGGACGACGAGCCACACCACGACGCCGACGACGACGGCGACCGGGAACGCGACGGGTTCGCGCACCTGGACGAACCCGAGTACGAGCACGGAGACGAAGCCCGCAACGACGCCGGCGACCGCTGCCATCGTCGTCCGGTCGGTCCGACCGTCCGGGCCAGCGACCCAGCCGGGGCGTCGCCTGTACGGATCGTGTTCGGCGGTCGTCTGCTCGTCGGTGCGCTCGGCCCTCATGGATCGAACCTAGGCGTCGGATCCGGCCGGTCCGGTGGACGGGACCGTCCACGTACCACGCAGACCGCCGAGCAGGTGCTCGATGTTCCGGAGTGCGCGACGGGTCTCCCAGACCGAGTACGCGCACATCGCGAGGAAGACCGCGAGGATCAGCCACCAGAACGGGCTGACGGCCAGGGCCGCCCAGACCGCGAAGGCGCCGAAGAGCACCGCCATGACCGGCACGATGACACGGTTGTTCCGGTACCGCTTCCGCGTCGACTCGAGTTCGCGCGACCAGACCACGTGGTCCACGCCCGCCGGCACGTCGCCGCTGCGTACCGCGCGCTGGATCGCGGCCGCCTGCTCCGTCCCCCCGGCGCGACGCCGGCGGTACGCGATGAGGAAGCCGAAGAACACCGTCATGAGGATGGCGTAGACGAGCGCAGCGATCGCCCGCCCGGCGAGCTGGCCCGGGGTGGGGTCGGACACGACGCCGAGGCCGAAGTACAGCCCCCCGACCAGGATGAAGACGATCGGCAGGAGCGCCGGCAACGGCATCTTCCGGAAGCGGTCCATGACGATCTCCTCGATGCAAGTGCGAGCCGTTCTCGCTTCTTTGAGCATGCCGATGACGGCCGGGAGGACCCTGGACGGGCACATCGTGAGCAGGAACGGTCGGGTCGCCAGAAGGCGCCCGACCATTTCTGCTCAGGAAGTCGTGCGGTTGACGAACAGGATCGGCAGCGGTGCCGACGTCGAGGGCCGTCCGCGCGCCGGGCGGCACGGCTGCCAGCACGCGGCCGTGGAAGTGCGTGTTGTGGTTCCAGTGCCCGGCCGAGCCGGTCACCGACACGCCCGGGTCACCGGTCCACCCCGCGACGGCTCGACAGGGGGAAGGACAGCGGGTCGTCGCGGACGGCGTCGACGGCGTGCGCGACCGCCCCGATCACGACGACGTCGGCTCCGAGCGACGACGCGACGATCTCCGGGACGGGGTCGAAGTGCCCGTCGTCGAGCAGCGCGCGGGCGCGTTCGATGACGGCGGCGGCGGGCTCAGCGATGGCACCGGCGACGACGACACGGTCGATGTCGAGCAGGCTCGCGAGGAGGACGCACACCCGGGCGAGGCGGTCGCCGAGACGCTCGACGATCGCCGTCGCCTGCGCGTCCCCGCCGCGTGCGGCGCGGAACACGGTGGCGGCGTCGACCTCGTCCGCGGCGAGCGGGCTGCCGGATCGGACCCGACCGGCGGTGACCGCCTCGGCCACCAGGGTCCTCGCCGTCGCCCCGATCCCGTCCGACGAGCCGACGCCCTCGACGAGCTCGAGCACGCGCATCTCCCCGGCACCACCGTGGGCACCGCGGAGCAGCACGCCGTCGACGACGAGGCCGGCACCGAACCGTTCGCCGGACAGGAGTGCGGCGAAGGACGCTGCGCCCGAGGACGGCCGTTCGGCGAGCGCGGCGAGGTTGGCGTCGTTCTCGACGAGGACCCGACCGTGCGGGACACTGCCCGCGAACCCGGGGTTCATCCGGTCCCAGAAGCCGCCGTCCCCGGGTGAGGCCCCGCCGGCGTCCACGGGCGCCGGGATGCCGACGACGGTCACGAGGACGCGCGCCGGGTCGACCGCGGCGTCCGCGAGCGCGGCGGCGACGGTCTCGCCGAGGACCCGGAGCCGCACGGGGACGTCGAGGCCGGACCCGCCGAGCGTCGCGGAGGCACGGCCGAGGACGGTCCCGCGCAGGTCGGCGACGAACGCGGTCACCCGGTGCTGCCCGGCGTCGACCCCGACGACGATGCCCGCCCTGGTGTCGAGCTCGTAGCGTCGCGCGGGACGCCCCATCCGGTACTCCCCCGCCGCCCGCGCGTCGTCGAGTTCGTGGAGCCACCCGAGACGGACGAGTTCCTCGCAGGTCCCGAGGATCGTCGAGCGGGTCAGGCCGGTGCCGTCGATCGCCTCGGTCGCGGTGAAGGCACGGACCGCGAAGGCGTACGCCAGCAGCGTCTCGGCGCTCGTTCCACGGTGCGGCGGCATGACCGTGACCCTATCGCGCGGACACTTCCTTGCGTAATTAGATTTTCTCGCTAGATTTAGTCCTGCGGGCGGCACCGGAGCCGCCCCGCGATCCGGAACGGCAGGGACGCCGGGTCCGGACGGATGGAGACGACGTGCAGGAACACGCCACCACCAGGAGCGCCGGTGCGGTCAGCCGCCGCGGGTTCCTGCTCGGCGCGGGCGGCATCGGCGCAGGGCTCGCCCTCGCCGGGTGCGCACCGCTCGGGTCCTCGAGCAGCCGCCCCGAGACGATCACGTTCTACGTGTCGAAGCCCGAGGTCATCGGCTACTTCGACGACGTCATCGCGAAGTTCCACGACAGCCAGTCGAAGATCCGGGTCGTCCGGGACTCGACGTCGAACATGTCCGCGAACTTCGTCCGGAACCGGCCGCCGGACCTCGGGTGCCTGAACTACAACTACGCGATGGTGTCGTTCGTCGAGCACGGTGCACTGACCGACCTGTCGGACCTGCCCGAGAAGGACACGATCAACCCGGACCTGTGGCCGCTCATGCAGCAGACCGCGGACTACCCGGGCCGCACGAGCGTCCTGCCCTACTCGGTGACCGCCGCGTCGGTGATCTACAACAAGCAGGTCTTCGCCGACCAGGGCATCACCGTGCCGACCACCTGGAGCGAGTTCCAGGACGTGTGCGAACGGCTCACGAAGGCCGGGATCACGCCGATGTACGGCACCTACAAGGACAACTGGACGATCGCCCAGGGCATGTTCGACTACTCGGTGGGCGGCATGCTCGACCTGCAGTCGACCTTCGCGGCGCTCGACCGCGAGGGCACGAAGGTCGGCTCGGGCTCCCGCGTCTCGTTCGAGAAGGACTTCGCAGCCCCGGTGGACCGCATGGTGGACCTGCTCCAGTGGCACCAGAAGGGCGCCGCCAGCCGTGGGTACGGCGACGGGAACCTCGCGTTCGCGCAGGGGAAGGCCGCGATGTACCTCCAGGGGCCGTGGGCGCTCGGCGAGATCGCGAAGACGAACAAGGACCTCGCCCTCGGGACGTTCCCGTTCCCCGCGACCGACGACGCCGCGGCGAACAAGGTGCGGGTCAACGTCGACCTCGGACTGTGGATCCCCGAGCAGTCCCGCAAGCAGGAGGCCGCGCGTGAGTTCCTGTCGTTCCTGATGAGCCCGGCGGTGAACGACAAGTACAACGCCGACAACAACGGGTTCGGCGTCCGGAAGGACTCCCCACCCGTGTCGAACCCTGCGCTCCGCGGCATGCAGGACTCGTACGACCGAGCGAACTTCTTCCTCGGCGCCTCGCAGCTCATCCCCGCCGAGATCCCGGTGGCGAACTACCTGCAGTCCATCGCCTTCGGCGGTGCCCCTGCTCCGCAACTCCGCACCCTCGACGGCGACTGGGCGCGTCTCGCGCTCCGCTCGGCCGCGTAAGGAGACGACACCTTGGCCACCACGACCACTGAATCCGTCACGACGGCGGGAAGCCGCCGACGGGGCGGAGCCGCACCGCGCCTCCAGTCCGGACGAGGAGCCGGCCAGCGCACCGGGCGCAGCCGCGTCGACCCGCTCTTCCTCGTCTTCCTCATCCCCACCCTCCTGCTGTTCACGCTCGCCATCACGCTCCCCGCGGTGATGGGCATCGTGCTGAGCTTCACCGACTCCGTCGGCTTCGGCGAGTTCCGCTTCACCGGCCTGACGAACTACGTCGCGGTGTTCTCCGACCCCGCGATCCTGCAGGCGTACCTGTTCACGATCGGGTTCTCGCTCGTGACCGTCGTCGTGGTGAACGCGGTCGCGTTCCTGCTCGCCATCGCCCTGACGTCGAAGGTCCGCGGGAAGATCGCCCTCCGAGCGGTGTTCGTCCTGCCGATGGTGATCTCGGGCATCGTCATCGCCTACGTGTTCTCGTTCCTGTTCGCGAACAGTCTGCCGGCCCTGGCGACCGCGCTCGGCTTCGCGCCGCTCGAGCAGAGCATCCTGGCGAACCCCGACCTGGCGTGGGTCGCGATCGTGATCGTGACCGCGTGGCAGGCGATCCCGTCGACGCTCCTCATCTACATCGCCGGCGTCCTGTCGATCCCGGGCGAGGTGTACGAGGCGGCGGCACTCGACGGCGCGAGCTCGTGGCGCCAGCTCGTCTCGATCACGGCACCGCTGACCGCGGGCTACATCCTCATCAACCTCGTGATCGGGTTCAAGAACTTCCTGAACTCGTACGACATCATCGTCGGCCTCACCGACGGCGGCCCGGGCACCTCGACCACCAGCGTCGCGATGTCCATCTTCAAGGGCTTCAACGGCGGCGACTACGCCTACCAGATGGCGAACGCCACGATCTTCTTCGTCATCGCGGTCGTCATCGCCGTGATCCAGCTGCGGGCCACCCGCGGGAAGGCAGCGCTCTGATGACCATCCAGGCACCCCTGAACCCCGGGACGACGAAGACCGGCAGCATCCGCTCGGTCGACGCCGACCGAACCGCAGCCCGCCGCGGCGGCCGGTCCAACTGGCCCGTGACGGTCGTCCTCGTGCTCTGCGCCCTCTCGGTGCTCGTCCCGCTGTACGTCACCGTGACCATGGCGTTCAAGACCACCGCGCAGTCGGTCGACGGCAACGCGTTCTCACTGCCGGCGCCGTTCAGCGTCGACGGCTTCGTGCAGGCCTGGCAGCTGACCGACTTCCCGCGGGCGTTCGGCGTCTCGGTGCTCGTCGCGGCGATCACCGTCGTCGGGACGATCCTGCTCGCCTCGTTCACGGCGTTCGCGATCGCGCGCAACTGGGACCGCCGGCTCTTCCGCTGGTCGTTCTTCTACCTGCTCGCCGCGATGTTCCTGCCCTTCCCGGTGCTCGCGCTGTCGCAGGTGAAGCTCACCGGCCTGGCGGGGCTCGACAACCCGTTCGGCGTCGCGATCCTGCACGTCATGTTCCAGCTGTCCTTCAGCGTGCTGCTCTTCACCGCGTTCCTGCGGTCGATCCCGGCCGAGCTCGAGGAGAGCGCCCGCATCGACGGCGCGAGCACGGGCCAGGTGTTCTGGCGGCTGGTGTTCCCGCTCCTCGCGCCGATGAGCGCCACGGTCGGCATCTTCGCGTTCCTGGCGTCCTGGAACGACTTCGTGATGCCCTCCCTGATCACCTCGAACCCGGCGCTGCAGACCCTGCCAGTGCTGCAGCAGATGTTCCAGACCCAGTTCAGCAACAACTACAACGTGTCGTTCGCCTCGTACCTGATGGCGATGGCACCGGCGATCATCGTCTACCTGATCACCCAGCGCTGGGTGATGGCCGGGGTGACGCAGGGCGCCATCAAGTGACCGGCACCGCGACCATCACCACAGCCACGACCACCACGACAGCCATCCGCATCCCTGAGAGGACCCCGTGACCGACACCCTCGTCCAGCCCGCCACCCCCACCACCGACGAGACCTGGTGGCGCCAGGCGAGCGTCTACCAGATCTACCCGCGCTCCTTCGCGGACGCGAACGGCGACGGCATCGGCGACCTCCCTGGCATCACCGCGAAGGTCCCGTACCTGGCGTCGCTCGGCATCGAGGCGGTCTGGCTCAGCCCGTTCTACCCGTCCGCGCTCGCCGACGGCGGCTACGACGTCGACGACTACCGGGACGTCGACCCGCGCCTCGGCACGCTGCAGCACTTCGACGACATGGTCGCAGCGCTGCACGGTGCCGGCATCCGCGTGATCGTCGACGTGGTGCCGAACCACACGAGCGACCGGCACGAGTGGTTCCGCGAGGCACTGGCGTCGGCGAAGGGCTCCCCCGCGCGCGACCGGTACGTGTTCCGCGACGGCACCGGCCCCGACGGGTCGGAAGCACCTGCCGACTGGGTGTCGATCTTCGGCGGCCCCGCGTGGACCGCGGTCGGCGACGGCCAGTGGTACCTGCACAACTTCGCGGCGGAGCAGCCCGACCTGAACTGGGCGAACCGCGAGGTCCGCGACGACTTCCTGCACACGCTGCGCTTCTGGTCCGACCGCGGCGTCGACGGGTTCCGCATCGACGTCGCCCACGGCCTGGCGAAGGACCTGCCCGCCGGCGAGCTGCCGACCTGGGCCGAGGTGAACGCGGCACCGAAGGACGGGTCGCACATCCTGTGGGACCGCGACGACGTGCACGAGATCTACGCCGAGTGGCGGAAGGTCTTCGACGAGTACACCCCGGCCCGCACCGCGGTCGCCGAGGCGTGGGTCCCCGCCGACCGCCGGGCGCGGTACGCCAGCGCCAAGGGCCTCGGACAGGCGTTCAACTTCGACCTGCTCGAGGCCGACTTCGACGCCGGCCAGTTCCGGACCATCATCGAGTTCAACCTCGGACTGGCCGAGCAGTCCGGCTCGTCGACCACGTGGGTGTTCTCGAACCACGACGTCGTGCGGCACGCCACTCGCTACGCCCTCCCGGCGCGGGACGGCGACCCGCAGAAGCAGGGCGGCGCGTGGCTGCTCGCCGGCGGCGACCCGGACGACCTCGACCGCGCGCTCGGCCTCCGGCGTGCGCAGGCCGCGACGCTGCTCGAACTCGCCCTGCCCGGCTCCGCGTACCTGTACCAGGGCGAGGAGCTCGGGCTGCACGAGGTCGGCGACATCCCCGACACCGACCGTCAGGACCCGGCGTTCTTCCGGAACCCGGGCGTCGACGTCGGGCGTGACGGCTGCCGGGTGCCGCTCCCGTGGACCACGTCCGGCGAGAGCTTCGGCTTCGGGCCCGGCGGCTCGCACCTGCCGCAGCCGGCGTGGTTCGCCGAGGTGTCGGTCGAGGCCGAGGACGCCGACCCCGACTCGACCCTGAACCTGTACCGGAAGGCCCTCGGTCTGCGTGGGCAGCTGCAGTCCGAGGAGCACCTCGAGTGGCTCGAGACCGGACGCGACGACGTGCTCGCCTTCCGTCGGCCGAACGGCTGGACGAGCGTCACGGTGTTCGGCGACGAGCCGTACGACCTCCCCTCCGGCGAGCTGCTGCTCGCCTCGGCGCCGGTGGCAGACGGCGCCCTGTCGGGTGTGGGGACCGCCTGGTTGCGTTCCTGACGGGACCAGCAGGCGGACTGGAGGCGCGGTGCGGGCAGGCACCGCGCCTCCAGTCCGTCAAGCGGTCGCCACCCGGGCCGTCAGGGGTTCGCCGGTAGGGTCGGCGGCATGAGTGGGGCGAGCATCAGCGTGCAGGACTTCGTCATGCGCTTCGGCGACCGCACGGTGGTCGACCGGCTGTCGTTCGACGTCGCACCGGGTGAGACCTTCGGCCTGCTCGGCAGCAACGGCTCCGGCAAGACCACCACGATCCGTGCCCTGCTCGGCATCACGACCCCGACCACCGGCACGCTGACGATCGACGGCCACCAGTACAAGCCCGCGACCGGCGGCATCGGCTACCTCCCCGAGGAGCGCGGGCTCTACCGCAAGGAGTCCGTCATCGACGTGATGACGTACTTCGGTCGGCTCCGCGGCCTGCGAGGGCCCGAGGCGACGGCGTGGAGCATGGAGTACCTCGCCCGGGTCGGCCTGGCGGACCGTGCGAAGCTGCGGGTCGACAAGCTCTCCGGCGGCCAGCAGCAGAAGGTGCAGCTCGGCATCACGATCATGGACCGGCCACGACTGCTCATCCTCGACGAGCCGACGAAGGGCCTCGACCCGGTGAACCGTCGACTGCTCCTCGACCTCGTCGACGAACGCAAGGCCGACGGCGCCACCGTCGTCCTCGTGACGCACCACATGGACGAGGTCGAACGACTGTGCGACCGGATCCTGCTGCTGAAGGACGGCACCGCCGCCGCGTACGGCTCGATCCCCGACGTGCAGGACGCCTTCGGCGGTGCGGTCGCGCGGGTCGGCCTCGACGGACCGGTGCCGCAGTCCCCGCTCTACCGGCTGGCGCGGCACGAGGGACACGTCGCGTACCTCGTCCCGATGCCGGACGCCGCGCCGGACGGCTCGGACATCCTGGCGTCCCTCGTGTCGGCAGGGGTGCACGTCACGGCCTTCGAGATGCGTCGGATCCCGCTCGACGAGATCTTCGTGCAGGTGTACGGGCACGACGCCCTCACGGCCGAGTCGGCAGCGCCGGCAGCGCCGGGGGTCGTCGCGTGAGCCGCCTCGGGACCGTCGTCCGGTTCGAGTTCGTCCGCGCGGTGAAGAAGCCCGCGTTCTGGATCGGCACGCTCGCGCTGCCGGTCGTGATCGTCGTCGTCTCGTTGCTCGTCGGTGTCGGACAGACCGCCGGGACCGACTCGGTCACGTCCAGCGCCTCGGCGTCGAAGACCCCCTTCCGGTACGTCGATCACTCCGGGCTCGTGTCCCAGTCCGTCGCGAAGAAGTGGGGCGGGTCCCCGTCCACCGACGCCGCGCGCGACCGAGCGGCCGTCCGCTCGGGTGCGCTCGACGCGTTCATCGAGTTCCCCGAGTCACCCTCCTCGACACCCATCCGGGTCGAGGCCACCGACCGTGGGCTGTTCGGCAACGGCGGCTACTCGTCGCTCGCCGCACGGGTGCTCGAGCAGAGCGTCGCCGCGAAGGTCGACGACCCCGAGTCCGTGCAGCTGCTCCGGACCCCACCGGACACCGACCTGACGACCTACGCGGACGGCCGGGTCGCCCCGGGGTGGCTGTCGATCGTGCCGCCGTTCCTCTACGTCGCCGCGTTCTTCGGCCTCGTCATCCTGCTCGCCACCCGCATGGTGACGGTCGTCGTCGAGGAGAAGGAGAACCGGATCTCCGAGATGATCCTCACCGCGGTGACCGCCGGGGACCTCATCCGCGGCAAGGTCATCGCGATGCTGCTGGTCGCCTTCGTGCAGATCGGGGTGTTCCTCGTGCCGGGCCTGGTCGGGCTCCTCGTGGCGCTGCCCCTGGTCGCGTCGCGCCTCGGCGGACTGGTCGTCGACCCGTGGCGGATGCTCGTCGGCGCACTGCTGCTGATCGGCGGCGTGCTGCTGGCCTCGGCGCTGTTCGTGGCCGTCGGCGCCGCGGTGCCGTCGATCAAGGACGCCTCGGCGCTGCAGTCGGTGGCGATCTTCTCGTTGATCATCCCGCTGTACGCGGCCTTCTTCGTGATGACCACCCCGACGTCGCCGATCGCCGGGTTCTTCACGTACTTCCCGACGTTCACGCCGATCACCGCGATGGTGCGGAACGCGGTCGGGTCGCTCAGCGTCGTCGAGTCGGTGGTGTGCATCGTCGAGGTGTTCGTCGTCGCCGCGCTGCTGCTCTGGTTCGCGCAGTACCTGTTCCGGCACTCGGTCGCCCAGTACGGGTCGAAGGTGACGATGCGGCAGATCGCCTCGTGGCGGCGGGGTCGACCTAGCTCGTGAGGACGACCTCGTCGAGGTCCCAGGCCGGCACCGCGCGCTCGCGCCAGCCCTGACGGAGGGTCCGCACCGACCGGTCGAACTCGACGAGCACGTCGATGTGGGGGCGCACGAGCATCTGGATCTGCAGCCCCTCGTACACGGCGAGCAGCTGGGTCGCGGCCTGGTGGGCGGGGATCGCCAGTCGCTCGCTGCCGACCTCGACGTCGCGTTCGAGTCCGGTCGAGAGCTGTTCGACGTACTCCTCGAAGCGCTTGCGGAACAGCTCGGCGAACCCGGTGTCAGCGGCGGCGATCGTGATCACGCCGGCGAGCACCCGGACGAGGCCCGGGTCGGCGACGTCCTCGGCGAGCGTCATCCGGACGTGGTCGAGCGTGCACGTCGGCTGCTTCGTGCGCCGGGTCCCGCGGAGCTGCGTCCATCGGTCGTACGTCACGAGCAGCAACGCGTCCCAGGTCGGGAAGAGCCGTCGGACGACGTCCTCGTGGATGCCGGCGACCTCGGCGACGACCCCCGCGTCCACACTGTCGAAGGGGTGCAGCCGGTAGGCGCGGATGGCTCCGCGGACGATGCGCTCGGCGAGCGACTGCTCGTCCTCGAACGCTGCGTCGTGGTCGTGTCCCATCCGGACATCTCATCGCATCCGGTGCGCGTTGTCCCCTCCCAGAGCGGGGGCCGCGCGCTCCGGGTGCTCAGCCGACGGTGACCGGTGCCGCAGACGGCTTCGTGCGCTGCTTCATCCAGACGAAGAACCCGGTCAGGGTGAAGACGCCGTAGAAGACGTACATCAGCCCGGACGCGTAGTACCCGGCGGAGAAGAGCAGCGGCACCCCCACCAGGTCGACGGCCACCCAGACGAGCCAGAACTCGACCCAGCCCTTCGCCATGCCGTACGTCGCGAGCAGCGAGCCCACGAAGATCCAGGCGTCGCTCCAGACCGGCTCGTAGGAGCCGAGGGCGCGGAAGATCGGGGTCAGCACCGCGGTCCCGCCCACCATGACGAGGACCAGCAGTCCGCGGGTCCGCCAGGAGGCCCAGCGCGGCTCGATCACGGTGGTCGCGTCGTCGGGGCGGTGCGTCCACCGGTACCAGCCGTAGACGCTCACGATGATGAACATCACCTGGCGCCCGGCCTGGCCGAGCAGGTTCACCGGGTTCGGGGTGTCGAAGAGCGCCCCCATGAACACCGTGAAGAGGAGGGCGTTGCCGACGATGCCGACGGGCCAGGCCCAGACCTTGCGGCGCATGCCACCGAGCGCGCTGAGCAGGCCGAACACGTTGCCGATCACCTCGCGCCAGAGCACGGTCTGGTCGCCGATGACGAGCTGCGCGTCGAACAGCCACCGCACGATGCCCATGGGCCCTCCTCGTCTCCGCCCGGTGCAACGGTACGGGCGCGGTCGACATTCCGCGGACCACCCCCACACCATCGGGGTACAAACCGTGTCCGCACTACCGGGGACTAAAATGACCCCCGGACTGGGTCCATTCGGACGCATGTTTCCGCTTGTCCGCACTTTGGGGGACGGGTAGCGTCGTCAGCAGAGCGAGTCCAGCCCGCCGCGACGTGTCACGCCGCAGAGCCCGGCGACCGTTCTCCGGCACCGGTCAGCCGCGACCCCGCGAACCAGGGGTCGATGACATCGTCCCATCGGCACAGCCGGTGGTCGCCGCGCGCCCGAACGCGCAGAAACGGACTCCCCATGCACAAGATCGTGACCGGTGCCATCGCCGGCGCCGCCGGCGTCGCCCTCCTGCTCGGCGGCGCGGGCACCTTCGCCCTCTGGAACGCCAACGCCAGCACCGCGGCGGCCTCGGTCAGCTCCGGCTCGCTGACGCTCAGCGCCAACAACGACGGCGTCTGGACGGACATCACGAACGGCCGCTCGGCGACGATCAACCCGGCGAGCGCCCTCATGGTGCCGGGCAACACGTACCAGTTCACCCAGACGCTCACCATCGGTGCGACCGGCCAGGACCTCAAGGCCAACCTCACCTACGCGAGCCAGAGCATCACCGGCGACTCGGCGCTGCTCGCGGCGACGACGAAGACCCTCGCGGTGACCTCGTCCAGCGCGTCCGTCGTGCAGTCCACGTCGAACCCGAACACCTTCGTCGTCTCCCCCTCGGCGGCGACCTCGACCGTCAAGGCCGTGTTCACGATCACGCTGCCGTCGTCCGCGACCACCGGCCAGGGCGGCACGCTCAACGTCGGCGCCCTCGCCTTCACGCTGACGCAGACCGCGATCGGCTCCTGACCCGCTGTCCTCCGGTCGCGGTCTCGATGGGTCCCTGATCCGCCGATCGCGACCACGGCCGGAGGACGCGCCATGCCGATGGGCCGGCCCGCCCGCCCATCGCGACCACGGGCCTCCCGGCCCGCACCGAACGACCACGACGACCAGGGGACGGCCATGACCAGCACACCGAGGACGACCGCGCGGCACCGCGCGCCGCGTCGTCCCCGGTGGATCTGGCCGACCGTCACGGCCCTGGTCGTCGCGGTCGTGACGGCTCTGCTCGGCACCGGTGGCACCTACGCGCTCTGGAACGGCACGGCGAGCACCACGGCCTCCACCGTGCGGTCCGGCACCGCGACCATCGCCACCGGACCGCTCTCCGCCATGAACACCGCCGTCCTCGGCCCGGGCACCGGCACGACCGGCACGTTCACGGTGCGGAACACCGGGTCCGTCCCGCTGTCGATGCGCGTCGCGACCACCGCGACGAAGGTGTCCTACGCCACGAACGCGACGACCACCGCCGTCCTCGACGAGCTCACGCTCCGGCTCTCCGTCGTCGGCGCGCCCACCGACTGCCGCGCGGGCCTCGCCGGTGCGAGCGGTCGACTCGCCGCGTTCGACACCGGCAGCAGCTCCTTCACGCTCGCCGCCGGGGCGAGCGCCGTCGGCTGCGTCGAGACCGTGCTGGACGCCGACGCACCGCAGACCGTCGCCGGTGCGGTCACCGACTTCACCCTCACCGTCACCGGGACGCAGGTGTCCGCGTGAGCCGTCGACTCCGCGGCCTGCTCGCGGTGCTGCTCGGACTGGCCTTCGTCGCCGGCGGCTCCAGCGCCGCCTGGGCGCTCTGGACCGCCACCGGAACCACCGCGTCGAGCGTGACCATCGGCAAGACCGGGGCCGCACTGACCGGCACCAGCGCCATGACGACCACGTTCTCGTCGAGCCAGCCCGGCATGACGAAGCCGATCACGCTCACGAACGCCGGCTCGCTCGCCGGCACCGCGACCACGACCGTCTCCGTCGTCGCCGGCAGCTCGACCGCACTCGCGCAGTCCGTGGACGTCGTGGCGTGGCCGGTCGCCTCGACGTCGGCGTGCACGGACTCGTCGTCGGTCGGCACGGGGTCCGTCTCCGGGACGTGGGCCGCCCTGCCGAGCATGACGTCGAAGCTCGCGGCGGGTGCCGGTGCGGTCTGGTGCACCCGGAGCACCCCGAGGTCCACCGCCCCGGCGTCCACGACGACGAACGTGACCGTGAACCTCACCGTCACGACCGGCAGCTGGACCTCCGGCGTCGTGCAGGGCGGCTTCTACCTGAACACCTCGGCGTCTGCCCCGGCCTTCACGTGCACCGACCACAGCGGCACCTACGTCGAGATCGCGTGGCCGACCTCGAGCCGCCCGAAGGACACCTGGTACGGGGCGTTCGTCGGCCCGGACGCCTCGACGATGGTCGGCCAGAAGGAGCAGGACTACTACGGCCGGTTCACCCTGGCACCGGACCAGATCCCGGCGAACACCGCCACCAGCGGACCGGTGACCGTCACGGTGAAGATCCTCGACAGCGCGGGCAACCCGACGAGCACCGTCGTCGCGTCCGGCTCGATCACCCTCTTCACCCAGAACAACGGGAAGGCCGTCCGGTGCGGAGCGTGAGCACCCGCGCCGTCCTGCGCGCCGTCGGCCTCGGCCTGAGCACCGGACTGCTCGCCCTCGTCGTGGGGCTCGCCGTCGTCCTCATCGTCGTGCCGAAGGCCACCGGGTCGACCCCGCTCACGGTGCTGACCCAGTCCATGGAGCCGACGCTGCCCCCGGGCACGCTGCTCGTCGTCCGGCCCACCCCGGTCGAGGACATCCGCATCGGGGACGTCGTGACCTACCAGATCACCGCCGGCCAGCCCGCGGTGATCAGCCACCGGGTGGTGTCCGTCGCGTCGTCGTCCGACGGGTCGCGGACGTTCGTGCTCAAGGGCGACAACAACGCACTGGCCGACCCGGCCCCCGTCACGGCCGCACAGGTCCGCGGCGTCGTCTGGTACAGCCTGCCGGACGTCGGACTCGTCAACCAGCTGGTGAACGGGTCGCGCGCGTGGCTCGTCCCCGCGATCGCCGGCGTGCTCCTGGCGTACGGCGCGGTGATGGTGACGATCGGGACCGTCAGCGCGGTCCGTCGCCGCGGTCGGCGATCGGGGCACCCGAACCGGTCGCGCGGCGCGCACCGGGCTACGCTCGGGTGACGTGACGGACGGTGTGACGGACGGTGTGGAACGGGCGAGGGCGCTCCTCGACGACGCCGCGCGGACGCTCCGGGCCGCCGGCGTGCCCGACGAGGCCCTCGGCGAGTACGTCGAGCCGAAGGCCGTGCTCGGGATCCGGCGGGAGCCGACGATGCGGTCGCTCGGCCGCGTGTGGCGGGTCGGTGCGCTGCTGATCGGCGCCTCGGTCGAGACCGGCGGTCGGGTCTGGGCGACCGGGTCGATCACCCGGGTCACCGATCCCGGGCGGGCGCAGTTCCAGTCGGTGTCCGCCGAGGTTCGGCGGGCCTACCGGGCGGCGGCGGCGAAGGGGCACTTCGGTGCCGGCGACACCGTGAACCACGGCGCGACGCCGATCCCCCTCGACGCGACGCTCGTCGGGTCGGACGCCGTGCTGTTCGTCGCCGACGGTGTCCCGCTCGTCCGCTGGTCCCCGGCCGCCGGCGCTGCCGTGCCGCTCGACGACTACCTCGCGGACCGGGTCGGGCTGCTCGTGGAGCCGCCGCGGGGCGCGACGGACTGACGGCGCGACCGCGTCGCGCACGTCCCTCCGGCCGGCAGGACGGTGGCGGGCGCACCACGCGCCTCCCGGCCGTCGGACGTGTGTCGAAGCACGAGAAATGCGTCGGCGGGTCGGTCCGTTGCGCGCCACAGGTGCGGACGCACATTTCCGCCGGAAATGGGCAAGAATGCGTTCCTGGAATCCCCTTAGGCTCGGGAACGACCCGGCTGCGCGCATTCCCGTGCGCATTCCCGGCCCGACCCGATGACGGGAGGTTCGACATGTCGCAGTTCGTCCAGAGGTTCACGCAGGACGCCATCGTCGGAGAACCCGAGGTCGTCGAGGACCACCGGGGCGTGCGGGACGTCGCCGACCATCCGGCGTGGCTGCGGCTCCGGGACGCCGTCGTGGCGTTCCGGACGGTGCAGGCCGAGGACGGGTCGGTCCCCGAGCCCGCGGACCACCCGGTCGCATCCCGCCACCTGGCCACGATCCTCCCGGCGATCGCCGAACTGGCACCGTCGTTCCCGCACGACGCGGCGTACCTCAGCGCACTGCAGCGTGACCTCGAACGGTGGCAGCAGGACGGGTTCGGCGTCCCGGACTTCCTCGACTCGCTGAACGCCTTCCAGCCGCAGCAGCACCGTGTCGACGGGCTCGGGCACCTGGTGGTGTTCCCGATGTACACGCAGAACGGCAGTTCCTCCCGTCTGCTCGAAGCCGTCCTCGTCGAGGTGATCTGGCCGGAGTTCATCGCCGAACTCGAAGCCGGCGACTACGGCAACGCGCTCTTCGTCGCACTCCGGTTCGTCGACTTCACGCCCGGCTACGACACGAACTCCGCCGTGCTCTTCCCGGAGACCGTCGCGATGCGCGAGATCCCGGCGTTCACCTGGGGTGCGATCTTCCAGGACCGCGAGGCCGCCCGGTACCGCCGTGTGGTCCGCGCGGCCGCGGCGATCACGAAGCTCGACCTCCCGGACGACGCGGCCACCATGCTCGACGACCAGCAGCTCACCGAGCGGGTCTTCGTGATGTGGGACATCATCCACGACCGTTCGCACATGCGTGGCGACCTGCCCTTCGACCCGTTCATGATCAAGCAGCGGATGCCGTTCTTCCTGTACTCGCTGGAGGAGCTGCGCTGCGACCTGACGGCGTTCCGGGAGAGCGTGCGACTGCAGCGGTCGCTCTCGGACCGGCCCGATGCCGAGCTGTCCGAGTCGGAGCGGTCGATCCGTGACCACGCGAAGCTCGTGCAGTACGCGGTGATCTTCGACCGGATCTTCCGCTTCGCGATCACCGGCAGCCGCGTCCGGAACTACGACGGGCTCGGCGGCCAGCTGCTGTTCGCGTGGCTGCACCAGCACGACGTCCTGCACTGGACCGACACCCAGCTCACCATCGACTGGGACGCGGTCCCCGACGTCGTCATCGCACTCAGCGACCAGATCAACGAGCTGTACTGGCGGTCGATCGACCGGCCGAAGGCGGCGCACTGGCTCGCCGCCTACGAGATGCTCACCCGCACCCTGACCCCGCACCCGGCGTCCGCGTGGGCGCGCGGGCTCCCGGCCGAGACGCTGGCCGGGCCCCCGAAGGGCTACACCGACGCGGTGCTCGACGACGAGTTCCCGCTGTCGATGTTCTACGAGGCGCTCAACAAGAAGATGGCCGGCGTGATCGCGTCGACGGCCGGCATCACGGGCACGACGTCCGAGCCGGACGCCGCGTGAACAGCGGGTCGCCGGCCGGCCGCACGGTGCTGGTCGCGGGTGCGACCAGCACCAGCGGTACGGCGGTGGTGCGTGCGCTGGCGGACGCCGGTGCGGTGGTGCACGCGGTCGGGTTGCGACCGGACGCCCTGGAGGCACTCCGCGCCGCCGTCCCGTCGGTCACCACCCACACGTGCGACCTCACGGACCGTTCCGCGGTCGACGCGCTGGTCGCCTCGGTGCGCGGCGCCGCCGGCCACGTCGACGGCCTGGTCCACCTGGTCGGCGGGTGGCGGGGCGGTGGCGGGATCACCGGCCAGTCGGACGACGACTGGGACTTCTTCGACCGCGGCTTCCGCACGCTGCGGAACACCACGCGCGCCTGCTACGACGACCTGGTCGCCTCGCCCGCGGGACGCCTGGCGGTCATCTCGTCGACCGCGGTGGACTCCCCCACGGCGGGCGCCGCGAACTACGCCGCCGCCAAGGCGGCCGCCGACGCCTGGGTGCGCGCCGTCGCCCAGGGCCTCCGCAAGGACGCACCCGACACCGCCGCGGCGACGGTGTTCGTGGTCGGCGGGTTGGCGGGGCTCGAGGACCGGCTCGGCGACGCGGTCGTCCGTCTCTGGTCGGCTCCGTCGTCCGACGTCAACGGTGCCAGACTGCCGCTCGCCCCCGCCTCCCTAGGATGAACACGTGACCCTCCGACTCCACGACCTGGACCTGCGGGGCTTCGCCTCGGACAACTACGCAGGCATCCACCCCGAGATCCTCGACGCGATCGCCGCGGCCAACGACGGCCACCAGATCGCCTACGGCGAGGACGTCTACACGGCCCGTCTGCAGGAGGTCTTCGGCGCACACTTCGGCACCCAGGCCCAGGTGTTCCCGGTGTTCAACGGCACCGGCGCGAACGTCGTCGGCCTGCAGTCGATGCTCCCGCGATGGGGCGCCGTGGTGTGCACCACGACCGCGCACATCCACACCGACGAGGCCGGCGCACCCGAGCGCGTCGGCGGCATCAAGCTGCTGCCCGTCGAGACCCCCGACGGCAAGCTCACCCCGGCGCTCATCGACAAGGAGGCCTGGGGCTGGGGCGACGAGCACCGCGCCCAGCCGCTCGTCGTGTCCATCACGCAGACCACCGAGCTCGGCACGGCCTACACGGTGGAGGAGGTCCGGGCGATCGCGGACCACGTCCACTCGCTCGGCATGACGCTGCACATGGACGGTGCCCGCATCTCGAACGCGGCGGCGACGCTCGGCGTGCCGCTGCGCGCGTTCACGACCGACGCCGGCGTCGACGTCCTGAGCTTCGGCGGCACGAAGAACGGCATGCTCTACGGCGAGGCCATCGTCGTGCTGGACCCCGCGGCGTCCGAGGGCCTGCACTACCTGCGCAAGATGAACATGCAGCTCTCGTCGAAGATGCGGTTCGTGTCGGCGCAGCTCATCGCATTGCTGACCGACGACCTGTACCTGCGCTCCGCCGGCCACGCCAACGCGATGGCGCTCCGGCTCCGTGGAGCACTGGAAGCGGGCATCGCCGACGGCAGCATCCAGGGCGTCGGCTTCAGCCAGGAGACGCAGGCGAACGGGGTCTTCGCGACCCTGCCCGCCGGCGTGGCCGACCGGCTCCGGCAGCACTTCCGGTTCTACGACTGGGACGCCAGCCGCAACGAGGTCCGCTGGATGTGCGCCTACGACACGTCCGAGCAGGACATCGACACGTTCGTGGACGCGCTGCGGCGGGAGCTCGACGCGGTCTGAGCTCAGAGTTCCCGGCGCTGGTACAGCCGCACGGCGATCGTCGCGGACACGGCGATCGCCGCTGCCACCGCGACGACGACGATCCCGACGAGCGTCGGCGACGGAGCCACGAGGTCGGCCGGCTCGACCTCGCCGAACCATCCGGCCTGCCCGACGACGAACCCGACGACCGCGATGATCGCGACCGGGATGTAGACCATCGGCCGCCCACGCGTGAACCCGAGCGCGAAGAACCACGGCAACTGCACCGCGTAGGCGAGCCCGACGCACGCCGTGGCCCCGAGGAGCATCGTCGCGACGAGCGGCCACCCGATGTCCTGGTGCCGCAGCGCGCCCGTGACCACGGTGGTCACCGCTCCGAGGCCGACGGCGACGACCGCGAAGAGCGCCATCGACAGGTACCGGCCGACGACGACGGCGCGCCGGGCGATCGGAGCGATCCCGTAGAGGGTGTCGAGCCGACCGCGCTCGTCGCCCTGGAACGGGATCGACGCGGAGACCGAGGCGACGACGGCACCGACGACGACACCGAGACCGGGGACCGGCAGGGTGACCGAGAAGACGACGGTGAAGAGGAGGGGCAGCACGATCCGGAGCGGCTGTGTGCGCGCCATGCTCACGAGGTCGAAACGGGCGAAGCGGAGGGCGGTGGTGGTCATGCGGCGATCTCCTTCCGGTGCGGGCTGCTGTGTTCGGCGAAGTGCACGACGACGTCGTCGGTCGAGGCTTGGTCGATGACGACGTCCGGCCCGAACCACGCGGTGTCGCCGGCACGGATGAGCCCTTCCCACCGGCCGGTGCCGTCGCGACGGAGCCCGATGGTCGAGGGCGCGGCGACCTCGGGGAACGGACCGGCCCCGCGCACGACGGCGAACTGCTCGTGCAGTTCGTCGACGCCGCCCTCGTAGGCGACCCGGCCGGCGTCGAGCACCACGAGGTGGTCGGCGAGGTCGTCGAGCTCCTCGGTGATGTGGGTCGAGAAGAGCACGGTGTGGTCCGGATCCAGCACGAACTCGCGGATGGTGTCGGCGAGGTCGCGCCGGGCCACCGGATCCAGCCCGCTCGAGGGTTCGTCGAGCACGAGCAGGTCGGGCTGGTGTGCGAGGGCCATCGCCAGGGAGAGCTTCACGCTCTGTCCACGGGAGAGCCCGCCCACCCGGTTGCCCACGGGGACGCCGTAGCGGTCGAGCAGCTCGCGGAAACGCCGGTCGTCCCAACGGTCGAAGAGCAGCCCGACGTACCTCCCGATCGAACCGACACGCCACTCGGGCGCGGCGGTGACCTGGTCGAGCACGACGCCGATGCGGTCGCGGACGACCGGGTCCGTCGGGCGAGCACCGCCGAACAGGCTGACGGAGCCGGACTCGGCGCCGACGAGACCGAGCACGGTCTTGACCAGGGTGGTCTTGCCGGCGCCGTTCGGTCCCACCAGCCCGGTCACGAGACCCGTCGGCACGGTGACGTCGACGTCGCGCAGCGCGAAGGCGCCCTGCTGCCGGTGCAGCGAGCGGATGGTGATCGCAGTGTCGGTCAGGGACGGTTCCATTGCTCTTCGACCTTCCGTCGGATGTCGTCGATGGTCATGCGTGCGGCGCGGGCTGCCTGGACCAGTTCGTCGGTCGCGCTGTCGACCCGTGCGGCGAGTGCGGAGCCCGCGAGGTCGGCGTCGATCGCCCGGACGACGAAGCCGCGTCCGTGCTCGTTCGAGACGAGCCCTTCGGCCACCAGGTCGTTGTAGGCGCGGGTCACGGTGATGACGCTGACCCGCAGTTCGAGCGCGAGCTGCCGGAGGGACGGCAGGAGCGCGCCCTCGAGCAGTTCCCCCGCGTGCACCGCGTTGCGGACCTGCGTCTTGATCTGCTCGTACATCGGCACCGAACTGGTGCTCGACAAGATGATCCGCACGCGACTCCTCGACAACTGTGTATGTACACCAGAACAGTACGAGCGTCGCTGGGCGGCGTCAACCCCTCCCGGCGACCGGCATCGGGCGCCGATGTGGACGAGGCCAGCAGGATGCCGATCTGCAGGGCGAACGCACGGGTCCGGCAATGTCGTGACAACCGTCCGACGAGCCCGTACGTTCGAGACGTCCCGCGATTCCGCACGACCCCTTCGGAAGAGGTCCGCCCATGCGACTCGGCGTCAGCTCCTACAGCTTCGCCGCCGCGCTCGACTCCGGCACGATGTCCTTCACGGACGTCATCGACCGGATCGCCCGCGCCGGCGCCGACCACGTCGAGGTCGCGAGCCTCACCGACCGGTTCCTCGCCGAGCCCGACCTCGTCGACGAGGTCCGCGAGCACGCGGCGGCGCGCGGGGTCGAGCTCGCGAACTACGTGATCGGCGCCGACTTCCGAGCGGAGGACACCGCGGCCCAGCTCGATCGCGTCCGACAGCACCTCGACGTGGCGCACCGGCTCGGGATCACGCGGTTCCGGCACGACGTCGTCGAGTGGGCCTGGCGGGACGCCGACCAGGCCGAGTACGAGACGACCCTCGCCCGGATCGTCCCGATCTGCCAGGAGCTCGCCGACCACGCCGCCGGTCTCGGGATCACCACGACGGTGGAGAACCACGGGTTCTTCATCAACAACAGCGAGCGTCTGCGCCGCCTGGTGTACGCGGTCGACCGCCCGAACTTCCGGATGCTGCTCGACGTCGGCAACTTCCTCTGCCTCGACGAAGACCCGCTCGCCGCCGTCCCGCGGTCGCTCCCGATGGCCGCCGTCGTCCACCTCAAGGACTTCCTGGTGCGGGACCACCGTCCCGGCGACGGCTGGCTGACCACTGCCGCCGGCCGGAGCATCCTCGGCACGATCGTCGGGCACGGCGACCTGCCGGTGCGGGCGCTCGTCGGGCTGATCGCCGCGAGCGGCTTCGACGGCCCGGTGTCGATCGAGTTCGAGGGCCTCGAGGACCCGGGCGTGGCCGTCACCACCGGCCTGGCCAACGCCCGCCGGTACTGGGAGGAAGCGACCGCATGAGCACCATCGGGATCGGCGTCGTCGGCGCCGGCAACATCGCCGAGTTCCACCTCGCCGCCTACGCCGCGAACCCGGACGTCGAGATCGTCGCCGTCGCGGACATCGCCGTCGACCGGGCACGAGCCCGCGCCGACCAGTTCGGTGCCGCGTCCGCGTACGCCTCGGTCGAGGAGCTCCTCGCTGACCCCGCGGTGGACGCCGTGTCGATCTGCACGAGGAACGACACCCACGTGCAGATCGCCATCGCCGCGCTCGGGGCGGGCAAGAGCGTGCTGGTCGAGAAGCCGATGGCGCGGACGGTGGCCGACGCGGAAGCCCTCGTCGCGGCCGAGGCCGTCGCGCCCGGCATCCTCCAGGTCGGGTACGTCCGCCGGTGGTCGACGAACGCCACCGTCCTGAAGACCTTCGTCGACGCGGGCGACCTCGGCGAGGTCTACTACGCGAAGGCGACGTGCCTGCGACGAGCCGGCAACCCGGGCGGATGGTTCGCCGACCGCAGCGTGTCGGGTGGCGGCCCGCTGATCGACGTCGGCGTCCACTTCATCGACATCGCCTGGTGGCTCATGGGGATGCCGACGGTGGTCTCCGTCACCGGGTTCACGTCCGACCGGGTGGGCGACCGCGGCAACATCGAGAACCTCACGCGGTGGAGGTCGTCCGACCACGACGCGTCGGAGAACACCGTCGAGGACCTGGCGGGAGCGGTCATCCGGTTCGACAACGGGGCCGTGCTGAACGTCGACGTGTCCTACTCGTTGCACGGCCGGGACGAGGTCGGTGTGCGGCTCTACGGGGACCGGGGCGGCGCGGAGCTCGAGCCGGAGCTCCTGGTGTTCACCGAGCAGCACGACACGATCGTCACCCTCGCCCCGCAGATCGACTCGACGACGTTCGAGATGGAGGCCGGGTTCCAGAACGAGATCGACGGGTTCGTCGCCGCGGTCCGGGACGGCACACCGTCGGCCGTCCCGGCGACGCACGGCCTGGTGATGACGAAGATCCTCGCCGCGATCTACGAGTCGGCTGCGTCCGGCCACGAGGTCGTCGTGGCCTGAGCGCACGGCGGGCGGACGTCTCAGCGCCCCAGCCCGTGGAGCCCCGTCCTGATCTCGGCGGCGAGGAACGCGGGCTGCTCGAGTGCGGCGAAGTGCCCGCCGTGCTCGGCTTCGCCGAAGTGGACCAGGTCGCTGTAGGCGTCCTCGATCCAGCTCCGCGGCAGCACCGGGAGGTCGTGCGGGAACACCGTGACCGCGACCGGGAGGTCGAGGTGCGGGCCGGCCATCGTCGCTGAGCGGTTGTCCCAGTAGACGCGCCCGGAGGAGGCCCCGCTGTTCGTGAACCACGAGATCGAGATCGTGTCCAGGATCCGGTCGACGTCGATCGCGTCCTCCGCTCGACCACGGTTGTCCGTCTTCGACTGGTACTTCTCGTATATCCACGCCGCCTGCCCGACGGGCGAGTCCGCCAGCGCGAAGCCGACCGTCTGCGGCCTGGTCCCCTGCAGGTGGTTCGACCCACCGAGCTCGCCGGCGTACCGGGCGAGCCCGTCGACCGCACGGCGCTCCGCCGGCGACAGCACCGACGGGATCTCGGCCGGGAACGCGTACGGGGTGCTGAGGTGGATGCCGAGGAGCCCCGCGGGCCGAGCCACGCCGAGGGCCGTGGTTACCGCACCGCCCCAGTCCCCGCCGTGCGCGACCCACTCCGAGTAGCCGAGCCGTCCCATCAGCTCCGCCCAGGCGGCGGCGATCCGCTGCACGGTCCACCCCGGCCCGGTCGGCTTGCCCGACCACCCGGCCCCCGGCAGCGCGGGGATGACGACGTCGAAGGCGTCCTCCGCGCGCCCGCCGAACGCGGCAGGGTCGGTCAGCGGCCCGATGAGTCCCGCGAAGTCGGCGACCGAGCCCGGCCAGCCGTGCGTGAGGAGCAGCGGCAGCGCGCCCGGGGTCCGGGACCGCACGTGGACGAAGTGGACGTCGAGCCCGTCGATCTCGGTGAGGAACTGCGGGAACGAGTTCAGCGCGGCTTCCGAGCGACGCCAGTCGTACCGGTCCCGCCAGTGCTCGACGAGTTCCTGGGCACTCGGGAGGCGGACGCCCTGCGACCAGTCGGGCACGGTCTCCGGGGCCGGCCATCGGGTCGTCGCCAGTCGCCGCGCGAGGTCGTCGAGGTCGGCGTCGGGGACGTCGATGCGGAACGGGCGGACGGCCCCGACCGTCGCCGCGGTGGATGCGTTCATCGTGCGCTCCTGTCTCGGCGTGCCCGATTGCACACCGGTGTGCAACGGAGCGTACGCCGATTGCACACCCGTGTGCAATGATCGGATCGTGCACGCGATCGACCGCCCCACCGGGACCCCGACCGACGAGTGGATCCTCGACGTCGCCACCGAGGTCCTCGGGGCCGATCCGGACGCCGGCATCGGGGACATCGCGGCTGCCGCCGGAGTCGTCCGCCGCACGGTCTACGGCTACTTCTCGACACGCTCGGACCTCGTGCTCGCGCTCACGAGGCGGGCGGCCGGCGAGATGCTCGACGTGATGCGCGCCGTCGCGACCCCTGACCGCCCGGCAGACGCCGTCTGGGTCGACGTCATCGCGCGGATCTGGCCGCTCGTGCACCGCTACCGTGTGCTCGTCGTCCTGCGTCGCGGCGTGTTCGGGCCGGAGATCCACGCCCTGCTCGCCCCGGTCGACGAAGCGCTCGCCGACCTGGTCCGTCGCGGTCAGGCGGACCAGGTGTTCGGGACGCACCTGCCCGCCGAGGTCCTGGCGCAGGTCTCGTGGTCGGCGGTGTTCGCCATCGCCGACCACGACCTGACCCGTCACGACCTCGGCGTCCGCGGGGCGACGACGTCGAGCCTGCTCCTGCTCGGGGTCCCGGAGCACCGCGCGGCCGAGCTGCTCGACGGCTAGCGAGCACGTCCGGGCGGTCACACCAGCACGATCACCTTGCCGACGACGCCGGTGTCCGCAGCCTCGGCGTGCAGGGCGGGGAGCTCGTCGAGCGTGATCCGGCGGCCGACCTCGATCGTCAGCGCTCCGGCGTCGACGAGCGACACGAGCTCCGCGAGCCGTTCGCGGTCCGGCCGCACGAACACCGTCTCAGCACGGACCCCACGCCCGTCGTCGCCCGGCGTCGCCATGAACGCCGTGGTGCTGACGACGACACCGCCGTCCCGGACCAGCGCGACGGACGAGGCGAAGTCCTCGGGGTCGATCGGCGCCAGGTTCAGCAGGACGTCGACCTGTCCGTCGACCGCGGCGAGGAGGTCGGTGGCGGTGTGGTCGACGACCTGGTCCGCCCCGGCAGCCGTGACCGCCGCCGCACTCCGCGGACTCGCCGTGGCGATGACGTGCGCACCGGCGCGCTTCGCGAGCTGCACGGCGTACTTGCCGACGACGCCGCCGGCACCGACGATCAGCACCCGCTGCCCGGACCGGAGCGAACCCTCGTCGAACAGGGCCTGCCATGCCGTCAGCGCGACCGACGGCAGCGCGGCGGCGTCGGCCAGCGGCACGGACGTCGGCGCGGGGACGACGGACTCGGCCGGCGCGACGACGTACTCGGCGGCCGCACCGTTCCGTTCCATCGGGAGGAACCCGATCACGGCATCGCCGACCGCGGTGCCGGTGACACCGTCCCCGATCGCGTCGACCGTCCCGGACACGTCGTAGCCGGGGATGTGCGGCAGCTCGATCGGGATCGGCAGGAAGCCCGCCCGCATCCCGTTGTCCGCCGCGTTGAACGCCGACGCAGCGACGCGGATCCGGACCTCGCCGGGGCCGAGCGTCGGGACCGCGACGTCGACGACCTCGAGCACCTCGGGTCCGCCGACCTGTTCGTACTGCACTGCCTGCATGGTCTTGCCCTTCGTCATGTGCTTCGAACTCGAAGCATCTGGTGAGACGGTAACACTGCTTCGAAATCGAAGCAACAGTCGGATCCGGCCCCGTTGCGGACCGGAGGCACGGTGCCGGGCCGCCCCGCGCCTCCAGTCCGGCATCCCGCGCCCCGACAGATCCCGCACCCCCGTTCGTCACCGGCCACCGATAGTGTCGAAGGGTGAGCAACGAGGCATTCGACGACCGCTACGAGCTGCGCGAGTTCGCGCCCGGGACGGACGACAAGGGGGCACCGAACGCCGAGACCGAGTCCTGGATGCAGGCCGTCGGGCTCGGGTTCCACGAGACACACCCCGGTGACGAGGCGGCGGCCCGCATGGTCGGCCACTTCGTCGAGGACGGCAACACCTGGCTCGGCGCCTACGTCCGTCGTCCCGCGACCGGCTCCGTCGACGAGACATGGCCCGCCGGTACGTTCGCCTGGTTCCGGAAGGCACTCAGCTGGGGCGACGGGTCGTCCATCGACACGCAGGCGATCTCGGCCGTCACGGTCCGCCCCACCGAGCGTCGCCGGGGCATCCTCCGCCGGATGATGACGCACGCGCTGGAGCGCGGCGTCGCCGAGGGCTACGCGATCGCGTCGCTGACCGCGTCCGAGGGCACCATCTACCGCCGCTTCGGCTTCGGGAGCGCCATCCGCGAGCGCGCCGTCAGCGTCCGTCGCAACCGCGCCCTGCCGTTCCTCGCGCCGACCACCGGCGTCGTGAGCGTCGTCACCCCCCAGTG
Organism: Curtobacterium sp. SP.BCo; assembly: GCF_051903265.1. GTDB lineage: Bacteria > Actinomycetota > Actinomycetes > Actinomycetales > Microbacteriaceae > Curtobacterium. The sequence goes on from NZ_CP194337.1 coordinate 3,341,183, forward strand.
GCTCGCCGCCGGGACCGGTCGCGCCGTGTTCGACCGCTTCACCGCCCGCACGCCGGGCTCGATGGTGCGGAACGCCGGAACCTGGCCCGTCGCGTTCGGGCTCCTCGGCAACGACGGCGAGCAGGCGAAGGACGTCCGCGCAGCGGTGCACCGCCCGGACGACTCCGACGAGGTCGACGGCTACGTCACCTGGCGCGTGAAGGAGAGCCGCGACGGCGACACCGTGCTGCAGGTCGTCGACCTGGTCTACGCCACCGACGCCGCGTACCTGTCGCTGTGGGAGTTCCTGCTCTCGATCGACCTCAACGACGTCGTCACGTACAACCGCTCGCGGCTCGACGACCCGATCGTCGCGGCACTCGGCGACAACCGCGCGTACGACGTCGACCACGAGGAAGACCACGTCTGGCTGCGGATCCTCGACGTCGCGGCGGTGCTCACCTCGCGGCCCTACGCCGTCGACGGTTCGCTGACGCTTGCCGTCACCGACGCGCTCGGGTTCACCTCCGGCACGTACCGCCTGGACGTCCTGGAGGGCCGTGGCACCGTCACGAAGACCTCGGACGACGTCGACGTGGCCGGCTCCGACCTCCAGCTCGACGTCGCGGACCTCGGCGCGCTGCTCCTGGGATCGGTGTCGCCGGTCACCCTGGCAGCAGCCGGCCTGGTCCGCGCGGTGGACCCGGCTGCGCCGGCCCTGCTCCGCGCGATGCTCACGCCGCCCCGGACGCCGCACGGCATCACGTACTTCTGATGGACGTGCTCGCGCAGGTGCTCCTCGTGGCACGCCACTTCGACGTCCCGATCGACGACGCGGTGCGCGAGAAGTGGTCGAAGTGGCACCCGGACCGTCTGGTGGCCGACTCGTGAGCGAACGGTCGACCGCGGTGGGTCGGGCTCGGCAGGCCGTCGCGGTGCTGGCGAGTCCGACGCTCCGGGCAGCGGTGGTGGGCGACGCCGAGCTGGACGACCGCACCCGCGCGGCGATCGGGGCCTTCGACTGGCTCGGCGACGACGGACCGGACACACCGCTGCTCGGCCGGACGGCGCAGGACCTCCAACGGCTGCAGGGGTCGGCGGCGCTGCTCGAGTTCGACCGGATCGGGCGGATGGCCGTGCCCGACGACCAACGGCACCCGTTGTCGGTACGCATCGTGCAGCTCGTGTTCGACCGGCTCGGGACCACACGCCCAGTGCCCGAGCCGGTGCTGAACGCGGCGATCGCGATGTTCGCCGAGGACGTCGCGATCGTGCGGCGGGACGCGGTCGACCTCGGGGTGCTCGAACGGACGGACGACGGCGCGTCCTACCGGTACGTCCGGTAGGACCGGCGACGGAGGACCGGCGTAGTCTCCGCGCCATGGACGACGACCCCGTGATCGACTGGCTGCTCGACTCCGACCCGGCGCTCCGCTGGCAGGTCGAGCGCGACCTCGTCGGTGCCCCGCCGTCGGTGTGGGAACGCACCCGCACCCGGGTGTCGACCGAGGGATTCGGCGCGGCGCTCCTCGCCCGGCAGGATCCAGACGGCCAGTGGGCCGGCGGCGCGTACTTCCCGGCGGACTTCGACTTCGAGGGCCCCGAAGCGCAGGGCCCTGGCCAGCCGTACACGGCGACGACGTGGTCGCTCAACGCCCTGCGGGACTGGGGTGTCGACGCCGCGGTGCTCGGGGACACCGCCGCGCGGCTCGACGCGAACAGCCGGTGGGAGTACGAGCAGCTGCCGTACTGGGCCGGCGAGGTGGACTGCTGCATCAACGCGTTCACCCTCGCGAACGGGGCGTGGCTCGGTGCCGACGTCGACGGGATCGCGGACTGGCTGCTCGAGCACCAGCAGTCCGACGGCGGGTGGAACTGCGAGTGGGTGGAGGGGTCGACGGTCTCCTCGTTCCACTCCACGTTGAACGTGCTGGACGGACTGCTGCAGCACGAGCAGTCGACCGGCGGTGTCCACCCTCGGGTCTCCGACCTCCGGGACGCCCGACACCGCGGCGCGGAGTACCTGCTCGAACGCGGGCTGATGCGCCGGAGGTCCGACGGCGAGGTCGTCGGGCCCTGGGTCCACCGTTTCGCGTACCCGTTCCGGTGGATCTACACGGCGCTCCGCGCGACCGACCACCTCCGCGCCGCCGCCCTGCACGACGGGACCGCGCCCGACCCGCGCGCCGCCGAGGCGATCGAGGTCGTCCGCGCGGCACGGAACGAGGACGGCACCTGGACCCAGGGCGAACGTCCGCCCGGTCGGCAGTGGTTCGAGGTGGACGTCCCCGCCGGCGAACCCTCGAAGTGGCTCACCCTGTCCGGCACCCGGGTGCTGCGGTGGTGGGACGGGTCGCGTCCGGCCTGACCCGCGGCACCGTCTGGACCCGCACCACCGAAGTCACGTCGCACCGTGGAATCTCGTGGTTCGGCATGACCTCGGTTGTTGGCGACCGTGCGGAACCACGCCCCGCCCCGAGGGTGCGGGACCGCGGCTCAGGCCCGGCGGCGGACGCGGGGGTCGACGAACGCGTACACGACGTCGACGATCACGTTGGCGGTGACGATGAGCAACGCCGAGAACAGCGTGAAGCCGACGACGACCTGCAGGTCGAGCGTGTGCACGGCGTCGATCAGGAGCGCTCCGAGGCCCTGCATCGAGAACACCTTCTCGGTGATCACGGCGCCGCCGAGCAGCGAGCCGAGGTCGAGCCCGAACAGCGTCACGACGGGCAGGATCGCCGTCCGGAGGCCGTGCCGCACGACGACCTGGCGCTCCCGCAGGCCCTTCGCGCGAGCGGTCCGGACGAAGTCCTGCGACATCGACTCGAGCATCTCGCCCCGCGTCAGCCGCGCGTAGATCGCCGCGCTGATGAACGCGAGCACGCACCACGGCAGGATCAGGTGGGTGAGCCACCCGACGGGGTCGTCGCCGAACGCCACGTACCCGCTCGTCGGCAGGATGCCGAGCACGAACCCGAACAGCAGGATGCCGAGCAGGCCGACGAGGTACGAGGGTGCGGACACCCCGGCGACCGCGACGGTCATCACGGCACGGTCGACGAAGGTCCCCCGTCGCAGGGCGGAGAGCGCTCCCCCGGCGACACCGGCCACGAGCCACAGCACCGCGGCGCCGACGGCGATGGAGGCGGTGACGGGCAGGCGGGACAGGATCAGGTTCGTGACGCTGTCGTGCAGCTGGAACGAGTACCCGAAGCACGGCGCGGCGCAGTGGATGACGGAGGCACCCGAACCGAACGTCCGACCCGCGAAGATCCCGGCCAGGTAGGCGCCGAACTGCGCGATCCACGGCTTGTCGGTGCCGAGGAACGCCTGGACCTCCCGGAGGCGGTCCGGCGTGCAGGGCTTGTCGCAGATCGCCCGCGCCGGGTTCGTCGGCAGCAGCATGAACAGCGCGTAGGTGATGGCGGCGACGACGAGCAGCACGACCGCGGCGCCGAGGACGCGGATGGCGATGAAGCGGAACGTGCTCATCGTGCACCTCCACGGGGGTCGAGGGCATCGCGCAGCGCATCGCCGAGCACGTTGAACGCCAGGGTGATCAGGAACAGTGCCAGACCGGGGAACACGAGGTACATCGGGTCGGTCTGCACCCACCCGATCGCGTCGCCGATGCTGCGACCCCACGACGGCGTCGGCGGCGTGACGCCGACGGCGAGGAAGGACAGGGCGGCCTCGGCACCGATCATCGACGGGATCGAGATCGTCGCGTACACGGTGATCGTCGCGGCGAGGTTCGGCAGGAGCTGGGTCCGGATGACGTGCCAGCGGCCGGCGCCCATCGCGGTGGAGGCGACCACGTAGTTCCGGCTCACGAGCGACAGCGTCTGACCACGGACGACACGGGCGACGGACGGCCACCCGAAGAAGCCGATGACGAGCACGACGAGGACGGGCTTCGGGAACGAGGTCGGCACGATCGCGGTGAGGGCGATCATGAACACGAGCGAGGGGAACCCGAAGATGACGTCGACGACCCGGGACAGCACCCGGTCGTACCAGCCGCCGAAGAACCCGGTCGTGACGCCGACGAGCACGCCGATCACGATCGACAGCACGGTGGCGGCGAGCCCGATGCCGAGCGAGGTCCGGGCACCGTAGGTCACGATGGCGAACAGATCGCGCCCGGTGAGGGGCTCCACGCCGAACCAGTGCGCACCGCTGATCCCGCCGCCGACGCCCTTCGGGGCACCGAACGAGTTCAGCGCGTCGATGTGGTAGCCGTACGGGTCCTGCCCGGTCACGGCGGCGATGAGCGGCGCGGCGACCGCGACGACGACGAACACGACGATGACGGCCGCGGACGCCACGGCCCAACGGTCCTGCCGGACGCGGCGCACGACGGCGCGGAAGCCGGTGCTCCGACCGGCGGACGCGGAGACCGGACGGTCGACGACGTTGGCGGTCACGAGGCCACCCCTTCCCATGCGCGCCAGGCCTCGCGCCGTGCGGCCTGTCGCACCGGGTCGGCGACGGGCGCCGCCGCGAGGAGCATGCGCGTGTAGTCCTGCTGCGGGTCGTCGAGCACGGCGTCGGTGGTGCCCCGTTCGACGACGCGGCCGCGGTGCAGCACCACGACCTCGTCGGCGAGCTGCCGGACGACGGCGAGGTCGTGGCTGATGAGCAGCATCCCGAAGCCGAACTCCTGTTGCAGGTCGGCGAGCAGGTCGAGCACGGCGGCCTGAACGGTGACGTCGAGGGCGGAGGTCGGCTCGTCCGCGATCACGAGCGCGGGCCGCAGGGCGAGCGCGCGGGCGACGGCGACGCGCTGCCGCTGGCCACCGGAGAGCTGGTGCGGGAACCGCTCGGCCCACGACGGGTCGAGCTGCACCGCGACGAGGAGCTCCCGCACCCGTTCCGCACGCTCGGCGGCGGAGGCGGTGCCGTGCACCAGGAGCGGCTCGGCGATGCTCCACCCGATGGTCTGGCGCGGGTTGAGCGAGGACGCCGGGTCCTGGAAGACGATGCCCACGCGACTGCGCAGCTCGCGGAGCCGTCGACCACGTGCCGTGCGGAGGTCGCTGCCGTCGACCTCGACCGAGCCGGCGACGACCGGCACGAGGCCGGCGAGTGCCCGCCCGATGGTCGACTTGCCGGAGCCCGACTCCCCCACGAGGCCGAGGGTCTCGCCGGCGCGGAGTCCGAAGTCGATGCCCGAGACCGTCGGTTCCCCGCGGCGTGCGTACCGCACCGCGACGTCGCGCAGCTGCGCGACCACCGGCCGGGAGGCGCGGCTCGCGTCGTGCGCGTCGGCAGACGCCGAGCCATGGCTCGGCTCCGCGGACACCGCACGGGTTCCGGGGGCCGGATCCTGTCCGCCAGGCCGAGTCTCGGGCGCGGATGCGTCCGTGGCGGACGCACCCCGCGCCTCCAGGCTGGGGACCGCGTCGAGGAGCGCACGGGTGTACTCGGCGCTCGGGTGCGCGAAGACCTCGGCGACGGTGCCGTGCTCGACCGGGTCGCCCCGACGCATCACGAGGACCTCGTCGGCGACGTCCGCCACCACGCCCATGTCGTGCGTGATGAGCAGCACGGCGAGCGAGCGCTCGCGGCCGAGGGTGCGGAGCAGGTCGAGGATCCCCGCCTGCACCGTGACGTCCAGCGCCGTCGTCGGCTCGTCCGCGATGAGCGCGACCGGGTCGCCCGCGAGCGCCATCGCGATCATCGCGCGCTGCAGCTGCCCGCCGGAGAGCTCGTGCGGGTAGGCCTTCCGGATGCGCTCCGGGTCGGACAGCCCCGCGGACCGCAGCAGGTCGTCGACCCGGGTGGAGACCCCGGCGCGGTCGAGGTCCGTCGGGTGCGCCGTGACCGCTTCGGTGATCTGCGTGCCGATCGAGAGCACCGGTGTGAAGGAGTTCATCGGCTCCTGGAACACCACCCCGATGCCCGCACCGCGGACGCCACGCAGGGCGTCGTCGGACGCGCCGACGAGCTCCGTTCCGCGGAATCGGATGCTTCCGGAGACGCGGGCCTCCGGCGGGAGCAGGCCGAGCACGCTCATCGCGCTGACGGACTTGCCCGAGCCGGACTCGCCGACGAGGGCGAGCACCCGCCCGGGCGTCAGGGTGAAGGAGACGTCACGGACGACGGGCTCCGCGTCGCCGAACGCGACGCGGAGCCCCTCGACCTCGAGCAGCGGTGCACTCACTTCGCGAGCGAGACCTTGAGGTAGTTCGGGTACGCCGGGAAGTCCGCGATCTGGAAGTTCTGCACGTCCGAACCGGCGAGGAACGACTGCTTCGCGTAGGTCAGCGGCACGATCGGGGCGTCGGCCATGATCTTCTTGTCCGCCTCGGCCCAGAGCTTCTGCGCGTCCTGCTGGTCGACGGTCGCGCTGGCCTCCTTGATGAGCGCGTCCACCGCGGGGTTGCTGTACTTCGAGACGTTGTAGCCGCCGCCACCGATCTGCGACGAGTCGTAGAGCGGCTGGATGTTGGCGTTCGCGCTCGGGAAGTCCGGCTGCCAGCTGAACAGCGCCAGGTCGAAGTCGGTGCCGTCGGTCGTCGCCGTGTAGAACGAGTCGGAGTCGAGCGGCTTCAGCGTGACCGTGATGCCGGCGCGCTTGAGCCCGGCCTGCAGGGCCTGCGACTGGGCGAGGCTCGACGGGTCGTTCGGCGTGGCGAGCGTGAGCGTGAGGTCGGAGACGCCGGCCTCCTGCAGGAGCTTCTTCGCCTTCGCGACGTCACCGGACGCACCCGGCTTGTAGAGGTCGTAGTCCTGACGACCGGCGATGCCCGGGGTGATCAGGGTCGTCGCGTAGGTCCCGGCGAGGGCACCACCCGCGGCGATGCGGTAGGACTTCTTGTCGACGGCGTACTGCAGTGCCTGGCGGACCTTCAGGTCCTTGAGCGAACCCTTCTGCGTGTTGATCGCCATGTAGGTGATCGGGCCGGCCTTCGACGTGGCGAGGCGGTCCTGCGCGGACGGGTTCGAGCGCACCTGGTTCAGCTCGGCCGCACCGAGGTACGTGGCGCCGAAGGAGTCCTTCGCGTCGCCGTTGTCGGCGATGAGCGTCTGGGTGACCGTCGACGGGTCCTGGCTCTCCTTGAAGACGACCTTCGAGGGGCCGGCGGTGCGGACGTCGTCGGTCGACGCGCTCCACTCCTTGTTCCGGACGAGGGTGATCTGCGAGCCCTGGGTGTTCGACTGCACCTGGTACGGGCCGGACGCGACGGGCTTGGCGTCGTAGGCGCCGGTGTCGGTGCCGTCGCCCTCGGGGACCGGGGCGAACGCCGGCATCGACACGAGCCACGGCCAGTCGCCGTACGCCGCGTTCAGCTTGAAGACGATCGTGCTGTCGTCGGGCGTCTCGATGCTGTCCAGGGTCTTGCCGTCGAACGGGCCCTTGTACGTGTCACCGCCGACGAGGAGCGACTTGTGGTAGCTCAGGCCACCGGTGAGGGTCGGAGCGAACGAACGCTCGATGCCCCACTTGATGTCCTTCGTGGTGATCGCCGTGCCGTCCTGGAACTTCAGCCCCTTCTTGAGGTGGTAGGTCCAGGTCTTGCCGCCGTCGCTCGAGTCGCCGGTGTTCGTCGCGAGGTCCGGGACGACCTTCGCCGTCTTGCCCGGCTCGACGTCCCACGCGGTGAGGCGACGCAGTACGAGGCCGAGCGTCGTGATGTTGAGGTTCTGGCTGGTCGCCGGGTCGAGGTGCACCGCGGTGGCCGTCGTCAGGATGTTGAGCGTGCCGCCCTTGGCCGTGCCGCCCGAAGCGTCGTCCGAGGCCCCTCCGCCCGAGCAGCCGGTGAGGACCAGGGCTGCTGCTGCGGCGACCGCCGCGGTGATGGTCAGGCGCTTGGGGCGTCTCATGACGATGCTGCTCCTCGTGGGAAGGGGATGGGGGCGACCGTGGGGTGGTCACTGCAGGGTCCGGGACGGGTCACCGGGCGGCGTCCATCCTGACACCGCGACGGTCGCCCGTCCGAATCCCGCGCGCGACGGACGTCGCACGACGTAACGGTCCAAGTGCCGCGTCGCCTCCCGCTATTCCCGATGCGTTCGCACGGAGTTCGTCCGGTGTTCGCGCGTCACCGGTCGAACAGGCCGCCGAGCAGGTCGTTGCCGAGGTTCGACGCCTGCTCGCCGAGGTTCGACGCCTGCTCGCCGAGGTTCGAGGCCTGATCGCCGAAGCCACCGAGCAGCTGCTCCCCCTCGCCGACGAGCCCCTCGACGCCGCCGCCGAGGTCCCCCAGCCCGAGGTCGCCGATGCCCGAGGCGATGCCCTCGAAGTCCACGCCCAGCCCCGCCGCCTCGCTGAGGATCGGCCCGGCCGCGGCACTCAGCACCGCGCCACCGGCCACCGCGGCGCCCAGGCCGCCGAGCGCCATCGCTCCCGCCCCGACCGCCGCACCACCGGCGAAGGCGCCCCCGCGGCCGCGACCGCCTGGTGCACCGTTCCGTCCGCCCGCTCCGCCGAGCACCCGTCGGACCAGCCCGGGCCGGCTGACCTCACCGCGGGTCATCGCGCGCGCCATGCCGCCGGCGGAGTCGTCACGGAGGTGCTCGTGCGGCGGCAGCTCCGAGTTCAGGCGGTTCCGGATCTGCTGTCGCTGCGCCGGGGTCAGCCGGGCGAACGCGTCGTGGTGGACCTGTTCGAGCTGCTCGGGTGGCGCGGTGCGGAGGAGGTAGTCGTACTTCGCGATCGCGACGCGGTCGGCGTCGACCGGACCGCGCTGCTGGCCCGCCGCCTGCTGCGGCGCGGACTGCTGCGGCTGACCGTACTGCGGCGCGGACTGCTGCGACTGACCGCCCTGCGGCGTGTACTGCTGCGGCTGGCCGTACTCCGGCTGGCCGTACTGCGGCGCCCCCTGCTGCCGTCCGCGATCGTCGCCGGTCAGCTTGTCCGCGGCCGTCCGGACGATGTCCCGCCAGTCGGTGCCGCCCTGCTGCGACGGCTGCTGCGGTGTCCCCTGCCCGCGCTTCTGCATCTGCTTGTCGATGACCTTCGAGGCCATGCCCAGGATCCGGTTGAGGTTCGCCATGCCCCAACCTTTGTGATCACACATGTGAGCGCTCAGCAACGCACCGGTGGGAGCACCGGGCAAGTCATCCGAGTGCGCTGGGAACGACCTCGGTCGTCAGGCGAGGACGGTCGTGAGGAACGGGTTGCGGAACGTCCCGGACGGGTCGAGGTCGCGGGCCAGGGCAGCGAACGCCGCCAGGTGCGGGTAGACCTCGTGCAGCCGCTCGGGACTCGCCGCAGAGACCTTGCCCCAGTGCGGCCGCGCGGCGAACGGAGCGAGGGCTTCCTCGATGCGCTCGACCGCGGCTGCCACGGCCACCGGGTCGCGCCGGAAGGTGAAGTGGATCCCGACGGACTGCCGCTCGGACGACGGCGCCAGCCAGGCGGTGTCGGGAGCGATCGTGCGGACCTCCGCGGCGATGAGGAGCGGTGCGAACAGTTCCCCGAGCGGCCGGAGCGCCTCGAGCGCGTCGACCGCCGAGCCGGCCGGCAGGAGGTACTCCGCCTGGATCTCCGCCCCGGTCGACGGCGTGAACGAGGACCGGAAGTGCGGCAGGCGCTCCGACCACGGCCCGGGCACGCCGCCCTGCTCGGTGACCCCGGCCGGGTCGTTCTCGCCCGGGTGCACGGGCCCGGTCGCAGGTCGGGCACCGAGTGCGACCAGGTCGACGGCCGGCGCGGGCTCGTCGACGCGGTGCTTCACCCAGACCTGCCGGGCACCGCGGGCGTCGAAGGACGTGAAGAGCGACACCGAGTAGGCGTCCGACACGACGTCGTCGAAGTGTGCGGCGACGGCGTCCCACGGCAGGTCGAGGTGCACGGTGGTGGCGACCTGGAACGTGGGTTCGATCGCGAGTTCCACGGCCGTGACGATCCCGAGCGCGCCGAGTGCCACCCGGTGCGCGTCGAGGGCACCGTCCGGCGTGGAGGCGTCGATGCGCACGACGTCCCCGGAGGCGCGGACGACCTCCAGGCCGACCACCGCCTGCGCGAGCGACGGGTTGCGGACGCCGGAGCCGTGCGTGCCGGTGGCGACGGCGCCGGCCGTGGAGATGTGCGGCAGGGAGGCGAGGTTCCCGAGGGCCCAGCCCCGCGCCTCCAGGCCGGCCGCCACCTGGCTGTGGACCATGCCGGCGGCGACGCGGACGACGCGACGTTCCGTGTCGATGTCGAGCTGGGGCGGCAGCCCGGCCAACGACACCTGCACCGCGTCGGTGTCCGCGATCCGGTTGAACGAGTGCGTCGACCCGAGCGCCGTCAGGCGCGGCGTGACCGCCACGATGCGTCGGACCTCGTCGACGGAGGTCGGCGAGAGGAGTTCGGACGCCCCGTAGGTGACGTTCCCTGCCCAGTTCGTACGCGTCGTCGCGGTCACGGTCACGAGCCTAGAACCCCCGGTCGAGACGGTGCCAGGTCTGCTGCAGCCGCAGTTCGTCGCGGAACCCGCGCGCCGTCGTGTGTTCGTCGATGACGAGGAACTCCGTGCCGACCATGGTCGCGAAGTCCTCGACGACCTGCAGTCCGACGGCGGTCGTCATCACGGTGTGGTGGGCGGCGCCGGCGGTGAGCCAGGCCTCGGCGGCGACCGGGAACGACGGGCGGGGCTCCCAGACGGCACGGCCGACGGGGAGCTTCGGCAGAGCCTCGGTCGGGGGCACCACGTCGACGACGTTCGCGGTGAGCCGGAAGCCGTCACGGGTGTCGGACAGCGCCACCACCACGGCCTCGCCGCTGTCGGCGGTGAAGACCAGGCGCACCGGGTCGTCCTTGCCGCCGATGCCGAGCGGGTGGATCTCGAGCGTCGGCGTCGTGGTGCTCAGCGTGGGCGACACCTCGAGCATGTGGGCGCCGAGGATCTTCTCCGCCCCCGGCGTGAGGTCGTAGGTGTAGTCCTCCATCAGGCTCGCGCCACCGGGCAGCCCGGCGCCGGCGACGTTCATCGCCCGGACCAGGACGGCCGTCTTCCAGTCGCCCTCGGCGCCGAAGCCGTAGCCGTCGGCCATCAGGCGCTGCACGGCGAGACCCGGCAGCTGCTTGAGGGTCCCGAGGTCCTCGAAGTTGGTGGTGAAGGCCGCGGACCCGTTCTGCTCGAGCAGGGTGCGGAGACCGATCTCGATCGCGGCGCCGTCGCGGAGCGCGGCACGGCGTGGTCCGCCGTCACGCAGGTCGTCGACGACGTCGTACTGCGCGTCGTACTCCGCCACGAGGGCGTCCACCGCGGCCGTGTCCGCCGCTGCGGCGTCCACCGCCACAGCCAGCTCGTTCACCGCCCAGGTGTTCACCTGCACGCCGAGCTCGATCTCCGCCTCGGTCTTGTCGCCCTCGGTGACGGCGACGTACCGCATGTTGTCGCCGAAGCGCGTGAGCTTGAGCTCGCGGACCGATGCCGCTGCCGCTGCGGCCCGGGTCCAGTTCGCGACACGCTGCTGCACGCGCTCGTCGGACACGTGGCCGACCGCGGTGGCGTGCCGCACGCCGAGGCGCGCCAGCGCGTACCCGAACTCGCGGTCGCCGTGCGCGGCCTGGTTGAGGTTCATGAAGTCGAAGTCGATGTCGGCCCACGGCAGCGTGACGTTCGCCTGCGTGTGCAGGTGCAGCAGCGGCTTCGTGAGCGCCTGCAGCCCGCCGATCCACATCTTCGCGGGGCTGAAGGTGTGCATCCAGGTGGTGACGCCGATCACCTTGTCGTCGGCGCTGGCCTCGATCAGGGCCCGGCGGATGCCGTCGGCGTCCTTCAGCACGGGCTTCCACACGAGCCGGACCGGTACGTGCGGTGCGAGTTCGGCGTGCACGGCCTTGCTCTGCGCCTCGACCTGGCGGAGGGTCTCCTCGCCGTACAGGCCCTGGGAACCGGTGAGGAACCAGACCTCGTAGCTGTCCAGGGTGGCCTGGGGGTTCACCTGCGTCATCGCATGGCTCCTTCGGGGTTCTGTCCGTAGACGTTCTGGTAGCGATCGAAGAGTCGATCGATGTCTTCCTGCGCGATCGGCACGGTCTCGCCGCCCTGCTTCGCGACGTGCACCGTCCGGGCGACGTCCTCGCACATCACGGCAGCCTTCACCGCGTCCTTCGCGTCCTTGCCGATCGTGAACACGCCGTGGTTCTGCATGAGGACGGCGCGACTCCGGTGTCCGCTGAGGGTGTCGACGATGCCGTGCCCGATCGAGTCGTCGCCGATGATCGCGAACGGGCCGACCGGGATCGGTCCGCCGAACTCGTCGGCCATCGCCGTGATCACGCACGGGATCTCCTCGGCACGGGCGGCCCAGGCGGTCGCGTAGGTGGAGTGCGTGTGCACGACACCGCCGACCTCGGGCATGTTCCGGTACACGTAGGCGTGCGCTGCGGTGTCGGAGGACGGGCCGTGCTCGTTGCCCCAGCCCTCGGCCGGGACGCCGTCGAGGGTGCAGACGACCTGGTTCGCCGGCGTCAGGTCGTCGCTCGCGACACCGGACGGCTTGATGACGAAGAGGTCCGTCCCGGGCACGCGTTCGGAGACGTTGCCGCCGGTCCAGATCACCAGGCCGTAGCGGACGAGCTCGCCGTGCAGCCGGGCGACGCGTTCGCGGGTGGCGGCGACCGCCTGCTGGGTGGTCGTGTCGCTTGCGTCGGTCATCGGGTCACTCCCTCTTCCTGGAGGCGCGGTCCGGCTCCCGCCGTCGGGTCGCCGTGGTCGGTGGTGGCGCTGGGCCCGGTCGCGGTGTCCGGTCCGGTCGCGGTGCCCGGTGCGGTCGCGGTGCCCGGTCCCATCTCGGTGCTCGGCCGGGTCGCGGCTGCTGCCGCTGCCTGGACGGGCAGGGCCGCCCGGTAGCGGCCGAGGTACGTCCGGAACCCCTCGACGTCGCGCGGGTCGGGGTCGGCGACGTGGACCGTGCCCGCGCCGAAGACGGTGTCGGCCAGGAAGTCCGCGAGCTGGTGCTCGGTGTGCTCGAGGTACGCCGCGAGGACGGCGATGCCCCAGGCCCCGCCCTCGCCCGCGGTCTCCTCGAGGGCGACCGGCACCCGCAGGGCCGCCGCGAGCAGCCGCTGCGGTGCGCCGGGCGTGCGGAACAGTCCGCCGTGCGCCGTCATCCGGTCGACCCGGACGTGGTCGCCGTGCAGGACCTCCATGCCGATCGCGAGCGTGGCGAACGCGCCGTGCACCTCGGAGCGCACCAGGTTGCCCAGCGTGAAGCGCGCGTCCGGGGTGCGGAGCAGCAGGGGTCGGCCGTCCTCCACGTGCGTGACCGGCTCACCGGCCAGGTAGTTGAACGAGAGCAGCCCGCCGGCGTCCGGGTCCGCCTGCTCGGCCTCGGCGAGCAGCGTCGCGTAGACCGTGTCGATGTCCGGTGCCGTCGTGCCGGTGCGCTCGCCCGCGGCCTCCGCGAAGCGGCCGAACACGCGCGCCCAGCTCGCGATCTCGCTCGCGCCGTTGTTGCAGTGCACCATCGCGACGGCGTCCCCGGACGGCGTCGTCACGACGTCGAGTTCCTCGTACGGCGTCGACAACGGGCGCTCGAGCACGACCATCGCGAAGATGCTCGTGCCGACACTGACGTTCCCGGTGCGCGGGGCGACGGCGTTCGTCGCGACCATGCCCGTGCCGGCGTCGCCCTCCGGCGGGCAGAGCGGGACGCCGGGCTGCAGCGTTCCGGTCGGGTCGAGCCAGGCGGCGCCGTCGGGCGTGAGGTCGCCGGCGTGCTCCCCGGCGACGAGGACCTCGGGCAGGAGGGCGCGGAGGTCCGGGACGGCCTCGCCCAGCAGGTCCTGCGCCGTGGCGAGCCCGTCGCGGTCCCAGTCCCGGTGGCCGGGCTCGCCCGGGCGGCTCTCGACCGGGCCGCTGTCGATCGGGAACATCCCGGAGGCGTCACCGACCCCGAGCACGTTCCGGCCGGTGAGGCGACGGTGCACGTACCCGGCGAGGGTCGTGATGCCGGCGAGCTCGGCGACGTGCGGCTCGTGGTCGAGGACCGCCTGGTACAGGTGCGCGACCGACCAGCGGAGCGGGATGTTGCAGCCGAGGGCGTCGCTGAGCCGTTCGGCGGCGGGACCGGTCGAGGTGTTGCGCCAGGTGCGGAACGGGACGAGCAGGTCACCGGCGTCGTCGAACGCCAGGTACCCGTGCATCATCGCGCTCACACCGGCGGCGCGGAAGGTGGTCGGGGCGACGCCGTACTGCGCCTCGACGTCGGCGACGAGCGCGGCGTAGGCAGCGCGGAGTCCGGTCTCGACGGCCTCGAGCGAGTAGGTCCAGCGCCCGTCGACGAACTCGTTCTCCCACTCGTGCGAGCCGGCGGCGATCGGCACGAGGTCCTCGTCCACCAGGCAGGCCTTGATGCGGGTGGAGCCGAGTTCGATCCCCAGGGTCGTGCGGCCGTCCAGGACCTGTCGTCGGCGCTCGTCGGTCATGCGTTCCTCCTGCTGCTCGTCATCGAGTGAGCGCTCACACCGTATCGTGTGAGCGCTCACCCGACAAGACGAGGCGGTGCGTCGGACGCCGTGTCGCGCGTGACCGCGCCGCCGGTCGGTCACGCACCCAGGACAACGCACCTTGACACCGCCGAGGTGTGCGTCGATGATCGTCGAACCGGTTCGACGACGAACCGCCAGGTGCGATCACGACGACCGCCGTCGCTGGCTCACCCGGAGATCCTCGAGGGAGAAGCAATGACGCATCTTCATGTCCAACCCCGGTCCGGACGCCGACGGGGCGGACCACTCCGCACGCGGCGGCTCGCCGCGGTCCTCTGCACACTGGCCGCCGCGGGCACGGTGCTCGCCGGCTTCGGGCCCGCCTCACCCGCCCTCGCCGCGGGCAACACGTTGACAGTCAACGTCGGCACCACCGTCCGACCGGTCACCCACGTCGCGGCGGGAGGCCTGTACGGCGTCGACACCGGGAGCACGCCGCCGCTGAGCCAGCTCTACCCCCTGCACGTCAACACGTTCACGCAGCCCCCGCCCGGCACGCAGCAGCTCGGGAACGGCGCGAGCAGCCCGTGCTGCGACGGCTTGCAGGTCGCCGGCAAGATCACCTCCGCCGGTGGTCAGCAGTACCTGCGACTCCCCGACGTCTTCAGCACGTTCCCCTACAACTGGGTCAGTTGGCCGGACTGGGAGTCGAAGATCAAGACGATGATCACGGCCCGGGTCAACGCGACGTCGACCACCAACATCGCCGGCTACGAGATCTGGAACGAGCCGGACGCCAACTGGACGACCAGCACGAAGAACGACCCGAACGCCGGCAGCTACCTCGACATGTGGACACGGACGTACCGCGACATCCGTGCGATCGACACCCTCACGCCGATCATCGGGCCCGGTGCCAGCGCCTACGACCACGACTTCATGCTCTCGTTCATGACGAACGCCAAGAACACGAACACACTGCCCTCGGTGGCGGTCTGGCACGAGCTCGATGACTTCAGCTACCAGAACGTCCAGGCACACGTCGCCGACTTCCGCGCGATCGAGGACTCGCTCGGGCTGCCGCACATCCCGATCTCGATCAACGAGTACGCCTCGCCCGGACAGGTCGACCAGCCGAGCATCGGCGTGCACTACATGGCCGCGTTCGAGCGGGCCGGCATCGCCAACGCGGAACGCGCGTACTGGTACGAGGCCGGGACGATGGACGGGCTGCTGTACCGCAACCAGCCGACCGCGTCCTACTGGGCCTACAAGTGGTACGGCGACCAGTCGGGCAACGTCGTCGAGACCGTTCCGCAGTCGTACCTCGACGGAGTCGCGTCCTACGACGCGAGCCGGAAGCAGGTCAACGTCGTCTTCGGTGGCGACAGCGGCGCGAACACGGTCCGGGTGAACGGTCTGTCGGGACTCGGCAACCAGGTCTCCGTCCAGCTCTCGTCGACGAACACGACGGGTCGCACGACGAACCAGGCCGCTCCGAACACCGTGTCGACGACGACCTACTCCGTCGTCAACGGATCCATCACCGTGCCGGTGTCGAACATGGACGCGGTCGCTGCGTACCAGCTGCTGATCACCCCGACGACGGGCGCGCCGACGTACCAGCAGACCTACGAGGCGGAGAACGCGACCGTCGTCAACGCCAGCAGGCTGTCGTCGCCGACCGCGTCGAACGGCGGCTACGTCGGCCGCATCGACGACTCCGGTGACGCGCGGACGGACAGCTTCGTCGACTTCCTGGTCAACGTGCCGACCGCCAGGGCCTACACGATGTCCGTCAAGTACGCGAACGCCACCGGTGCGAACGCGACCCAGGGGCTCGCCTACAACGGTGGCGGCTTCTCGACGGTGACCTACCCGCCGACCACCTCCGGCTGGGGGAACCCGACGGGCAGTGTCGACGTCACGGTCCAGCTGCAGGCCGGCTACAACGTGATCCGACTCGCCAAGGGAGCGCCGAACTACGCCGGCGGGACCGGGTACGCCGAGCTGGACAGCATCCACCTGCAGTAGGAACCGTCCCACGGCGGGTCCGTCCGGTCCGGGCGGGCCCGCCGTCCGCGTGCACCGCCGTCCGCTCCGGGCGGACCCGTCGTCGACGCGCGCGACGTTGACGTCGAACCGATTCGCTGCGACAGTGCTCGAACCGGTACGAGGAAGGTCGAGGCGGGGACCCCATGGCGACGATCGCGGACGTGGCGAAGGCCGCCGGCGTGGCGCGCAGCACCGTGTCCTACGCCCTGTCGGGGCGACGGGTGATCTCGCAGGAGACCCGCGACCGGATCGAGCGGGCGATCGTCGAGCTCGGCTTCACCCCGAACGCCGGCGCCCGCGCGCTGGCCACCAACCAGACGATGATCCTGGGCCTCTTCGTGCAGTTCCACCCGGACGAGTTCGCGCCCGCCATGCTCGAGTACGTGCTGCCGATCTCCGACACGGCTCGGCAGCACGGCTACGACGTCCTCATGGTGACCGAGGCCGACGGCGCCGCCGCGCTGCGGCGGATCACCTCGACCGGGATGGTGGACGGCGTCGTGCTGCTCGACGTCACCCACGACGACCCACGACTGGCGGGCCTCCGTGCGTCGCGGGTGCCCGGATCGATGGTGGGGCTGCCGGGGGACCCCTCCGGCCTCGACGTGTTCGACCTCGACTTCGGCGAGGCCGCCCGTGTGCTCGTCGACCGGCTCCACGACCTCGGGCACCGCGACGTCGCACTCGTGACGCCGCCACGGCACGTGTACGAGCGCGGCGGCGCGTACGCGTGGCGGTTCCGCGACGCAGCCCTGGAGCGGGGCGCACAGCACGGCATGCGCATCACCGCACACGACGGCGAGTCACAACAGCCCGCGGTCGCACGGAACCTCAACGCCGTCCTGGACGCACGGCCCGGAGCGACGGCCCTGGTCGTGCACAACGACGCCTCGGTCGCGGCGCTCCCGACGGTGCTGCGCGAGCGTTCCGTCGAGGTCCCCCGCGACCTGTCGGTCGTGAGTCTCTACTCGGACAACTTCGGGCGGTCGTTCTCCCTGGCCTACACGGCGGTCGACACCGTGCCCGACGAGCTGGGGCACCGTGCCGTCCGGAGACTCCTGCAGCGGATCACCGATCCCGAGCAGGCCGGCCCGCCCACGACCCAGTTCGTCACGACACGCGTGACCGATCGGGGCAGTGCGGCCAGGGTGCCGGAGTCGACGCGGTCCTGACCGACGACGGCGGCCCTGACCGACGACGGCGGACCGGTGCCGTCGAGACCTGAGCCGCCGAGGAGATCAGGCACCCGGCGGCTCAGGAGTTCACACCGTGGGGAGGAACACCCGCATCGTCGAGGGTCCGCGGTTGCCCCAGGTCGCGTACGGCACGAGCCGCACGGTGTCGACGAAGGTGGTCTCGGTCTCGGGGCTGCCGTACGGGAGGCCCGGCCCGGCTTCCACGGATCGGGTGGCGACCGCGACGCGCACGTCGCCGGCGCCGTGGTCCTCCACCGGGACCTCCGGCAGGACCACGACGTCGCCGACGTCCTGCCCGAGGTCCGTCGACTCGAGCGCGTAGACCAGGGGGCCGCGCTCGACGGCCACGGTGCCGCGGACGGCGTCGATGCGCGGATCCGGCACCGTCAGGCGGGCCTGGACGGGGACCGTGAGCGTGAGCCGGTCGCCGACGACGAAGGTCCGCTCGACGGTGACCAGCTGCCCCGCCGGTGCGGCGCGCCGACCCTCCGGTGTCTCGAGCTCGGCGCCGTCCGCCCAGGCGGGAACGCGCAGCTGCACCGTGACCGGGGCGTCCGTGGCGGTCGTCGCGGTCAGCACGACCGCGCCGTCGTACGGCCAGCCGGACCGGACCGTGAAGCCGATCGGCGTCCCGTCGGGCAGCGTGACGTCCACGTCGTAGTCGCCGTACTGGTGCAGCTGCAGCCCGGAGGCCGTCATCGTCGCGAACACCGACTCGACGCTCGCGAGCGTCCGGGCGAGGTTCGTCGGGCAGCACGACACCTCGAACCACGGCGCGCGCAGACTCGACAGGGCCCTGGCGCTGATGGCGTCCTCGGGCGGGACGGT
This sequence comes from Curtobacterium sp. SP.BCo, assembly GCF_051903265.1. Lineage (GTDB taxonomy): Bacteria > Actinomycetota > Actinomycetes > Actinomycetales > Microbacteriaceae > Curtobacterium. The sequence continues at coordinate 3,359,618 of NZ_CP194337.1, forward strand.
GCCCTCGACGCGCTGGTGCAGGGTGTTGGCGTAGAAGAACGCCCGACCGTCCTCGCGCGGAGCCACCATCACCGCGTTGTACAGGGTGCGCTCGATCAGGTCGGCGTACTTCGAGTCCCCCGTCTCGAGCAGCAGTCGCCACGACAGCATGTTCGACGCGATCGCGGCGCACGTCTCGCCGTACTCCCGGTCCGGTGGCAGCTCGAAGTCGGCACCGAACGCCTCGTCCTGGTGGTGCGCACCCATTGCCCCGGTCAGGTAGGTGCGGCGCGCGACGGTGTGCTCCCACTGTCGTTCGACGGCGTGCAGCAGCTCCGCGTCCCCGGTCTCGACGGCGACGTCGACCGCCCCGGCAGCGAGGTAGAGCGCTCGGACGGCGTGCCCGCGCAGCACCTCGGCGCGGCGGACCGGGACGTCGTCCTGGAAGTACTCCTGCCCGTACTCGATGGGAGCGAGCAGGCCGCGGCCACGTCGCTCGACGAACGTCCGCGCGAGCAGGACGTACCGGTGGTCGCCGGTCGCCCGACCGAGCTCGACGAGTGCCGGCTCGATCTCCGGGTGGCCGCACACGGCCTCCCGCCCGTCCCGACCGAACACCTCGACGAGGTGGTCGGCGACCCGCACCGCCACGTCGACGAGCAACCCGCCGCCGGCGGTCCGGAGTCGCGCGACGGCGGCCTGGATCAGGTGCCCCATGCTGTAGAGCTCGTGGCCCCACTCCAGGTCCGACCAGCGTGCACGTTGCCACGAGCGGCCGAAGCTCGTGTGCAGGTACCCGTCGTCGTCCTGTGCCGCGGCGACCCGCTCGACGAGCCGGTCGTACCGGTCCGCCAGCTGCGGGTCGCCGCTCCGCCCGAGTTCCCAGGCCATCGCCTCGAGCAGCTTGTAGACCTCCGAGTCGACGAACTCGATGCCGGCGTGCTCGAACGGCTCACCGGTCGCGGCGGCGTCGAAGTTGCCGATCCAGCCGATCCGTTCCATCCAGGTCTCGCAGTGTGCGAGCACGGTGTCGGCGTTCCGCTGCTGCCAGTCGCCCCAGTACCCGCCGACGAGCCGGACCGCGCCGAGGGGCAGGGGACGGAGCGTGGAGGACGAGGGCGAGACCGGGCCGGACGAGGATGCGGTCACGTGCGTCAGTGACATGGGGTTCCTTCGAGGTACGACGGACGAATGGGGTGGAACGGGTCCGGTCAGTCCTTGACGGCGCCGGCGGTGACCCCGGCGGCGACGTAGCGCTGAGCGAGGACCAACAGGACCGCGGCGGGGATCGAGGCCACCACCGCGGTCGCCATGATCGAGTTCCACTCCTGGTTGTTGTTGCCGATGTAGGCGTAGATGCCGAGGGTGATCGGCTTCGCGTCGCCGCCGCCGTCGAGGGTGTTGGCGAACAGGAAGTCCGACCAGGCCCACAGGAACGAGAACAGCGAGACGGTGACGAGCGAGTTCCGGCTGACGGGCATCACGATCGCGGTGAAGGTGCGCCAGGTGTTCGCCCCGTCGATCCGCGCGGCGTTCAGGAGTTCGTCCGGGATCCCCCGCATGAACGCGGTGAAGATGAGGACGCCGAAGGGGACCGCGATGGTGGAGTCGGCGAGGATGAGCCCCCAGACGGTGTCGAGGATGCCGAGCTTCACGTAGATCGTGTAGAAGCCCATCGCCATGATGATCGCGGGGATCATCTGCGCGATCAGGAGGACGAAGCTCATCGCGCCACCGCCGCGGGGACGGAGCTTCGCGAGCGAGTAGGCGGCCGGGGCGGACAGGAGCAGGGTCAGCACGACGGTGCCGAGGCCGACCACCAGGCTGGTGCCGAGGAACGGCAGCTGCTGCCCGAGGACGGTCGTGTACCCGTGCAGGGTCGGGTCGATCGGGAGCAGGTTCGGCGGGCTCTTCCGCATGTCCTGGTCACGCGTCAGCGAGACGTTGACCATCCAGTAGACGGGGAAGAGCATCACCGCGGTGAGGACGATGCCGAGGGTGGTCTGCCACCAGGGTCGACGGCGCACGTCACACCTCCAGACGGCGCTGCATGCGCGCGTAGACGAGGCCGACGACGAGGGCGACGAGGATGAGGACGTTGCCCACGGTCGCGGCGGAACTGAAGTCGGGGAGCAGGTTGCCGAAGCCCAACTGGTACGCCCAGATCGCCAGGGTGGTGCTCGACCCGGCGGGCCCGCCCTTGGTCATGATCCAGATGATGTCGAACACCTTGAGGGTGTAGACGAACCCGAGCAACAGGGTGATCGCGGTCACCGGTCGCAGCAACGGGAACGTGATCCGCCAGAACCGCTGCCACCCGTTCGCACCGTCCAGCGACGCGGCTTCGTACAGTTCCTCCGGGATGCCCTGGAGCCCCGAGTACATGATCACGAGGTTGAAGGGGATCCCGATCCAGATGTTCGCGACGAGGACCGCGATCAGCGACCAGGTCGGCGACGTGAGCCAGTTGATCTGCCCGATGCCGACGGATTCCAGGAACGCGTTGACGATCCCGGAGTCGCTGTTCATCATCCACGACCAGGTCGACGCGGACACCAGCAGGGGCAACAGCCACGGCACCAGGAACAGCGCGCGGAGCAGGCCGGACAGGGGGAACCGGTTGTGGAAGAACACCGCCAGCGCCAGGCCGAGGGCGAACTGCACCGCGATCGACACGAGCACGAACACCGCCGTGTGCCACACCGCCGGGGCGAACGTCGCGTTGGTGAAGACCGCGACGAAGTTCGCCAGTCCGACGAACGGGGCATCGCCGCTGACGAACGAGGTCACCGTGTAGTGGTGCAGGCTCAGCTCGATGTTCTTGTAGAGCGGGTACGCGTAGAAGAGGAGCAGGTACGCGGCGACGGGTGCGAGGAACGCCCACGCCGTGAGTTGTGCACGTCGCTGCGCGCGGGGGCGTCGAGCCCGTGCCGGGGCGGAGGTGGTCTCCGCCCCGGCGCTGGCGCGCGCAGCCGACGGTCGCAGTGACGTCGTGTCGGTCGTCATGGTTCAGCCGGCTTCCGTGGTGGTGGTGTGCTGGTCAGTTCGAGAGCTTCGACGAGACGGCCTGCTGCGCCGCCTGGAGCGCGTCGGACGGCGATGCAGAGCCGCTCTCCGCCTTCTGGACGGCGGTCCAGAGCTGCTCCGAGATCACCGGGTACTTCACGCCGAGGTTGTCGCCGGTGCGCGCCTTCGCGGCCTGCACCGCCTCGACCCAGGTCTTCAGCGACGAGTCCGCGGCGAGCTGCTTGTCCTGCAGGGTCGTCGACGCGGCGATGTAGTTGAGCGTGTTGTCCGTCGTGACGACGTTGTCGCCGGAGGACAGGCACTGCACGATCTTCTTCGTCACCGCGTAGCGGGCCGTGTCCTTCTGCACCGGGATCGTGAAGAACTCGCCACCCGTCGGCACCGGGGCTGCGCCGCCGTCCTCGGCCGGGATGGTGATGACCCCCGCGCCCATCTGCTTCGCGGCGTCCTTCTGCCAGGTCCCGTTCTCGCCGAACGCGAAGTCGCCCGACTGGAACTCCTGCCAGCTCGTCGTCTGGGTGTTCTGGATGACCGAGTTCGGCGCGTACCCCTTGTCGATCCAGCCCTTCCAGAGCTGCAGGGCAGCCTCGGCCTTCGACGAGTCGAGCTTCGTCAGCTCCGCCCCGGCGCCCCAGAACCACGGCAGGAACTGGAACGAGCCCTCCTCCGTGTTGATCCCGGAGAACGTGATGCCCTTCCCGCCGGCTGCCTTGACCTTCGCGAGCGCCGCGGTCAGCGACGCCCAGTCCTTGACCGAGGAGACGTCGACACCGGCCTTCTGCAGGACCTTCGGGTTGTAGTAGAGCGCAAGGGTGTTCGCGCCGATCGGGACCCCGTAGGTCTTCCCGTCGATGACGCCCGCGCCGAGGATGTTCTTCGCGACGGAGCCGGTCTGCAGGCCGTTCGTGCCGGTGTCGGTCAGGATCCCGGACTTCGCCAGCGTCGAGACCACCGGGTTGTCGACCAGCAGGACGTCGGGCGACTTGGCCTGCTGGCCGGCCAGGAGCGCCTTGTTGGTCAGGTCGGAGGTGTCGTAGCCGGTCCGCTTGACGGTGACGCCGGCGTCCTTGCCGCACTGGGTGACGAGCTTGCCCCAGGCGGACGACGCGTCGTACTGGGGGTACGGGTCCCAGAAGCTGTAGGTCCCCTTGGCCGCGTCGGTGGAGCCCGACGACGACGCGGCGCAGCCACTGAGGCCGACGACGGTGACGGCTGCTGCGGCAAGGGCTGTGATGCGGAGAACGTTCTTGGTGCGCATGATCACGGGTTCCTCTCTGAATGCGACGTGATCGCTCGGTCCGGGTGACCGGTCCGCACCGTCGACCGAGGGAGCCCTCGTCGTCGAGCAGAACCGAAACCGGTTTCGGGAGCAATGTAGCCATCGGCGCTGGACGGTGTCAAGAACTTCCGTAAACTAGTTTCGGGAGGTCTGATGAGCGACGGAGACGACAGGACCGGCAACCTGGCCGAGGCATCTGAGACGGTGACCCTGGCCGACGTCGCCCGGGCGGCCGGGGTGTCCACCGCGACGGCGTCGAAGGCGCTCAACGGCAAGGCCCACGTCAGCGCACGCTCGCGCGAAGCCGTGCTGGCCGCCGCCGCCGCACTGTCGTTCACACCGAACCCATTCGCCCGCGCACTGAACCGCGCCCCCACGAACACCATCGGGATGCTCACGAGCGACCTCGACAACCGGTTCGTCCTCCCGGTGCTGCTCGGTGCCGAGGACGCGTTCGGCGCAGGCTCGCTGTCGGTGCTGCTCGCCGACGCCCGGGACAGCGTGGTCCGCGAGCAGTTGCAGCTCCAGTCCCTGCTCACCCGCCGCGTCGACGGCGTGCTGGTCGTCGGCCGGACCACGAACCCGCGGCCTCCGGTGCAGGTCGTCACCGACGTCCCGGTGGTCTACGTCTACGCGCCGTCGACGGACGAGGCCGACCTGTCGTTCGAGCCGGACAACGAGCTCGCCGGTCGACTGGTCGCGGACCACCTCGTCGCCGGCGGCCGCCGGCGGATCGCCATGGTGAGCGGTGAGGACTCCTACGCGGCTGCCCGGGACCGCCTCCGGGGCGCAGCAGCCGCACTCGACGCCCACGGGCTCGAGCTGGTCGGCAGCGCCGGCTCCGTCTTCGGGGCGTGGACGGAGCGCTGGGGGCGGACGGCGACCGAGCGTCTGCTCGCGCGACACCCCGACCTGGACGCCGTCATCGCGGGCAGCGACCAGATCGCCCGTGGGGTCATGGACGCCGTGCGCGAGAGCGGCCGGTCCATCCCCGTGGACGTCGCGGTGAGCGGTTTCGACAACTGGGACATCCTGGTCGAGGACGCACGCCCACCGCTCACGAGCGTCGACATGAACCTGCAGGAACTCGGCAGGCTCGCGGCGCAGGCCCTCGTCGACGCCATCGAGGGCCACCCGCGCAGCGGCCGTGTCCGCCACCCGGTGCGGATGGTGGAGCGCGCGTCGTCCGGCAGTGCGGACGTCGAGCCTCCGCGCTGATCGCACCGACGCACCGCCCTACGATCCGACGCTGGACTCCCGGACGACCAGGCTCGGGGTCACGGTCGCCGACTCGGCGGAGCCGCCCTCGATCGCGGCGAGGAGCGCCCGTCCCGCGACCCGCCCCAGCTCCTCCAGTCGCAGGTCGACGGTCGTCAGTGGTGGACGACTCGCCAGCGCCATGACGTCCCAGTCGTCGTACCCGGTGACGACGACGTCGTCCGGCACGGACCGACCGGTCTCGCGCAGTCGGTCGCAGACACCGCGTGCGATCTGGTCGCTCCCGCACACGATCGCGTCGACGTCGACCCCACCGCGGTGCAGCAGGTCGACCGCCTGTCGGCCCCAGTGCTCCGACCACTCCCCGTACATCGGCTCGCCGACCAGGCGATCGCCGAGCACCGCCGACGCCCCCTCGACGCGCCGCACTGCGGACCGGTGTCGTCGGGGACCGGTGACGACGGCGACCCTGGTCCGACCGACGGCGAGCACGTGGGCAGCGACGGCAGCCGAGCCGGCGGTGTCGTCGAGCGTGATCGACACGTCGCGCGACGACGTCGACGGCGTGAACGCGTAGACCACCGGGATGGCGACGTCGACCGGCGGTCGGGCGTCGGCCGACCGCCCGGTGACGATGATGCCGTCGACGCCGCGCGCGACGAGGGACCGCAGGTAGTGCGACTCACGGACGTGGTCGTCGCGGGTGTCGCAGAGCAGGACGGCCATCTGCCCCGCGGACAGGACGTCCTCGGCGCCGAGGAGCACCGGGATCGAGAACCGGCCGAACGAGTCGGTGGTGATCATGCCGACGGTGTAGGTCCGGCCGGAGGCGAGCGCGCGCGCACGGGCGTCCCCGACGAACCCGAGCTTGTCGGCTGCCTGCTTCACCCGCGCTCGCGTCTCGTCACGGAGCTGTCCGGTCCCGTTGAGCGCCTTCGACGCCGTGCCGATCGACACCCCGGCGAGCACCGCGACGTCGGTGATGCGCACGGCACGGGTTCGGTCGTCGAGTGACACGGCAAGTTCCTTTCCGCTGGTCGTCGTCGGGTCGAGCATACGGACATCGTGGACAACGGCCTTGTGGGGGTTCCGGTGCTGACGTAGCGTCATCGGCAGAAAGCGTTTTCCGGAACGCCACGTCACATCGCAAGGAGGCGACATGACCACCACGCTCGCGACCGACAGCCGCGCACAGACCGCGACCCCGGTCCTCCCGACCGCCGACGCGCACCTCGCGCTCCGCCCCCTCCCGACGGGCGACGCCCGGATCACCGGGGGCTTCTGGGCGCTCCGGCAGGAACGCAACGGCCGCGACGCGATCCGCGGCGGGTACGCCCTGCTCGAGACGGCGGGGAACTTCCGGAACCTCCGGATCGCCGCCGGGCTCGAGGAGGGCGACGCGACGGGCCCGATCTTCATGGACTCCGACATCGCCAAGTGGCTCGAGGCGGTGGCGTGGGAGTACGGCCGCGCACCGTCGGACGACCTGCTCGAGCTCCAACGCGAGGTCACGGCCCTGTACGCCCGCGCCCAGGCCGACGACGGCTACCTGGACTCCGTGCAGCAGATCCGCGGGAAGGGCGAGCGGTACACGGACCTCAAGTGGAGCCACGAACTGTACTGCGCCGGGCACCTGTACCAGGCGGCGGTGGCACAGCACCGGGCCACCGGGGACACCGGCCTGCTCGACGTCGCGATCCGGAACGCGGACCACCTGGTCCGCACGTTCGGCGACGGCGCCGCACCGGACGGGACACCGAGGACGGCCGACGTCGACGGGCACCCCGTCGTCGAGATGGGCCTCGTCGAGCTGTACCGCGAGACCGGCAACCGCGACTACCTCGACCTCGCGCACTGGTTCGTGGACGCCCGCGGTCACGGCATCATCGAGCGTGCCGGCGGCGAACCGACGTACTTCTCCGACCGTGTCCCGGCCCGCCGTGCCACGACCGTCGAGGGCCACGCCGTCCGTGCCGTCTACCTGGCGGCCGGAGCGGTGGACGTCGCGATCGAGACCGGTGACACCGAGCTCCTGACCGCGAGCGAGCGCCAGTTCGCCGACATGATGGCGACGAAGGCGTTCATCACCGGCGGCCTCGGTGCGCGCTGGGACTGGGAGGCGTTCGGCGACCCGTACGAGCTCCCCACCGACCGCGGCTACGCGGAGACCTGCGCGGCGATCGGCGGCATCCAGTGGGCGTGGCGCCTGCTGCTCGCGACCGGGAAGCCGGTGTACGCCGACGCGATCGAGCGCCTGCTGTACAACGCGTTCCTCGCCGGTGTCAGCCTGGGCGGCACCGAGTACTTCTACGTGAACCCGCTGCAGCAGCGGGACCACGCACACCAGGACGAGAACCGCTCCCCCGCGCACGGGCGCCGCGGCTGGTTCGACTGCGCGTGCTGCCCGCCGAACATCATGCGGACGTTCGCGAGCCTGGACGGCTACCTGGCGACCGCGACCGACGGCGGCCTGCAGCTGCACCAGTACGCCACGGCGGACCTGGGTCCGGTGTCGGTCGAGACCGGGTACCCGCACGACGGTCGGGTGGTCGTCACGGTCACGGCGGACGGTCCGCTCGCCCTCGGGCTCCGGATCCCGTCGTGGTCGGACACCACGACGGTCACCGGTCCGGACGGCGTACAGAGCGCGGCACCGGGCTCGCTGCACGTCATCGACCGGGACTGGACCGTCGGCGACACCGTCGAGCTCGTCTTCGACACCACGCCGCACCGGTACGTCGCGGACGCCCGCATCGACGCCGCCCGCGGGCAGGTCGCCATCGAGCGCGGCCCCCTCGTCTACGCAGTGGAGCAGGCCGACCAGCAGGGCTTCACGGTCGACGACCTGACGGTCGACGCCGGGGCGCCGATCACCGAGGAGCGCCAGGACGACCTGCTCGACGGGGTCGTCACGCTGCGCGTGCCGGGTCGCGCGCCCGCCGAGCACGCGCAGGCAGCGTGGCCGTACCGTCGGTTGGACGGGCCGGGAGGCGCGGATCGCGCCGTGGACGCCACCAGCGTCGACGACGTGGCCGGCGCTCCGGACCCCGCCACGAGCCTCCAGGACGTGACCGCGACAGCGGTTCCCTACTACGCCTGGGCGAACCGCGGCGCCGCGCCGATGCGCGTCTGGCTCCCGCTGGCCCGGTGACGTGGTGCTGCGCAGAGCGTTCCTCGCCGGCGGTCTCGCCGGCGGGGCAGCACTCGCCCTCGCAGCGTGCTCGGGCACGCTGCCGAAGGTCGACGCGAAGGTCGCGGGCTTCGGCAGGAAGGCGACCGGCACCGTGCAGGTCTGGTGCCGCGCCGCGACCCAGGCCGGCCTCACCGCGACCGTCGCGGGCTTCAACAAGGCGAACCCGGCGCTGCAGGTCGAACTGACCCCCGTCCCGGACGGCCAATACGTGACCAAGCTCGCGACCGCGATCCGCGGCGGTGAGCCGCCCGACGTGGTGGACCTCGACGACATCAACTCGCAGCTGTTCATCTTCCGCGAGGCGTTCGCCGACCTCACCGACGTCGTGCAGGGGCTGGACTACGCCGACCGGCTCTCCCCCGGCCACCTGCGACTGCTGGAGTACCGGGACCGGTACTACGGGCTGCCCTACCTGGCCGACAACTCGCAGCTGTTCGTCAACACCGAGCTGTTCGAACGGGCCGGGCTCGACGTCGAGGACGCGACGAAGGACCTCGACTCGCTGCTCGCCGCGGCCAAGGCCATCCGGAAGACCGGCGACGACGTGTACGGGTGGTCGATCGCCGGCAACTCGGCCGGGATCATCGGCTTCGTCACCCAGCCGCACGTCTGGGCGACCGGCGTGGACATGATGTCGGGCGAGGTCGGCTCGCAACACGCGAACATCACCGGGAACGACGCCCTCGAACGCATGCTCGAGTTCTACCGGCAGCTCTGGAGGGACGGCGTGCTCTCGAAGGCGACCTACTCCGATGCCGGCACCACGTGGGGTGCGGACTTCCGCGCGGGCAAGGTCGGCATCTTCCCGACCTCCTACGGCGCGACCGTGCCGGCGGCGACGAAGGCGATGCGGGCGAAGATGCAGACCGTGCTCATCCCGTCGTGGGACGGCAAGCGCTCGTTCTTCGACGGCGGGGACAACATGTGCATCCCCAACGGCGCGGCGAACCCGTCCGGCGGATGGGCGTTCATGCAGTACGCGAACGGTCTCCAGCAGCAGCAGGCGCTCCCGGACGGCGGCTACTTCCCGACCCGCTCGGACGCCGCCACCCCGGCCTACCGGAAGCGGTACCCGCTCGCGTTCGGTCCGCTCGACGCCATCGACAAGGGCTACGCGCCGCGGACCCTGGCGTACAACCTGCTCAACAACCAGCCGTCATCGCCGTACTTCGCGATGTTCCGCGAGGCCGTGTTCGGGTCCGGGACCGCAGCCGCCATGCGGACGGCGCAGTCCGAGTACCAGCGGATCCTCGACCAGGTCCAGGCCTGACCCCCGTCGCACCACCGACAGCACAGAGAGGTGCACATGTCGACCCTCACCACCCGGCGGAGTGCCGGCGGCCGGACCGGCGCAGGCCGGCCGACCGTCGGACGCGGCCGCCCGGCCCCGACCCGGGGCTCGCTCACGCACCCGCCGCGCACCGGGGCCCTGCTCGTCACCCCGGCGATCGCCTTCGTCGCGGTGTTCGTCCTCGCGCCGCTCGTGTTCGCGCTCTACATCTCGTTCACGAACTGGCCCCTGATCGGCCCGTACCGGTTCATCGGCCTGCAGAACTACCTGACGCTGTTCCAGGACCCGACGTTCGTGCACGCGATCGGCTACACGCTCCTGTACACGGCCATCGTCACGGTGCCGATCCTGGCGCTCGGGTACTTCCTCGCCGTGCTGGTCCGGGCCCGCCGCCGTGGCAGCACCCTGCTGCGGACGGTGTTCTTCCTGCCGTACGTCGTCGGACTCACCACGCTCTCGTTCATGCTCGTGCTCGAGGCCCAACCGAACTCCGGCGCGGTGAACATGGTGCTCCGCTGGCTCGGCATCACCGACGGCAGCACCGCCTGGCTCGTGAACGGACCACTGGCGACGCTGCTCATCTGCGTGCTGGTGGTCTGGGCGGTGTCCGGGCTGACCATGGTGCTGCTGATGTCGGCGATGCAGGGCGTCCCCGACGAGGTCTACGAGTCCGCGCAGCTCGAGGGCGCGTCCTGGTGGCAGACCGAGCGGCTCATCACGTTGCCGATGATCCGGTCGACCGTGGCGCTCAGCGTGATCATCTCGGTGATCGGCTCGCTGCTGGCGTTCAACCAGTTCTACATCCTCACCCAGGGCGGCCCGGGAACGGAGACCACGACGATCGTCAACGCGATCTACAACCGGGGCTTCGTCAACCTGCAGCTCGGGGCCGCGACCGCCGAGTCCATCGCCCTGGTCGTCGTCATCGCCGCCGTCACGGTGTTCCAGTTCTGGGCACTGCGAGAGAAGGACTGAGCCATGAGCACCACGACCTCGCGCGCCGGCCTCGCAGCGTCCGACCTGTCCACCCGGACCCTCACCACGACCGGCGACGGGCGACGACGCCGCCACCACCAGGGCAGCGTTCGGCACCCCCGCGACACCGCCGTGAAGCGCACCCTCTACGTGGTCGCCGGTGTCGGATCGGCGCTCGTGTTCGGCGTCCCGCTCATCTGGTCGATCCTCCGCGCGTTCCAGTCCGAGGCCGTCATCACGCAGGCGCCGGACCCGGCGACGTTCTTCCAGCTCGGGTGGCAGAACTTCGCCGCGGTGTTCAGCTCCTCGTCGCACCTGCTGACGGGCGTGGTCAACTCGCTGATCGTGTCGGTCTCGACCGCCGTCCTCACCGCCGTGATCGCCACGCTGGCCGGGTACGGGTTCGCCCGCTTCCGGTTCCGTGGGTCCGGCGTCGTCTTCGGGCTCGTGCTGCTGACGATGATGGTGCCGTTCCAGGCCATCCTCACGCCGCTCTACCTCGAACTGAACGCGATGAAGCTCACCAACTCGCTGCTCGGGCTCGTGCTGTTCTACACGACGGTGAACCTGCCCTTCGGGGTGTTCGTGATGCGGAACGCGTTCGAGTCGATCCCGACCGAGCTCGAGGACTCGGCGTTCGTGGACGGGGCCTCGCGCTTCCGGGTCGTCGTGTCCGTGCTGCGGCCGCTGCTGCTGCCCGGGGCCGCGACCGCCGCGCTCTACGCGTTCCTGGCGTCGTGGACGGAGTTCCTCGGGGCGCTGACCTTCCTGACGAAGGACTCGCTCTACACGCTGCCGGTCGCCCTGCTGAACCTGCAGACGGGTGCGTACGGGCAGGTGTCGTACGGCAACCTCGTCGCCGGGTCGGTCGTGGCGATGATCCCGTGCATCGCGCTCTACGTCGGGCTGCAGCGGTTCTACGTCGCTGGGCTGTCGTCGGGGGCGCTGAAGGGCTGACTGCGCCGCCCTACGCGCTGCGGCGGACGACGAGCTCCGGCACGAGCAGCGTCTCGTCCCGGGGCTCGCCCTCGACGAGTGCCCGCACCGTCTCGAGCACCCGCTCCCCCATCGCCCGGAAGTCCTGCCGGACCGTGGTGAGCGGCGGAGTGAAGTGCGCGGCCTCGGGGACGTCGTCGAACCCGACCACGGCGATGTCGTCCGGCACCCGCAGCCCTTCGTCGGCGAACGCGTGCAGCACGCCGAGCGCCATCTGGTCGTTCCCGGCGAACACCGCGTCGACGGCGTGCACGTCGATCGTCCGGGCGGCCGCGAAGCCGCTCGCCGGGGTCCAGTCGCCGTCGAGCACGACCGGTTCGAGCCCGGACTCCTGCATGAGCCGCACGTAGGTGCTCCGGCGGACCTCGGACTCCTGGGAGACGCTCGGGCCGGCGATGTGCACGATCCGCCGGTGACCGTGGTCGAACAGGTGCCGCATGACGAGCTCGGTCCCCGCGGCCTGGTCGATCGCGACCGCGGCGACGCTCGGGGCCACCGGGGCGCGGGCGGCGTCGCGCTGCACGGCGTTCGCCACGACGACGGGCACCGTGACCGGGACGGTCAGCGAGGCGAGGGCGTCGAGCACGCGGTTGTCGGCTGCCACGAGGACGATCGAGGCGACGTCCTGGGCGAGCAGGGTGGTGAGTGCGCCGGACAGGTCGACGGGTCTGGGGTCCTCCGGCAGCGTCGAGAGGAGCACGTGGTACCCGGCCGACCGGGCGGCCCGCTCGAAGCCGATCGCGGTGCTGGACGGTCCGTAGAGCGCGTCCCCCGCGGTGATGATGCCGAGCGCCCGACTGCGTCCGCCGGCGAGCGCACGAGCGGCGGCCCGCGGGCGGTACCCGAGCTCCGTGACGGCGTCGGACACCTGCGAGCGGTACTGCTCGCGGACGGTCGGATCGCCGTTGATCACGCGGGAGACGGTCTGGTGGGAGACGCCCGCGCGCTCGGCGACGTCGAAGATCGTGGGGGCCTTGCGGCGCTTGCCGCCGGCGTCCTCGAGCGCGGTCGTGGTCGTCACGAGGCCAACCGTACCGCGCAGTCCGACCAGCGTGACGAGATCGCGAAACGGTCACGATGAGTTGACACCCCGTCACGGAACCCTCAGTATGTGAGCGCTCACTTGAGCAACATCCCGGGGCACAGCAGCCCCAGCACCTGAGCGCGTCGAGGACGACGCGAGAGGAACAGAGGTACTTCGATGATGAAGCGGAAGATCGTCGCGGGCGTCGCCGCCCTCGGCATCGCCATCGCACTGGCCGGTTGCTCGGCCGGCGGACGCGCCTCCACCGACGGTGGCGGCAGCTCCGGCGACAACAAGGGCGCCCTCGTCGGCGTCGCGATGCCGACCAAGGTGTCGGAACGCTGGATCAAGGACGGCGACGCCGTCAAGAGCGACCTCGAGAAGGCCGGCTACAAGGTCGACCTCGAGTACGGGGACAACAAGGTCCAGCAGCAGGCGCAGCAGGTCAGCAACATGATCACGAAGGGCGCGAAGGTCCTGATCATCGCCTCCATCGACGGCGGTGCCCTCTCCGACCAGCTCGACGCCGCCGCCAAGGCCGGCATCAAGGTGATCTCCTACGACCGCCTGCTCACCGGCAACAAGAACGTCGACTACTACGTGTCGTTCGACAACGAGAAGGTCGGTGTCGACCAGGCCACCTCGCTCCTCACCGGGCTCGGGGTCCTCGACGCCGACGGCAAGAAGACCGGCAAGAAGGGTCCGTTCAACATCGAGGTGTTCGCGGGCTCGCTCGACGACAACAACGCGAGCTTCTTCTTCAACGGCGCCATGAAGACCCTCAAGCCGTACCTCGAGGACGGCACGCTGAAGATCCAGTCCGGTCAGGACCAGCTCTCCCAGGCCGCCACGCAGCAGTGGGACCCGGCGACCGCCAAGGCCCGCATGCAGAACCTCATCGCGAAGTCGTACTCCGGCGGCACCACGCTGAACGGTGTGCTCTCGCCCTACGACGGCATGTCGATCGGCATCATCTCGGCGCTCCAGGGCGCCGGCTACGGCACGAGCGACCGACCGCTCCCGATCATCACCGGTCAGGACGCCGAGGCCGCCTCGGTCAAGTCGATCATCGCCGGCCAGCAGTACTCCACCATCTACAAGGACACGCGCAAGCTCGCCAAGCAGTCCGTGACGATGGCCGAGGACCTGCTCACCGGCAAGAAGCCCGAGGTCAACGACACGAAGAGCTACGACAACAAGGTCAAGGTCGTCCCGACCTACCTGTTCCAGCCGACGGTCGTCACGAAGGACAACTACAAGGAAGTCCTCGTCGACTCCGGCTACTACACCGAAGCCGACCTGAAGTAGTCAGGTCCCATCTCACGGACCGGAGGCGCGGTGCTCGCCCGCGCCGCGCCTCCAGTCCGTCTCCACCAGCGCGCGCACGCGCGCAGAACGGAAAGGCGTCCACATGGCGGACACCATCCTCGAGATGCGGGACATCACCAAGACGTTCCCCGGCGTCAAGGCGCTGCAGGGCGTCTCGATCGAGGTCGAGCGCGGCCAGGTCCACGCGATCTGCGGCGAGAACGGCGCGGGCAAGTCGACCCTGATGAAGGTGCTCTCCGGGGTCTACCCGCACGGCTCCTTCGACGGCGAGATCCTGCTCGACGGATCCCCCGTGCAGTTCGGCGACATCAACGACTCCGAGGCCGCGGGCGTCGTCATCATCCACCAGGAACTCGCGCTCAGCCCGTTCCTGTCGATCGCCGAGAACATCTTCCTCGGCAACGAGCAGTCCAAGGGCGGCTTCATCGACTGGAACAAGACGAACCTGGCGGCCGCGGAGCTCCTGCAGCGCGTCGGCCTGAAGGACAACCCGGTCACGAAGATCGTCGACATCGGCGTCGGCAAGCAGCAGCTCGTCGAGATCGCCAAGGCCCTGTCGAAGCGCGTGAAGCTCCTCATCCTCGACGAGCCCACCGCGGCGCTCAACGACGACGACTCCGCGCACCTGCTCGACCTCATCCGGTCGCTGCAGGCCGAGGGCATGACGGCGATCATCATCAGCCACAAGCTCAACGAGATCAAGGCGATCGCGGACAAGGTCACGATCATCCGCGACGGCAAGACCATCGAGACGCTCGACATGCACGCCGACGACGTCTCCGAGGACCGGATCATCCGCGGGATGGTCGGTCGCGACCTGTCGAACCGGTACCCGGAACGGGTGGACCCGGTCATCGGCGAGGAGCTCCTCCGCATCGAGGACTGGACCGTCCACCACCCGCTCGACGGCTCCCGCGAGATCATCCACCACGCGAACCTCGACGTCCGCGCGGGCGAGGTCGTCGGGATCGCCGGGCTGATGGGTGCCGGACGGACCGAGCTCGCGATGAGCGTGTTCGGACAGTCCTACGGC
This sequence comes from Curtobacterium sp. SP.BCo, assembly GCF_051903265.1. Lineage (GTDB taxonomy): Bacteria > Actinomycetota > Actinomycetes > Actinomycetales > Microbacteriaceae > Curtobacterium. The sequence continues at coordinate 3,374,962 of NZ_CP194337.1, forward strand.
ACCGGCATCAGCGGCACCGTCTACAAGCGCGGCGTCCCGATCAAGACCCACACCGTCTCGCAGGCGATCGACCACGGCATCGCGTACGTCACCGAGGACCGCAAGCGCTACGGCCTCAACCTCATCGACGACATCAAGCGGAACATCTCCGGGTCGGCGCTCGGGAAGCTCGCCAACTGGGGCTTCGTCAACGCCTCGGAGGAGACGACCGTCGCGTCGCAGTTCCTCAAGAGCCTCAACATCAAGGCGCCGAACGTCGACGTCGTCACGGGCAAGCTCTCCGGCGGGAACCAGCAGAAGGTCGTGCTGTCCAAGTGGATGTACGCCGATCCCGACGTGCTCATCCTCGACGAGCCCACCCGCGGCATCGACGTCGGCGCGAAGTACGAGATCTACACGATCATCAACCAGCTCGCAGACCAGGGGAAGGGGATCATCGTGATCTCCTCCGAGCTCCCCGAGCTCCTCGGCATCTGCGACCGCATCTACACGCTCTCCGAGGGCACCATCACCGCTGACGTGCCCCGCTCCGAGGCCACGCCCGAGGTCCTCATGCAGTACATGACCCAGGAACGGGAGACCCCTGTCAATGAACGCGCTTAAGTCCGCCGCCGGCTACCTCACCGGGCAGCTCCGACAGATCGGCCTGTTCATCGCGCTGATCGTCATCGTCATCTTCTTCCAGGTGACGACGAACGGCATCACGCTCGCACCGATCAACGTCTCGAACCTGATCGTCCAGAACAGCTACATCCTCATCCTCGCCATCGGCATGGTGATGGTCATCATCGCCGGGCACATCGACCTGTCCGTGGGATCGGTCGTCGCCTTCACCGGTGCGATGGCCGGCGTGATGATCACGCAGTGGCACATCCCGTGGCCCATCGCGGTCGTGCTCTGCCTGGTGGTCGGCGCGCTCGTCGGCGCCTGGCAGGGGTTCTGGATCGCGTACTTCGGGATCCCGGCGTTCATCGTCACGCTCGCGGGCATGCTCGCGTTCCGCGGTGCCGCGCAGATCGTGCTGCAGAACCAGCAGATCTCACCGTTCCCGAACGGTTTCCGATCGCTCGGCTCCGGCTTCCTGCCGTCCTTCGGCACCACCGGGTACGAGCCGCTCACGATGATCCTCGGGTTCGCCGCGGCCGCGGTCATGGTCGTCACGGCGTTCCGCGGTCGCGCGACCCGACGCAAGTACCAGCTCGAGAGCGAGCCCTTCGTCTGGTTCATCGTGAAGACGGCGTTCGGCGTCGTCCTGGTGATCTACGTCGCGCTCCTGCTCGCCAGCTACAACGGCACCCCGATCGTGCTCGTCGTGCTCGGTGCGCTCGTGGTCATCTACTCGGTGGTCATGCGGAGCGCGGTGTTCGGTCGCCACATCTACGCGATCGGCGGCAACGCCCTCGCCGCGCAGCTCTCCGGTGTCAAGACGAAGCGCGTCACGTTCCTGCTCTTCGTCAACATGGGTGTCATCTCGGCCCTGGCCGGTGTGGTGTTCACGGGTCAGCTGAACCTCGCCGCCCCCGGCGCGGGCAACGGCTTCGAGCTCGACGCGATCGCGGCCGTGTTCATCGGCGGCGCGGCGGTCACGGGCGGCATCGGCACGGTGCCGGGCGCGATCATCGGTGGTCTCATCATCGGCATCCTGAACAACGGCATGTCGATCCTCGGTGTGGGCACGGAGTTCCAGTCGCTCATCAAGGGCCTGGTGCTGCTCGCCGCGGTCGCGTTCGACGTGTTCAACAAGCGCCGGGCGGCTGCTGCGCGCAAGTAGCACCCGCTCCCCCGCTCCGAGACTCGGGCTGGGCGACACACCTCGTGCCGATCGACGCGAGGACGGTCGCCCAGCCCGAGTCTCGTTGCGTCAGGCGGTCAGGACGGCCCACCCGCCGGCCTGGAGGCGCACGGTCCCGTCCGACAGGTCGCCCGCGCCCGCCTCGACCTGCGTCGCGTCCGCCGCGGGCAGGTCGACGGGGTCGTCGCCGAGGTTCAGGGCGGTCACCACGGCCGCGTCCGCCGTGCCGGTCCGCAGCACGATCGCGGTGTTGGTGCGGTGGACGACGTCGGTGTGGGCACGGTGCAGCCAGGGGTTCCGTCGGCGCAGCGCGATGAGTGCCTCGTACACGTGCGTGAGGTCGACGTCGACGGACGGTGTCCCCGGGAACGTCGGGCGGACGGCGTCGTCCCCGCCCTCGCGTGCCTCCTTGACGCCGGTCCAGCCGTACTCGTCGCCGGCGTAGACGACCGGCGTCCCCGCCACCGTGAACAGCACGGCTGCAGCGTGGGCCGCGAACTCCTCCCCGACGGCGCTCGCGATGCGCGTGACGTCGTGGTTGCCGACGAACGTGGTCGGGACGAAGGTCTCGAGCAGCGCGTCGTGCCGCTCGATCGCGTGCGCGAGCTCGAAGCAGTTCCGGTCGGCGATGCCGTGCCAGATCCCCTGCCACAGCTCGTACTGGGTCGTCGAGTCCATCGTCGAGGCCTGCACGATCCCGGCGGCGTCGCCGCGGATCACCTCGCCGCTGAACCAGGCGTCCGGGAAGCGTTCGCGCACCCGCGGCAGCACCCGTGCCCAGAACGCCGACGGCACCGCATAGGCCGCGTCGAGCCGCCACCCGTCGACGCCGCGACCGAGCCAGTGCGTCATCACCTCGACGACGAGGTCCTCGGTCGCGCGAGCGTCGTGGTCGAGGGCGACGAGGATGTCGTGCCCCTCGAAGTCCGCCACCTGGACCGGACGACCCGATTCCCAGCCGTCCCAGTCGACGGCGAAGAGCTCGGCCGTGGACGCGTCCGGCCCCGCCGACCCGAGCGCGACGAACGCCGGGTGCTCGCGCCCGACGTGGTTGAACACCCCGTCGAGGAGCACCCGCACTCCGCGGTCGTGCGCCGCACGGACGAGCGCGTCGAAGTCGTCGGTGTCGCCGAGCCGGGGATCGATCCGGAAGTGGTCGACCGTGTCGTACCCGTGCGTCGAACTCGCGAACACCGGACCGAGCAGGAGCCCGTTCAGCCCGAGGTCCACCACGTGGTCGAGCCAGCCGGCGACGCGGTCCAGCCGGTGGTCCACGGCACGGTCCGACACGGGGGTCGTCGGACGTACCTCGGCGCCGACGAAGCCGAGCGGGTACACGTGCCACCACATGACGTGCTCGACCCATGCGGGTTCCGGCGGACGACTGGCCTCGGTGTCGGTGCTCACCGCCACGATCGTGCCAGCCGTACCTGTGCTGTGCGCGCGACCGGACACCGGGACGATGATGGGAGGCATGGGACGAGCGATCAGGACCGCAGCGGACGCCGACGCGGCGGAGTCCGCACACGCGGAGCGCACGTGTGCCTCGTGCGGCCGTCGGATGCCCGCGTCCGCCGCTCCCGAGGCGAAGTGGTGCTCGGCCGCGTGCCGCAAGCACGGCATCGACGACACCGACCGCGCGCTCGAGCAACGCATCGACGAGCTGCTCGCCGCACGGGCACGGACGTCGAGCATCTGCCCCTCGGATGCGGCCCGCGCCCTCGACCCCGACGGCTGGCGTGACCTGATGGAGCCCGCACGCCGGGCCGCACGGCGCATGGTCGCCCGTGGCGAGGTCGAGATCACGCAGCACGGCAGCGTGGTCGACCCGTCGACCGCCAAGGGCCCGATCCGGATCCGTCGCCCCCGCTCGGGAACACCTGTCGTGCGTCGGCGTTGCACCAGGTGATGACACTCGACACCGACAGGACCACCGACCGTCCAGAAGCGCTCGTCGTGGGGGCCAGCGGCATCACCGGGTCCGCCCTCGTGGAGCACTTGCTCGAGCAGGGCTGGACCGTGACCGCGCTCTCCCGCCGACCCCTCCCCCGCGACGGCGTCCGCACCGTCGCCGCGGACCTCCGCGATCCGGACTCGCTGCGGTCCGCACTCGCCGAGGAGCGGCCGACGCACGTGTTCTTCACCGCCTGGCAGCGACAGGACACCGAGGCGGAGAACATCCGCGTGAACGGCGGCATGGTCCGCGACCTCCTCGCGGCGCTGTCGCACGCGCCGCTCGAGCACGTCGCCCTCGTGACCGGCTTGAAGCACTACCTCGGCCCGTTCGAGGCCTACGCCGCCGGCGAGATGCCCGACACACCCTTCCACGAGGAGGAGCCGCGCCTGGACACCCCGAACTTCTACTACGCGCAGGAGGACGAACTGTTCGCCGCGGCCGAGCGCCAGGGATTCACCTGGTCGGTGCACCGGTCGCACACCGTGATCGGCCACGCCGTCGGCAACGCGATGAACATGGGCCTGACCATCGCGGTCCAGGCGACCCTGGCGAAGGAACTCGACCTGGACTTCGTGTTCCCGGGGAGCGAAGCCCAGTGGAACGGGCTCACCGACATGACCGACGCCGGCATCCTCGCCGAGCACATGGTATGGGCCTCGAGCACGCCCGAGGGGGCCGACGAGGCGTTCAACATCGTGAACGGCGACGTGTTCCGCTGGCGCTGGATGTGGCCGAGGCTCGCCGCACACCTCGGGGTCGACCCCGCACGGGTCGTCGGCTACGAGGGCACTCCGCGGCCGCTCGAGGAGCAGATGACGCCGCACGAGTCCGCGTGGGCCGCGATCGCCGAGCGCCACGGGCTGGCCGAACCGGACATCACCCGGCTGGCCTCGTGGTGGCACACAGACGCGGACCTCGGTCGCGCGATGGAGGTCGTGACCGACATGGGCAAGAGCCGCGAGGCCGGGTTCACCGCGTTCCGTCGCACCGAGCGGGCATTCGCCGAGCTGTTCGACCGGTACCGGGCCGACCGCCTCATCCCGTAGACGCTCGCGCGGGCTCGGTGCGCGCACCGCACATTCGTACCCCGGTGGAAGCAACCGGGGTACGCGAATCTGCGACCCGGCCGCGTGGCGCGCAACCGGGCCTGGTTGTCTTCGAGACACAGGCGCCGGGGACCCTCGGCGGTTCCCGGAGGAAGGAAGACACCATGTCGCTCGGAGACAAGGCGAAGGACGTCACCCAGAAGGTCGTCGGCAAGGTCGAGGAAGCGGTCGGCAAGCACACCGACGACCACGAGCTCAAGCACCAGGGGCAGAAGGACCAGGTCATGGGCGAGGGCCGTCTGGAGACCGAGAAGGCCAAGGACCACCTCGACGGTCACTGAGGCCGTCGCACCACGAACCCCCGCGCCCGTCGGCGTGGGGGTTCGTCGTGTCAGAAGGCGTAGCGGATGCGGCAGCTCGGCAGGTGTTCGGCGACCAGCTCCCGGAACCGCTCGACGAGCTGCCCCTTCATCCCCGACCGGTACCGCACGTTCACCGCACCGTTCTGCGACACCTTCTGCTCCTGCAGGTCCGGTCGCCACAGCAGGTCCTCGGCCCTGGGGTGCCAGCCGAGGTTGACCTCGTGCAGCTGCTGGTTGTGGGTGAGGAAGATGACCTCCGCCGCGAGCTGTGCCTTGGCCGTCGGCGACAGGACGTCGTCGACCTGGCGGAGCAGTTCGGCCCAGTCCGACTCCCACGTCGGCGTGACGATGACCGGCGAGAAGTTGAGGTGGACCTCGTACCCGGCCTCGACGAAATCGTTCACCGCCGCGATCCGCTCGGCGATCGGACTGGTGCGGATGTCGGTGACCTTCGCGGTCTCGTGCGGCATCAGTGAGAACCGGATCCGGGTGCGCCCCGCCGGGTCCCAGTCGAGCAGGTCGCGGTTGACGTACTTCGTCGCGAACGACGCCTTCGCCGTCGGCGTCATCCGGAACAGGTCGCACAGGTCACGCACGTTGTCGCTGATCATCGCGTCGACGGAGCAGTCGCTGTTCTCCCCGATGTCGTAGACCCACGCTTCCGGGTCGCACTGGTTCGGTTCGGGCTTCGGCCCCTGCTTCGCGATGTTCCGGGCGACGTGCTTCGTGATCTGGTCGATGTTCGCGAACACGGTCACGGGGTTGCTGTAGCCCTTGCGCCGTGGGACGTAGCAGTACGCACACGCCATCGCGCACCCGTTCGCCGTGGACGGGGCGATGAAGTCCGCCGACCGGCCGTTCGGCCGCGTGACGAGGGACTTCTTCACGCCGAGCACGAGCGCCTCGGTCTTGATTCGCACCCACCGCTGCACGTTGCGTTCGTCGCCGTGCACCTCGGGGATGTTCCAGTGCGACGCCACGGGCACGATCTCGGCGTCCGGCCACCGCCCGACGACCTCCTGCCCGCGCTGCAGTTCGAGGGCAGCCGGTTCGGCGTAGATGCGTCGGACGTCGAGCATCGGACGGGTGCGCGGCTCGGTCATCGTTCCCTGTCTACCCGGGACCACCGACGGTGCAGACTCGGAGCATGCCCGCCGAGCCCGACGACCACTTCTTCGTCGTGGACGGTCGGCGCTGGCGTCGCACCGATCCGGCGGTGCCCGAGGACGTCGCCGCCGCGCTCCGATCGCATCTCGGCCGCGGGCGGAACGCCGTCAAGCAGGCCAAGCGAACCGGTGACGACCGAGCGCTCGCGGCGGCGCGGCACCGCAACGGACTGGCGAAGCACGGTCTGGGCGAACGCGGCCCGGAGTGGTGGAGCCGCCCCGAGGCCGATCGGGTCGCCGATGCGCGCGCGGCCCTCGCGGAGCTCGAGACCCTCGGCGTCCCTGACGTCGACGCCGAGCAGTGACGACGATCGTCGCCCCGAGGTGGGAGCGCATCGCGAACGGGGTCCTCTTCGCGTTCTTCACCGTCGCCGGCCCGTTCATCGGCTCGGCGGTGTTCGTCCCCGGGTCGTCCGCGCACGGCCTGCTGGTCTCGATCGCGGTCGTGTTCGTCGCAATCGGGGTCTGGGGCCTTGCCCGGTCGCCGAGGGTGGCAGTCCACCTCACGGACGACGAGCTCCTAATCGTGGGGTTCTTCACCACGGCGACGATCCCACGGGACGCGATCACGGTCGTGCTCGACGACTGCACGGTCGAGTGGACTCCGCCGGACCACGGCGACGTGCGGGGTCGACGCTCGGCGATCTGGCTGTTCCGTCCCGCGTACCAGGACGACGGGTCACCCTTCGCGCGGTTCTGGCGGTGGCGTCGTGACGGGTTGCTGCAGGTGCGTGCCTGGGCACACGCCCGTGCAGTCTGAATCGTCCCATCACGCCCGCCATGGGAAGCCGAACCGCTCGTAGGATGACGAAAGTCAACGCCTCCTACGCGCGATTCAGCCTCCCACGCGCGATTCGGCATCCGACGCGCGGATCGGCCACGGGGATCGTAGCGAGGGCGCCCGGAAGCGCCCGGCCCCGCTACGCCTCGGTGTGACCGAGGTCCGGCTCGGCCAGCAGGCGCGCCGTGCGCGAAGCCGCGGCGTGCAGCTCGAACACCACGACCTCGTTGCGGCCGGCACGCAGGACCGGCCCCGGGACCGCCAACGTCCGCTGGGGCCCGCGCGACCAGTACCGGCCGAGGCAGAACCCGTTGACCCAGGCGACGCCCTTCCGGAACCCGTCGAGGGACAGGTACCGGTCGTCCGCCTCGGCGAGGTCGAACGACCCTGTGGCGAACACCGGGCCGGCCAGCACGTCGCCGTCGGTGGGTTCGATCACGGCCAGCACGTCGACTGCCGCGGGTGCCACCGGGTCGAGGGTGAGCGCCGACGCCGTCCACCGGGCGAGCGGGACGCCGTCGACGGCCACACCGCCGATCAGGCCCTTCGGCTCGCCGATGCGCGGGCCGTAGTCCACCCGTCCCTGGTCCTCGACGAGCAGCTCCAGCGTGCCGGTCACGGGCGGGAGGGCGATCGCGCGGTCGTGGTGCTCCCGCTCCAGGACGCCGACGACGATCCCGTCCACGCTGACGACGGCGCGGTCGCGGACCTCCTCGCCGACGGTGAGCACGCCGCCGGACGGCAGGTCGACCTCGGTCCGGTACAGGACGAAGCCGGAGGCGACCCCGAGCGCGTCGAACGTCGGCGGGGTGTCGTGCGTCGACCAGTCGGTGAGCGCGGGCAGCAGGGAGCGCAGGGACGCGACGCGGTCGAGGCGGACCGCGACGTCCGTGGCGGGGGCGACCCGCGCCTCCAGGCCGGCACCGGACCCTTCCACGGGGAGGCGGCCCGATCCACCGGGCTCCATCGACGCGGGCAGCGGCGGGACGGGCGCGTAGCGCTCGATGACCGCACGGAACGCGTGGAACTTCGGCGTGGGCCGGCCGGCTTCGTCGAGCGGGGCGTCGTAGTCGTACGACGTCGCGATCGGCCGGTACACGCCCTTGTCGTTCGCACCGTTCGTGAAGCCGAAGTTGGTGCCGCCGTGGAACATGTAGACGTTGACCGAGCCGCCGGCGGCGAGCAGGTCGTCCAGGTCCGCGGCCGAGGCGGCGGCCGGGGTGGTGTGGTGGTGCTCACCCCAGCTGTCGAACCAGCCGTCCCAGAACTCCGAGCACATCAGGGGGCCGGTCGGCTGGGCCTGACGCAGCCGTGCGAGTCGTTCCGTCGAGCGGGACCCGAACGACCCGGTCTTGTGCAGCGACGGCAGCGAGCCGTCCTCGAGCATGGTGCCCATCGGCTGGTCGACGCTCGTGAAGGGCACCGTCAGCCCGATCGACCGGTGCATCTGCTCGAGCTTCGTCAGGTAGACCGGGTCGGATCCGTACGCGCCGTACTCGTTCTCGACCTGCACGAGGACGATCGGTCCGCCGTCGTCGATCTGGCGCGGGACGAGGACCGGCGCCAGGTGTCCCAGGTAGTCCTGCACCGCGGCGAGGAACCCGGGCTCGTCGCGGCGGACACCCACGGTGCCGTCGGCGAACAGCCAGTACGGCAGGCCCCCGTTCGTCCACTCGGCGCAGATGTACGGCCCGGGGCGGACGATGGCGTGCATGCCCTCGGCGTGGACGAGGTCGAGGAACCGGCCGAGGTCGAGGCCCCCGGTCAGGTCGAAGACGTCGGGCGCGGGTGCGTGCGCGTTCCAGGCCACGTACGTCTCGATGGTGTTGAGCCCCATCAGCTTCGCCTTGCGGATCCGGTCGGCCCAGAGGTCCGGGTGCACGCGGAAGTAGTGGATCGCGCCGGACAGGATCCGGTGCGGCTCGCCGTCGAGCAGGAAGTCGGTGTCGCCGATGGCGAAGCGCATGAGATGACTCTTTCAGACAGCGGGGCCGTGCGGAACGTGTCCGCACGACCCCGGGGAGTTGGTGCCGGTGCTACTTGGTCGAGACCGTGAAGCCCTGGTCCTTGCCGTACTTGGCGAGGGCCTTCTGCCAGGCCGCGAGACCCGACTCGAGCGAGGTGCCGTTCTCGTACGACTGCCCGACGGTGTCCGCGTAGACGCTGTTCGCGTACACCTGGTACGGCAGGTACGTGAAGTCGTTGTCCGAGGACTTCGACGCGTCGACGAGCACCTTGTTGATCTGCTGTCCACCGAAGTAGGACGGCTTCTCGTCGAGGAACGCCGCAGAGTCGAGGTCGGCCGTGGTCGAGGGGAAGCCACCGGACTCCATGAAGACCTTCGTGGACTCCTTGGACGAGTTCAGCCACTTGAGGAAGCCCGCCGCGAGGGCCGGGTTCTTCGTCTGCTTCATGACCGCCTCGGCGCTGCCGCCGTTGTTCGCGGTCTGTGCGGTGCCGCCGTCGTAGGTCGGCATCGGGGCGACGCGCCAGTCACCGGACGCGTCGGCGACGCTCGCCTCGAGGTTGCCGGGCATCCAGGCGCCGGTGATCAGCGTGGCGATCTGGCCGTTGCCGAGCTGCTTGTACCAGTCGTCGCTCCAGCCGACGGTCTTCGACAGGAGCCCCTGCTCGACGAGCTGGTCCCAGGTCTTCGTCCACTTCTTCGTGCCCTCGTCGGCGAGGTTGATCGTGACGTCGTCGCCCTTCGTGGTGAACGGGGTGCCACCGGCCTGGGCGATCATGCTCGTGGTGAAGCCGGCGTCGCCGGAGTCCGCCGCGATGTAGGCCTTCGGGTCGGCCTCGTGGAGCTTCTTCGCCGCGGCGACGTACTCGTCCCACGTCTTCGGCACCGCGATGCCGTACTTGTCGAACACCGTCTTGTTGTAGAACAGCGCCATGGGGCCGGAGTCCTGCGGCAGGCCGTAGATCTTGCCGTCCATCGAGACGGAGCTCCAGGTGCTCTTCGCGAACTTGTCCTCGAGCGAGCCGAAGCCGTACGACGACAGGTCGAGCAGCGAGTCGGACAGGGCGAACTGCGGGAGTGCGTAGTACTCGACCTGCGCGACGTCGGGAGCGCCCGAGCCGGCCTTGATCGTGTTCTGCAGCTTCGTGTACTGGTCGGCGCCGGTGCCGGCGTTGACGAGCTTGACCTTCACCTTGGGGTAGGCCTTCTCGAACGCGGCGACCTGGTCCTTCGCGGAGGGGGTCCACGACCAGTAGGTGAGCGTGCCGCCCTGCTCGAGGGCCTTGTCGATGTCGTCGGACGATCCGCCGGACGAGGATCCGCCGGAGGCGCAGGCCGCCAGGGCGATGGCGGCGGTGACGCCGATGGCGAGGGCGCTGAGCCCGCGCCGGATGCGCTTGTGCATTCGGGTGCCTTTCACTTCTTCGTGTTGGGGGTGGTGCGGTGGTGCTGCTGCGTATCGGCCGGGAGGCGCGTGGCGGGGGTGCCCCGTGCCTCCCGTCCGGTGGGTCAGGCCTTGACGGAGCCGGCCGCGAGGCCGGACTGCCAGAAGCGCTGGAGGAACAGGAACGCGACCACGATCGGGATGATCGTGAGGAGCGATCCCGTGACGACGAGGTTGTAGATCGGCTGCGCGCCGGAGCCGGTGGCCTGCGCGTTCCACTGGTTCAGGCCGACGGTCAGCGGGTACCACTTCGGGTCGCTCAGCATGATGAGCGGCAGGAAGTAGTTGTTCCAGGTGGCGACGACCGCGAACAGCAGGACGGTGACGACACCGGGTGCGAGCAGGCGGAGCGCGATCGTGAAGAAGATCCGGAACTCGCCGGCGCCGTCCATGCGGGCGGCCTCGAGGAGCTCGGCCGGGATCGCGTCGACCGCGTAGGTCCAGATCAGGTACATGCCGAACGGGCTGATGAGCGAGGGCAGGATGATCGCCCACGGGGTGTTCGTCAGGCCGAACTGCGAGAACAGCAGGAACGTCGGGACGGCGAGTGCGGTGCCCGGGACGGCGATCGCACCGAGGACCACGGCGAAGACCGCGCGACGCCCGACGAACTGGAACTTCGCCATGCCGTAGCCCGCGACGGTGGCGAGCAGGGTCGCACCGCCGGCCCCGACGACGACGTAGAGCAGCGTGTTGCCGAGCCACTGCACGAAGATGCCGTCGTTGTAGGTGAGCGTGTCGACGATGTTCTGCCAGAGGTTGAACTTCCCGCCGAACCACAGACCGAAGGTGCTCAGCAGCGAGGACTGCGTCTTCGTGCTGTTCACGAGCAGGTAGAACAACGGCGCGAACGAGTAGACGACGAAGACGACCATCACCGCGGTCAGGAGACCGGAGCGCTTGACCTTGCGTCCGTCGACCGGCCTGCGGGTCCGTCTGTTCGGCCTGGAGGCGCGGCCCGCCCGGTCGCGCGGGTCGCGTTGCGTCGTGGTTGCCTCGGTGACCGTGGCGGGGGTGGTCGCGCCGGCGACGGGCTGCTGCATGGTGCTCATCGGTTCTCCTGGCGGGTTCCGCGGACCTGGACGACGTAGGCGATCACGGCGGTGATGACCCCCATGACGATGGCGACGGTGGCGGAGTAGTTGAACTGCTGGCCGCTGAACGACAGCGAGTAGGCGTACATGTTCGGGGTGAAGGCGCTGCCGATGACGTTCGGGGCGAGGGTCTTCAGCAGGTTCGGCTCGTTGAAGAGCTGGAAGCTGCCGATGATCGAGAAGATCGTGGCGATCACCATCGGGCCGCGGAGGGCGGGGAGCTTGATCGAGAACACCGTGCGGAGGGGGCCGGCACCGTCGAGCTCGGCGGCCTCGTACAGGTCGGCGGGGACGACGCGGAGTGCGGCGTAGAAGATCAGCATGTTGTAGCCGAGGAACTCCCACGTGACCACGTTGCCGATCGACGTGAGCACCCAGTCAGGACTGAACGGCTGCAGCAGGTCGATGCCGAGTGCACTGTTCGCGGCGCCGGTGAGGCCGAACTGGTTGCCGTAGATGAAGCCCCAGATGAGCGCCGCGACGACGCCGGGGACCGCGTACGGCAGGAACACCGCGATGCGGAAGAACGACGTCCCCCAGAGCCGGGCGCTGTCGAGCGCGAGGGCGGCGACGAGCGCGAGACCGAGCATGATCGGGACCTGCACGAGGAGGAACAGGGCGACCCGGCCGAGGCCGGACCAGAACTTGGCGTCCTGGAACAGCTGGACGTAGTTGGCGAACCAGACGAACTGGTTGCCGCCGATGAGCTGGTCGCGGAACAGGCTGAGCCAGAGCGCGTAGCCGATGGGGACGATGAGCATGGCGACCAGGACGACGACGAACGGGCCGACGAAGAGCCATCCGGTGTACCGCCCGCGCGGCTTGGCGCGGCGGCGCGGTGGCGACGTCGGAGCGGTGGCTCCGGCTGCGCGCGCTTCGAGCGTGCTCATGTGACTCCCTTGTCGTGCTGCGTTCGGGTCGTCGATGTTGACGTCAACATCGAACGACGCGACGATAGCATGGCAACGTCAACATGCGCTACCGTCTGGGGACTGCAGGGCAGATCGCCCGGAACCGGAGGGCATCGTGACGACCGAACTGTCGGCCGCGGCCGCCGCCCGGCTGTCGGCTGCCGCCGCTGCCCGCCGCTCGCCCTCGATGGCCGCCGTGGCCGAGGCGGCCGGCGTCTCCATGCAGACCGTCTCCCGGGTCGCCCGCGGGTTCGACAACGTCTCGCCGGACACCCGCGACCGGGTGCAGCGCGCGATGGACGACCTCGGCTACCGCCCGAACCGGGCAGCCCGAGCCCTGCGGTCGGGGCGCTTCCGGACCATCGGCGTGATCATGTTCACGCTGGCGTCCTACGGCAACATGCGCACGCTCGAGGCGATCGCCGACGCAGCCGGCGCCGCGGACTTCACCATCACGCTGCTGCCGATGGCCTCCCGCACCGAGGAAGGGGTCCGCTCGGCCTTCTCGCGGCTGCACGAACAAGCCGTTGACGGGGTCGTCATCATCATCGAGTCGCACATCATCGACACGGCCGAGGTCGTGCTCCCCGACGGCGTCCCGATGGTCGTGGTCGACTCCACCGGCACGACGCAGCACCCTGCGATCGACACCGACCAGGCCGACGGGGCACGGCAGGCCACGCAGCACCTGCTCGACCTCGGGCACGAGACGGTGTGGCACGTCGCCGGCCCCGTGACCTCGTACTCCGCCGCACGCCGCCTCGCCGCCTGGCAGGCCACGCTCGAGGCCGCGGGCCGCACGGTGCCACCGGTCTTCCACGGCGGCTGGAGCGCCGAGTCCGGCTACCGCGCCGGACTGACGATCGCCGACCGTCCGGAGATCACCGCGGTGTTCGCCGCGAACGACCAGACCGCGCTCGGGGTCCTCCGTGCCGCGCACGAACGCGGCCGCGCCGTGCCGGACACCCTCAGCGTCGTGGGCTTCGACGACTCCCCCGAGTCCGACTCGTTCTGGCCGCCGCTGACCACCGTGCACCAGTCCTTCGACGAGGTCGGACGCCGGGCCGTCACGAACCTGCTCACCCAGATCGAAGGGGCTCCCGCGCGGCCCGGCGCCGACCTCGTGCCGGTGCGGCTCGTGGAGCGTTCGAGCACCGCGCCGCCCCCCTGACCGCCCGCCTGACACGATCAGGCGACGGGGCGTACCGTTCAGCCGGAGCCGGTCTGCTGTCCCGGCCCCGGGTGTACGCCATTTCCGTGTGTCCGGAGGACGAGCCGTCGGCTGCGGTCCTCAACTTCTCCACCGCGGCGTCCGGATCATGAAGAACATCGTCTACGGCCTCACTGCAGTCCTCACCTCGGACGAGGCGGCCGATGCGGTCCTGGACTACGCCGCGGCCCTGGCGCACGCCGGACTCGCGGACACCGTCGCCGTGCCGACCGTCGACGCGTTCGGCACCACCACCACGACCTCCTTCCTGCTCGCCCCCGCGCTCGGCCTCCTCGTGGAGGACGCCGCCGATGACCCGCTCGGCCCCGACACCACCGCGTTCGTCGCCGAGATCGCCTGGCGTGCGCGCGCGGTGCGCTGCACGCTGCCGCCGCCCGCCTGAGCGCGGGGCGGCTCGGCTGTCCCGGCCTGCTGGCGTGCCGAGCCTCGGCTGAGCGGACAGAGACCGCCGTCGCGACGCCGCGAACTGTCCGCCAGGCCGAGCCTCGGCCCCGCCACCGGACGGGAGGCACAGCACCAGCCGGCCGCGCGCCTCCCGGCCCGCACCGCGCCGAGCGGGAGGTGCGACACCAGCCCGTCACGCGCCTCCCGGCCTGCACGCGCACCGCGCACCGCCCACCGAGCCTCGGCTGGGCGGACAACGTCCGCCGTCGCGACGCCGCGAACTGTCCGCCGGGCCGAGCCTCGGCCCCGCGCCGGACGGCAGAGGGTGCCGGGCGGGCCCCGCGGGCCGTGCCGGCCGTGCGCCGAGACTCGCGGTGGGCGACACTCCTCGCGCCCGAGAGACCACGATCTGTCGCTGGAACCGAGTCTCGGGTACCGACTACCCGCGTTCGGAGCCCGTGGCCGAGACTCGTGGTGAGCGACGGTCCTCGCGGGCGGGCGTCCGCGATCCGTCGCTGAGCGCGAGTCTCGGGGCGCCGGCCGGACGTCCGCCACCGGACGGCAGAGGGCGCCGGGACCGCGATGCGGCCCGACGCCCTCCGTGCTCACTCGACGCCCGCCGCAGCGCACGCCGAGGCGTCTCAGCCGATCGACACGGCGGTCCAGGAGACCGGCGGGAGCTCGATCGTGACGGTGTCGCCCTCGCGGCGGACGGTCTCGTTGGTGCGGAGCCCGACGCGCTCGGTGTTCGACAGGTCGTTCACGGCGTGCAGGTCGTCGTCCCAGATCCCCTCGGCACGGACGTCGCCGTCGACCGTCAGGCCGGCGAGGTCGATCGTGACGGTGGTGGACTCGGAGGGGTGGCGGTTCACGAGGAACACCGCCGCACCGTCGTCGGAGACCGTGGCCGCGGAGTCGACGACCGGGACCTCGCCGTACTTGCCGCCGTCGACGGTGTCACCGGAGGCCTTGACCTGCAGCGACGTGCCGTTGGCCAGCCGGGACGTGAGCGAGAACGGGAAGAACGTCGTCTGGCGCCAGGCCGGGCCGCCGGGCTCGGTCATGATCGGGCCGATCACGTTGACGAGCTGCGCGATCGACGCCGAGGCGACGCGGTCCGCGTGGCGGAGCAGCGAGATGAGGAGCCCGCCGACGACGACCGCGTCCGCGACCGTGTAGACGTCCTCGAGCAGACGGGGCGCGACGGGCCAGTCCTGCAGCTCGAAGGTCTTCTGCTGCTCGTTCCACTTCGAGATCGACCAGACGTTCCACTCGTCGAACGAGATGTCGATCCGCTTGTCGGACTTCTTCTGCGCCTGGACGTGGTCGGCCGCGGTCGTGACCGTCTTGATGAAGTGGTCCATGTTCACGCCGGACGCGAGGAACGACGGCAGGTCGTCCCCCTCCTCGTAGTAGGCATGGGCGGAGATGTAGTCGACGTCGTCGTAGGTGTGCTCCAGGACGGTGCGCTCCCACTCGCCGAACGTCGGCATCGACGCTCCGGAGGAACCGCAGGCCACGAGCTCGAGGT